>CAZFDL010000236.1:0-4087 GCA_964517905.1 uncultured Anaerolinea sp. | reverse complement strand
TCCTCCAAAAACTGTCTCTGTTTCTCCGCGCCGGGGCGTTCGCTGATTTTCCCCTGCGAGTTGATGACGCGATGCCACGGCACATCATCGGGGCAAGCCGCCATCGCGCCCCCCACCCAGCGCGGACCGAATGCTTTGTACGAATCAAATTCCACGCCTGTGGGCGGAGGGAGCATCAGCGCGATCTGTCCGTAAGAGGCCACTTTTCCGCGCGGGATTTGACGGACGAGATTCCAGACTTGTTCGTAATAGGCTTGCTGGTTGGGAGGGGAAGTGTAACGCATGGGCACCTATGTCGTTGCGAGGAGGAGCGGAGCGACGACGAAGCAATCTCATCGCTGCATATGAAATAGAGAATTGGAGAATTTGAGACTAGCGATTGTAGAATTCTCCGCCATTGATGGTTTTCTCGATCAATTGACGTGACGAGTCGAACGTTAATTCCACTTCGATCTGCTGGAAACAGAGGTTGCCTCCCATGAGCATTTTCCGCGTGAAGTAACCGTCGCCTTCGTCGTTGAGGCTGAGGTCATTGTCCGTATCCACGCGGCATTCGAGTATCTCACCACAGCGGTTGCATTTGACCTGCAGGGTGAGGAATTTATCATCTCGTTTGGCGGGCGGACTGTTGAAGAGGTTTTTGAGGAAGGACATATACATCCTTTGTATCACTCTGAGCGAAGAGTCTCTTTCATCGTGTTAGAGATCCTTCGCTTCGCTCAGGATGACATGATTCCATTATTTCAGTATTTCTTCTATCTTTTTCAACTCTTCCTCGCTGAACTTCAAATTGTTCAGCGCGGCGAGATTATCCTCGAGTTGACCCACACTACTCGCGCCAATCAACGCGGACGTGACGACGGGACTCCGCAGCGTCCATGCGATTGCCATCTGCGCGAGGGACTGTCCGCGGGCTTGGGCAATCTCGTTAAGCCGCGTCACTTTGGAGAGATTCTTCCTGACCGTATCCTGCGTCAACCAGACGCGCTCGGTTTTGCTCGCGCGCGCGTCCGATGGGATGCCGTTCAGGTAGCGGTCAGTCAACTGTCCCTGCGCGAGAGGCGAGAAGACGATGCTTCCGATCCCTTCGTCGCGCAGCACATCCAATAATCCGTTTTCGATCCAGCGGTCGAACATGTTGTACGACGGTTGATGGATGAGGAGCGGAGTCCCCATTGCACGGAGGATGCGCGCCGCTTCACGAGTCATCTCCGGACTGTAACTTGATATGCCGACGTACAACGCTTTGCCCTGACGAACGGCAGTGTCGAGTGCGCCCATCGTCTCTTCGATCGGAGTGTCGGGGTCGGGGCGGTGACTGTAAAAAATATCAACATAATCGAGCCCCATGCGCTTGAGGGACTGGTCGAGGCTCGCAAGCAGATATTTGCGCGAACCCCATTCGCCATACGGACCTTTCCACATTTGGTATCCCGCCTTGGTGGAGATGACGAGTTCATCGCGATACGGATGAAAGTCCTGTTTGAACAATTTGCCGAAATTTTCCTCGGCGGAACCCGGCGGCGGACCGTAATCGTTGGCGAGATCGAAATGCGTGACGCCGAGATCGAAGGCGCGGCGGGCGATGGCGCGCCCATTTTCGAGCCTGTCCACGCCGCCGAAGTTGTACCACCACCCGAGCGAGATCGCCGGGAGTTTGAGCCCGCTTTTGCCGGTGCGGTTGTAGGTCATCGAGTCGTAACGGGAATCGGAGGCAAGGTAGGGCATGAAGGTTTCCTTTTGTTTTTTGTAGGGGCACGATATATCGTGCCCCTACATGTTGAAATGAATCAACCGATAATCCTTTGTCAATGCATCGAATGCTTCATCCTTCAATTTCTTTTGGTCGATCCCGAACGACCGACCGGCAAATCCCGAGGCAATGATGACTTGTCGTAACAAATGCAAACGATTTGGTGAATCGGAAATATCCTCGGCGCGCGCCTTTCGTTTCCCTTCAGGCAGCCACAATTCGATGTTTGGATTCACCAGCATATTTTTATACCAATCCGAAATGGAACCAAACCCTGCCGTGCAATAGAGCTCGCCGTCAACGAGTGCGTAATTGACCGGGGTGAGATATTCCTTTCCGCTCTTGCGTCCGTGGTGCTTGATGACCATGATCCGCCCGATGACTGCGGGCCAGATGTTGATCATTTTTCCCATACCCATCTTCCACATGAAGATCATGAGTGGATTGAACGAGTGAAATATATTTCGCAAGGTATCCAGTTGTTTCTGTGAGTATGTTGAAACATCCATGTTCGCTCCCGGCCCCTCCGTACCGTAATGTGGGAGTGAGGGGTCAAAACTTCCACTTCTTCAACACATCCATCGCCTTGTAATTGGTCAGGTCCAACTGCAAGGGCGTGATGGAGACATATCCCGCGAACAACGCGCCGAAGTCCGTGCCGGGCTCGTCAACGCCGGTGGGCACATCGCCACCGATCCAGTAATACGGCTTGCCGCGCGGGTCGAGGCGGGAATCAAGTTTGTCGCGGTAGACGCGTAATCCCTGGCGCGTGATCGCGTATCCCTTGAGTTCGTTTTCTTTCAGGTACGGAACGTTCACATTTAACACGATGCCATCGGGCAATCCATCGGCGAGGACTTGCTCCGCGACGCGTCGTCCAACGATCGCGGCGGTGCTGTAATCGAGCAAGCCTTTGTGTCCATCAGGAGATTCGAGGGATACGGCGATTCCACGAACGCCGGTGATGACCGCCTCCATCGCGGCGGTGACCGTCCCAGAGTAGGTAATATCATGCCCCAAATTTCCGTGAGGGTTGATGCCCGAGACCACGAGGTCAACGGGATCGGTCAATCCCAACAACGGTAACGCGACACAATCCGACGGTGCGCCATCGGAGGTGAAGGCTGGTGTGCCATCTGCGAGCGTCGTCTCGCGGACGCGCAATGGTCGTTCGAGAGTCTTCACGTGTCCTGAGGCCGACCAGTTCTTGTCCGGTGCGAACACGGTCACCCTGCCGAGTTTGCGAATTTCCTGTGCGAGGGCGAGCAGTCCGGGCGCTGTTACGCCGTCATCGTTGGTTACGAGGATGTGCATGATTTGATTTCCGAATTACGATTTAGGATTTACGATTGCTTGATGATTATAATCCTTCCCATGCCGCGCGCACCGGTCACTGCTCACTGGATACGGTTCTCATCTTTCCTCTTTCTCACTTCGGCGTTGCTCAGTGCAAGTCTTTCTTCGTGCACTCCCACGCCCCAACCCTCCCTCGAATCCACTTTTCTCATTTATCGCTTCGATCCTCCCGGCTTCGTTGAATATTCTGCTGACTTTCAACTGCTCAACGAAATCCCATTTGCCATTCCTCCCTCGTGCGGATTGTACAACACGTTCCCTGCGCCACTGGGAAAATTTCTACTGATCGAACTGAGTTGCCCCAACGGGCAGACGGTTCTTTTCTTCGACACGGAAACTGGCGCGGCAACTCAGCCTGTCACAGTCTCCGACGCGCATTTCCTAGCGTGGGCAAGTGACGGCAAATCCGCGTACCTCAAAGTGGATTCTCTCGGCAGCCCGCAGGTGATTCTCGCCAATGTGGATGGGAGAGAGGCTCCAGTTCCCATCACGGAATATACCTACGACCTTGCGGTCGATCCAATGAACGATGATTTCACCTTCACCTTCTCGCGCGGGCTCGGTTACGGAAGCGAACTCTGGCTTGCTTCACGGGGTGGTGATGTCTTCGAGCCGTTGTATGCCGACCGGTTCAATTACATTTCCTTCGCCCGCTATTCACCTGACGGAAAGCAGGTTGCATTCATTAAGATCCCGGATACGTCAACTCCGTTCACGGTCGGGGAATTGTGGGTGATGGATTCGGACGGCTCAAATCCCCGTAAACTCGCCGATGCAGATGCGGGCCATGGATTTGCTGCAAACTGGTCTCCCGACGGATCGAAGATCGCTTTTGTCCGGCGTGAGAATCCTGAAGAAGCGACGGCAAATGATTCGAGCGAAGCGCTGATCGGCAATATTTTCCTTGCCGATGTGTTGAGCGGAGACCTGACCAAGGTTACTGATTTTTCTGAAGGCCATGCCGAGACACCCTTTTGG
>CAZFDL010000235.1:0-4107 GCA_964517905.1 uncultured Anaerolinea sp. | reverse complement strand
TGCCGCTGATCGATTGGGTCATCGTCTTTGCCGTTGCCGCTTCCATTACCCCGGTGCTGGAATTTGTTAAGTGGATGATCCGCAAAGGCTGGCTTGGAGCAATGGAGTAAACGGCAAAGACCTCCGAGTTCTTGGAGAACTCGGAGGTCTGGCACGAACGCATGAACGAAGAAAAAAGGAGAAAAAAATGAAACTTCAACTCATGTTCCTTCTCATGGATATTCTCCTATTACTTGCCTGCGGCTATCTTTGGCTGAAATCCGCCTTTGTTCATGCAATGCGGCGGCGCATGAAATTACCAAATCATGATTAACCGAGCCTGCAAATGGCCGCGCAAAAGAAAAAACGAAAACGTGAGGAGGTTGTTATGTCTGAGCAGAAAACGTGGAAAGTCTTGCTGGCTGTGGACGGATCCCTGTACTCAGAAGCCGCAGTGGCGCTGACTGCCAGGATCGTATGGCCGACTGGAACAAACGTACACACACTGGCAGTAATGCCTGAACGATGGTCGTTGAACGGTCTCAGCCCGGAGGCTCAGCGCGTGGTGGATGAAACGGTGGTGAAAGCCCGCCAATTGGAGCGGGCCGCCGCCGAACGACTCGCCGCGCAAGCCTCCGAGCGATTGCTCTCGCATAACGTAACGGCTGAGCCTGAAACCCTTGAAGGAAAACCTTCCGAAGTAATCCTGCGACGCGCAGCCGAGTTGCCTGTCAATCTGATCGTGATTGGAGCCAGGGGACTCAGCGCGCCGGAAGAATTCCTGCTGGGATCCACTGCGCACAAACTTGCCCACTATGCAGAATGTTCGGTGCTTGTGGCCCGCCCGCTGGAGCGGGAACAACCCCTGACCGTCATCCTCGCCGCCGATGGATCGCCGAAAGCGCAACGGGCGGCAGAATTGCTTTGCGCCTTCTCACTGCCGCAGTGGGCCGAGGTGATCGTGGTCGGTGTGGCTGAGATCGCGCTGGGGCTGACGGGTGACGGGCGTCAGTCCATCACCGATGTGCCGGGGGAGGTGATGCAGGCATTGCTCGACGCGGCCGAGGCGCGCGTCGCCGATGCAGTCGAACACTTGAGCGACTGTGGAGCGCAGGTGCGGAGCGTCATTCGCCTGGGTCACCCGGCGGGAGAAATTCTCAAAGCGGCGAAGGAACAAGACGCTGATCTGATCGTTGTAGGCGCACGCGGGCAGACGCGTTCTACGCCCCTCCCGTTGGGCGGGGTGGCCCAGAAAATTGTCAAGTACGCGCCATGTTCGGTACTGGTGGCGCGCTAGGAAAGTGACGAAAGGAGACTTGCCTCCATGAACAAACAGATGACACTGCCGATTCGCGTCGGCCAAAGTGCCGGTACACAAATCAAAATCGCTGAAGTTCACAATGATGCCCTGCGCGAGCATATCACCCTCGTCAACCGCGGAGCGCTGGCGCAACCGCTGGGAGGCTGGGCGTTGGCCACCCTGCGAGGCGAGAAGATTTTCTTCCTTCCGGATGACGTGATTTTGCAACCGGGCATAAGGCTGGTGGTGTTCAGCGGACAAGACGCGCCCGATCATCCAGCGCATGATTTGCGCCTGGCGTGGACACACGAGCAGGTATGGAACAACCGCAGTGACGTGGCTGTGCTGTTTGACTTTAACGGCGCTGAGGTGGATCGCTACGTTTACCCGCCCGAACGCCCCCTCCGCCGCCTCTCCCAGCGCCGCAAGCGGCTGGCGCGCGACGGCGAGGCATGGCGCATCGTGGATGAACCAAAGCCGAATAAGCAAGCAGATCCGCACAAGGATAAACGTGCTCCGCGCCGGTGAAGGAATATGGAGGTTGCCGATGAGAAAATACTTTCGATCCTGCCTGATTGTTCCACTCCACTTGAGCGTAGGAGCAGGACTTGCAATCATCCTGCTTGACCGCAAAAGAATTTAAACCCGGAGGTTGGCCATGATCAAGAATATTCTGCTTACCACCGACGGTTCGGCTCCCGCAGAACGGGCCGCCGATTTCGCGGCTTCGCTGGCCACGCGTTACGAGGCCAAGGTCACTGTGCTACACGCCTTCACGCCTGTGCCCGGCCACCTGGGCGAACCAAACTACAGCCGCGCTTTGTACAAGACACTCGAAGAAGCCGAATCACTGGTGGCTGATGCCGCCAAACGTCTGCGAGAGATGGGGGTCGCAGACGTGGAAACAGATGTCATAGAAGGCTCGGCCACTGACGTGATTCTCCGCGTGGCCGAGACCCGCAAGCCTGATTTGATGATGATAGGCGCACGCGGCCTGGGTACGTGGAAGGGACTCATTCTCGGCAGTGTGAGTATGGCCGTCACCCAGCGCGCCGAATGTCCGGTGCTGATCGTCAAATAATCATCCCAATTCGATCTGTGCCTGTGCTCGTCCCGTAGACACAGGCGCAGATCAGGAGGTTCCTATAAACGTCTCTCAACTTCTTCCGTTTAATATTCTGCTGGCGGTTGACGGTTCGGAACACTCATTGGCGGCGGCCAGCCTGATCCGCGATCTGCCATTACCCCTAGGCAGTGAAGTAACTGCGCTGGGCGTGCTTACCCCGCGTCGAACAATCGGCCGGGCAGATCTAATGGCGGCGCTGGACGAAACGCATGATCTATTCCTCACCAAAGACCCGGCCATGGATGTCAAGAGCGGCCTGTTGCACGGCCATCCGGCTGAACAACTGACGGAGTTCGCCAACGAACACAAGCCCGATCTGATGGTGGTTGGCGCAAAAGGTCTGCGCGCCGCGCTCGGTATCCTGTTGGGTGGCGTGGCACAACAGGTGGTGGAATACGCGCAATGGCCGGTGCTGGTGGTGCGCCCGCCCTATGTTGGGTTGCGGCGTGTCTTGCTGGTCGTTGATGGCTCGCCGCACAGCCAGCGCGGAGTGAACTACATCTCGAAATTCCCACTTCCGCGAAATACCGAGATACACGTCATGCACGTTCTGCCGCCCTTGGCGACCCCGGAGATGTATATCCCGAGAGGGATGGCTGGCATGGGCGCGATCCCACCGTACTCTTCGCATGAAATTGAGATGGCCGCAGCCCGCCGGTCTGAAGTGGAAGAACGCGAGGGACAGGCGCTCCTGACACAGACGGTCGAGGCGTTGAAAGCACACCAGATCGAATCTGTGCCTGTTCTCAAACGCGGCGACGCTGCGACCGAGATCATCGAGTACGCCAAATCACACGAGAGCGACTTGATCGTGGCTGGTTCGCGCGGCCTCAGCGCGGTGAAAGGCTGGTTGTTGGAAAGCGTTTCGCGCAAACTCGTGCATTACGCGGGTTGCTCAGTGATGATTGTTAAAGCGCCGGGCGGCGAGTCGAGTGAGCCTGTATAGAACGGAGACTGCAAATGACCGCACAAAAGAAAAAACGCAAACGCGACATCGAGAAGAAATACCCTGTGAAACAGTTTGTCAAAAAACTGCGGCGACTTGCCGACTGCATCGAGCAAGGCCAGAGGTTTCAAATTCAAGTGGCAGGGGAGCGCGTCTCCATCCCCGCCACTTTCATTATCAACATCGAACATGAGCGCAGCGACTCTTCAGCGGAAGTGGAATTCCAACTCAAGTGGTTGATTGAAAAAAGAAGTACGCCGCACAGGGTGAAAAATATCCAAGTTCAATACGAAAACTAGGAAGCTTGCTACCGCGAACTTGCGTTTGCAAATTCTGCGGCCAGCGCATTTAACAATTTACCGCAATCTTCGCTGTAACCCAGGACCCGTTTATCGTCTACACTTCGAACGTGTTCGCCATCCTGGGACTTCGTTCGCTTTACTTTCTGCTCGCCGGTGTGGTGGACAAATTCCACTACCTCAAACTGGGTCTTTCAGTTGTGCTGGTCTTCGTCGGAATCAAAATGGTCATCGTTGACTTATATAAGATCCCCGTCGGTCTGTCGCTGGCAGTGATCGCCACCATCTTGACCACTTCCATCGTAGCATCTCTGATTCGCGCTCGCCGCATGGAAAAAATGGAAGCGACCGCACCTCATTCAGCAAGACATTAATAAAAACCGTTCGCTCTGATAAGTGGCGTTTTTAATTCTGGTATAATTCGCCCGCTTGAATAAGGAGAGGTCGCGTAGTCTGG
>CAZFDL010000234.1:0-4117 GCA_964517905.1 uncultured Anaerolinea sp. | reverse complement strand
TTTTCATCGGGAGTTCCTTCACTTTTTCTTAAGGGTTTGTTGGACGTAGTCGGTCAGCGCTTTTTGGTTGTAGCCGAGCGACGTGATGCGCATGGTGCGGGCTTTGCTGCCGTCACCTTCGAGCAAGCCGTATTTGTCCTTTAAGGAGGCGCCCTCGAAGAAGATCAGCGAAACCTTTCCCTTCCCCACCACGGTCTGGATATGGTTTTTCGTCGTCGCGTACACGAGGCAATTCTTCCATTTGATGCTCTCGTTAAAGGACGGTCCCGCGGCGAGCACGGTCGCTCGGATATCGATGAAAAGCGGGGCAATATCATCCTTCAGCCCCTCGATGTATTCGTTGACAATGTCATTCTTTGATTTTTTGAACTTCATGGTTGCTCCTTTCGACTGTATTCTAACTCAGCGGCCTGGACTCTCATTGTACGAAGCGGACATTAAGTTGTCTTGCAGGATCGAATTGGCTTCAAAATATTCCACCGGGGACAAACCCGTCATCCTTTTGAACAAGCGGTTCAAATGCGGCTGGTCGTAGAACACTTCCGGGTTGACGTGTTGGATGATGCGCGGGTTTCTCGTCGCGAAATCGCAGGTCTGCTCGAGGAAAGCCTGCATGTTGCGGATGTTCAGCAATTCCTTGCGGCTCATTCCGAACACGGTTTTATACAGCCGACGTTTGTGACGCGGGGAATAATGAACCAACCATTTCGATTCTTGTAGCCCGAATGAAAGCATCGGACCGGGGAACTTTTGCCGTCGTTTCGTTTTGACGGTTGCCGATACTTGCCGGGCGAAACCTTCAAGGCTGTCGGGATCCTGCTTCACCCACACCTGATTCAAGAAGGTGTTCGCGCTTGCTTCTTCCCAAACCGATTCGACAAACGCCAGCGACAGCCGCGCGCCGAACACGACCAACGGTATGGAGAAGTGGAATTGTAACGGTCGGTGATGGATGGTTTTCAGGCTTTGTGGGTGGAGCGCGGTCCTTTTGCCGGTGGCCGGATCAAGGCAGTGAATGCTACCCTCCTGGATGAAGAAGTAGTCGAAAAATAATTCGGGGATGAAATGCTCGAGAACGGGGATGCGCGATTTCGATTCGATCGTGAACTTCCAATAGAATTCGATGCCGAGCTTTCTATCCCCGCGTTTCTTTTGGAACGAAACTTTCATGCCGTTTGCGCCAGCGCGATCGCGCCCAACATTCCCGAACGGGTCCCCAGCGCGGGCGGAACGATGTAATCGTCAATGTTCTCCCCAACAGAAGGTGACTGGACATAGTTGTTCAATGTTTCGTTCACCTTCAGGCGGATCATCGGAAAGAGAAAATCCCGAGTCAAGACTCCGCCGCCGATGATGATGCGCTGCGGCGAAAGCGTCACAATGAAATTTGCCAGAGCCAGCGCGATGTAATGCGCTTCCAGATCCCAGGCGGCATGATTCGGCGCGAGCGTTTCGGCTTTTTGTCCCCAGCGTTTTTCGATGGCGGGACCCGACGCCAGCCCCTCGAAACAATCTGCATGGAACGGACAGATACCTTCAAACGGATCGCTTACTTTATCATGCGGAATCCTAATGTGTCCCATTTCGGGATGGGACAAGCCGTGCAGGAGTTTCCCATTGACGAGGGCGCCTCCTCCCACGCCCGTGCCTATCGTCAGATAAATAAACGTATCCAGCCCTTGCGCCGCGCCCCACGTCCATTCGCCCATTGCCGCGCCGTTGACGTCGGTATCGAACACGATGGGAAGGTCGAACGCGGAATTGAGCGCGCCGACAACATGTACGTTCGACCAGTTGGGTTTTGTGGTGGGGAGGATAAACCCGAAGGTGGGCGAGGCAGGCGCGGGGTCGAGAGGACCGAAGCAGGCAATTCCCAGCGCGGCGAGTTTGCCAAAATCCGCTTCGGCATGTTGGAAGAATCGAATCGCCTTCTCCAGCGTTTCCTCTGGAGTTGTGGTGGGGAATCGCGTTTCGCGGCGAATGTCATCGGGCGCTGTTCCCACCGCACAATTGAATTTTGTGCCCCCGCCCTCGACGCCGCCGAATAGTCTTACGGTCCCCATTTGAGTTGTTGTCCGAACGGCGTCAGCGTGAGTTTGCTTTTCTGCGCGTCGGTGTAATAAAGTTCGAGTACGCCGCCGTAATAGATCTGATCGGACGGCGCCATTGCCGCGACGAAAAAACTCGCATCAGGCGACCAAAGCGACTCGTTCATCACCTGGAACGATTCGGGACGCAGTACGGTTCGATTCGTTACGCCATCGGGTGCAGCGCGCACGAGTTGCAGCGGCGCGCGCGAATTGAATTCGCTGTTTGCCGAAGCAAAGAAGAAGTACAACTGTCCGTCAGGTGCGAGGAACGGCTCGGAGGCGTAATTGAAGGAACTCGTTTCGTAATTGCTGGTGAACAGCGTGGTGACATTTCCATTGGACGCGTCGACGCGCCATAAACCCGAATTGAACATTCCCGCTGATGGGCTGGCTGAATAAAATGCGGAACCATCCGCTGTCCATTGCGTAGCGTCGCAACAGATCAACGCGCCTTCACCGCCGTTGAGCCGCACGAGGGAATTTGCCGCAAGGTAGTAAACAGCCGCGGACGCGCCTTCGTAGTAGCCAAGGGTGATGAGCAGTCTGGTTCCATCGGGCGAATATCGATTGGGCCAGAACAGTTCTCGCGGGAAGATCGCGCCATTGCCGAGATCGTCAAGCTCGTCCTCGAGCACGCGGTTGGATATGCCCGTGTCCACTGCGTATAAATTCAAACCTTTGAATCCGTAGGCGATGGTCTCTCCGTTCGGAGAAAAAACAGGATAACGTACTGCGTTGACAAATGGATTGATCTCGTCCTGCGGTCCGCCGTCAATCAGCATACGCCGACCCGAACCATCGGCATTGATGAGCAGGATCTGATTGTTCGACACGTACACCACGCTTCCATCCACCAGCGATACATCGTACGAGTCCACTTTCGCGGGCTCCGCCGTGATTTGTGTTGTTGTCTTTCCATCGGTTTCGAGGCGAAAGACCTGCGCGATACCCGCGTTGTCGTTGTTGAGGAAATACAACGAGTGCGGAAGCAAGCCGGAGGGTTGAGGCGTGTTGCTGGTCGGAGGGTTGGGAGAAGCAGGAGAATTGGGAGTCAGAGCCTGCATCGTGGATGCGACCACCGTCGCGACCTGATCTGCCGATGAAGGCGCCTCGGTCGCGGACGTTTGACTGCCTCCGCACGCCGCGAGGGATATGGCAAAGATGACGAATGGAATGAAAACGCGGTAATAATTTCTCACAGATAACCTCAAGATTAATCCGCCGTGGAGCCAGAGGGTCGCTGAGAACTTTTTTCTCTGACCGTATTCGCGGCTCTTGGGCGGGTACAAATTCTTATACTTGTTCGAATCGTTCCACAGGCACAACGAACAACGTGGCGCGTTTTTCGGCCGGTGCAGCTTTGCCGATCTTCTCGCGAATCAACCCGATGGCAGAATCGACACGGTCATCGTCCACACCGAGGAGCAGGGTGGCAACCCCGCTGCGCAGGAATCCGCCGGTGGAGGCGACGCGCGTTACGCGGTATTCCGCCGAAGTGAGGGCTTGCGTGACGGTATCCGTGTCACTGTCTTTGAGGATGAGGATGATCATTTTCATGGCGAATACTCCTATCTGCTGATGCCGCCGTCCTCGGCGGCATAGTCAACGCCGAGGACGCCGTTGAAAGCAGGTTATATCTCTTCAAATCGTTCCACGGGTAATGCAAAGATCGTTGCGCCGCCCACCGTGACGGGAACCGGCGCGGGCATCGGCAACGGCGAACCTTCTAGAGGCAGCGAGAGATATTCGATGCGCTGGCGGCAGGATTCCTCGAGCGCTTTGATCGCTTCTTCCTCGCGTCCCTCGCGCAGACCGATCAGCAGGGTCGCGTTGTGCCGACCGAGGAATCCGCCCGCGCTGGCGAAAATCGCGACCGGCAGGTTCAACGCCTCGAGCGCGCGCGTGGCGGTCTCTTGGTCCTGTTCCTGCACAACGGCGAGCATGAGCAGTTTGATATCATCCATGGGAACCTCCATTCGAGGTGGTCACAAGAATAGTATACAGGATAGTTGCGAGTTGGCAAGTGT
>CAZFDL010000233.1:0-4118 GCA_964517905.1 uncultured Anaerolinea sp. | reverse complement strand
CGCAGGCTGAGACGATTGACTCGCTCGAAGCAGGCAAACGCGTCAGCGGGCAGATCCGCTTTGCATTGCAAGTGCCCGACCTGAACACGGCGATGGAAAAGTTACTCGCCCACGGCGCGACGTTGGTTCACCCGCCCGTGATGACTCCGTGGGGCGATTACAATGTGCGGCTCCAAGACCCCGATGGGATGCAGATTACATTGTTTCAGGTGATATAAACAGAAGAATTAGAATTGTATTTATGTTTCATGGGTGATAATAAATGTCATTTAAAGTATCACTAAACAGCTGTTGGGCAAAACTGGATCATGCACAAGACCATCGAAAAAAATAGAGTCGCTGGTCGAACAATATTTTACTAAAAAATCGAATCGTGCTGTAATTTCAGCCGGACGTGAAAAATTGGATGACTTTCATGTTTTTCGAATAGCATCAGTACCCGATGTTTCTCAACTGAAAGAGGCTGTGGCACTTATTGTCGGGGACTGCGTACATAATATTCGGTCAGCCCTAGATCATCTTGCATATCAATTAGCTCTATTGCATAAGGACGGAAAGGTCAATTCTCCCTATAGCGTTCAGTTTCCGATAGCTAATACAGCCGAACGTTTTACGATAGAGGCAAAGAAAGGTCTTGGTGAGGTTATGCAGGAATACCAGAAAGTGATTGAAAGTTATCAACCTTATCATGGACTCGCAGGTAGACCCGACAGTTGGAGCGGATCCTATACTCACCAATTGTCCTTGCTTCAAGAACTTTCCAATACGGACAAGCATCGGTTATTGAATCCAGTGCTACTAATTCCTAACAGGCTTGATTTCCGTCTACCAGAGGGCATAAATCATTATTCGCCAAATATCAACTCTGTCGAAGATTCTCTGTTAGCAAACCCTTTTCGCAATGCGGGGGAGAAACTGGAAATTGGTATTGAAGTTTTTCGAGGAAAACTACAGGGCATCGGTATTCCAGATACAATTCTTGATGCGGGGTATGTAATTCCACATATTTCATTGGAAGAGAAGCGACCTATTTCACCCACCCTCGAACGTCTTGAAAATTATGTAAGATTGATCCTCAAAGATTTCCAGGAAAGACTTTTTCTTAAACCCTCTAAACTATAATTTGCACAAATCTTTAGTCGACTATCTCATCAATCACCCTCTCCTCCCTCTTCGCCCACGAATACATCTCAGCATCGCGCCGCGCCTGCGCGCCAAAAGCAACCCTGCGCGATTCGTCGGCGAGCAACGACTCAATCGCCAGTCTCCAGTCGCCAGTCTCCCCCGCTTTGCAAAAGACCGCATTCTTTTCATTCAATATTTCTCTAATCACAGAAATATCCGCACAAACGATTCCGCGTCCTGCCGCCATGTACTCGAACATCTTCATTGGGTTGATCACCTCGGCAATGTCCTGCCCGCTCGACGCCTCGATCGTCCGCGCATACGGCATGAGCAACACGTCCGCCGCGGCTTGACACAGCGGGATGCGGCTGTGCTCCACGAAGCCCATCATCGTCACATTCACGGCGCGCGCCTCCTCCAATTTCGATCTCCAAAACGACACGAGTTCGGGCGTCCCACCGACCCACAAAAAATTGACGCGCGGCATTTGTTTCGCCAACTCGAACAACAACTCCGCGCCGCGGCCGGGGTAAATGTGACCCGTGAACCCGACCGTGAGTCCCTCGGGTAGATTCAATTGACGACGCGCCTCTTGGGGACTCGGCAGATTCTCGTATCGTTCCAACTCGACTCCGTTCGGTGCGACGACCACCGCTTCATTCTCCAATTTGAGTTTGGTTGACCTCTCCAAAGCCTTCCTCAACGCAGACGTAGTCACGGTCATTTTCTTATTCCCCTTCGCACTCCAAAACTGACGGAGCCACCACGCGCCTGTGAGTCCCGTCACGTCCGCGTGCATTTCGAGCACGACGGGATACTTCATCCACAACCCAAGTGCGGCCGATTGAGGAAGCCAGGTGTAAATTAATTCTGCGCCGAACTTCCGCGCGGCGCGCTGGGCATGGACGATGAAGTCGAGGCGTTTGAGTCCCTTGAGGGAGGGGAGCAGTCTTACGTCGGGAACGAGGCGTAATCCGTAATGCGCGATCAGGAATTCGGGCGAGGCAGGTTCTGTCTCGGCAGGCGCGAACATCCGCACGTTATTTCCGAGTTGCATCAACGCCTGCGCCACCTTCATCGCCTGGATCGAATTGGCCGTCAACGATGGGATTCGTGAATTGGTGATCAATGCAATCTTCATACCAATCTCGAATTCTCCAATTCTCTAATCTCTCTTGTTCCTCGCCACGCCATCACCCCCACCGACGCAACGTAATAAAACGACAACAACGCGCCGGCCGCGACGATCCCATAACGCGGCACCAGAATAAATGCCAGCGCTATCTTGATAAGCCCGACGATCAACGTGACCTTGATCGGAAATTCAGGCAAGCCGAGCGAAAGCAACAACGGGCGATTCCAGAACAACGTGTAATTGAACGCGAGACCAACGACCAGCGCGATCAGCGCGGGATAGGCCGGGAGGAAAGTTTCGTTGCTATAAATCCGAATCATCCATTGACCGAACAATACAAAGCCAATGGCAATGGCGAAGTTGTATGCAAACGAAAGCGACGTGATCTTGCGAAGAAAATCTTTGAGCCGCGCCCATGATCTTTGCACAACGAGTCGATTGATTTCAGGAAAGGTGGTTGAAATAAGCGGATCCGTGACGATGGCGAGAAAACCGACCAGCGTATATGCCAGTTTGTAATGCCCTGCGGCTTCGGGCGAAAGGAAGAACGCCACCCATAATAGTTCGCTCTCGCGAAAGATTTTGATGATCGTCGCGCTGACGTTGGAACTTAACGCGAAGCGGATCAACTCACGCCATTGGGTGATCGCGGAAAATGAAACCCGCGACCAGCCCACACCCAGCACGCGTCGCAGTTGAGTCTGCGCGGCAATGAACATGCCCAGCCCCAAAATCATTTTGCTCAACAAGTAGGCAAAAAGGATCGTTTCAAACCTGCCGTTGTAAAAGAATGCCGCCACGATGATAAGCGTGGTGACGATGCTCTGCGCCAGGTTGATACGCCCCTGCCATTTGATCTTCTGCGTCACCTGCAAAACGCCCAGTGATGTTTCGACGTTGAAATTGGCGAGCAAACCAACCGCAAAAAGGGTAAACATCCATGCCGTGCCCGCGGTCTTGGCGTTGTAGATTTCTGCCAAATTTGCTGTGAGCGCAACGGCGATGAACGCAAGCACAGAAACGACGGCTTCAGTGAGGCTTGCCGCCTTCATCAACGCCGAGGCTTTGTCCTTTTCTCCGCGTTCGAGATATGCCCCACCGTAACGAACAACCAGCTCGCTCATGCGAAACGAGAAAATACTGTTCACCGTGGAGGCATACGCTATGATGATGCCGAGTAATCCAAAGCCTGATGGTCCGAGCAGGCGCGTCACCAGCGCGCCTTGCAGGACGCTCAATGCCAGCGCTATCGTATTGTTGCTGAAAAGATGGAGGCTGTTGCTGACGACGCGTTGAAACAGGTTGTCTTCGCGAATAACGGAAGCAATGCGCTGGAATAATTTCATCGAAAATTACGAGTTACCAATTACGCATTACGGCGTTAGTATTTCTTTTGCCCACTCGCGCTCGGCGTTGTACCATTCCACCAATTTCTTCACCCCTGCGTGCATGTTGAACTGCGGTTCCCAGCCGAGCAGTTCGCCCGCCTTCGTCACGTCGGCTTGATTCGTCAGCATGTCGGCGGGGTTGGGCGGACCGTATTGCACAATCGCTTTTTGACCGATCACATCCTCCATGATCTTGATCAAGTCGTTGATCGTGATGACTTCATGCCCGCCGATGTTGATGACCTCAAAGCCCAGTGGTTTCAAGGCAAGGATGGTTCCTCGTGCAATATCGTCAATGTAGGTGAAGCCGCGCGATTGATTCCCATCCCCGTTCACGCGTACGGGCTTGCCTTCGCTGATCCACTGCACAAAACGGAGATGCGCCAAGTCGGGTCTGCCTGCGGGACCGTAGACGGTGAAATATCGCAGGATGCTGACGTCAATGCCGTAAAGATGATGATACGCATGGC
>CAZFDL010000232.1:0-4125 GCA_964517905.1 uncultured Anaerolinea sp. | reverse complement strand
CGCCGTGAGATAAAAAAACAGCCGCCGCCGGCGGCGGCTGTTTTTTTTACTGTACAGTGAGGTTGTGTATCCACTTGCGTGAGAGATAACGCCGCATTCCGAGGATCCATTTTGCGGCTTCCTCGCTCATGGCGCAGAGATAGACAAAATACACGGGGAAGTGGAATACGTTCGCGCCGAGGTACGCCATCGGTACGCCGACCAGCCAGATGATGAAGCCATCGAGGAAGAGCGAGTAGCGCGTGTCGCCGCCGGCGCGCAGGATGCCGACCACGATGGTCATGTTGTTGACGCGCACCCACAGGAAGAACGTGATGACGTTGATGACATTGCCAGCGTTCGCGATGACTTCCGGTGAAACGCTGTATAACGAAAGCACGGGGGCTTTGACCACTTGCAAGACCAACCCCATCACGATACCACCCATGATGCCCAAGCCCAGCGAGCGGCCTGCGTATACATGCGCTTCCTCATCTTTGCCCGCGCCAATACGATTCCCGACAAGGACCGAAGTGGCATTCGAGATGCCAATGAAGATGACGAATGCCATTTGCTCGATGGTGCTGACGATGCTCATGGCGGCGAACGATTCAGTACCCATGCGCCCGTAGATGACGTTGTACGTGGTGATGCCCAACGCCCAAAACAGTTCATTGAGAATCACCGGTAACATCGGTTTGATCACCCTCGCCACGAATGACGTACCGAAGTCGGTCAGTTCCCTCAGGGAGGCGGCCGCGGGAGACTTCTTCGCGTACGTGACGATGAGCAGGACGAAACACTCCAGCCCACGCGAGATGACCGCCGCCACCGCCGCGCCTTGAATGCCGATCTCCGGCAGACCAAATCTGCCAAAGATCAAGGAGTAGGAGAGGAACGTGCTGACCAGCAAAGCGCCGACGCTGATCGCCGTGGGCGTTTTCACATCGCCGGTGGAGCGCATGACGAACGCATAACTGAACGTGACCGCCATGAACAGGAAGGTCCACGAATAGGTGCGGACGTAGTCGGTGCCGAGGCGGATCACTTCGGTATCCTTGGTGTAAATGCCGAGAATTTCGGAGGGGAGGAACTGAGACAGCGCAAAGAAAATAAAACTGGCAGAGACGGCGATCATTAAACACAAACCGAGCACACGGCGGAGGTTGGGCACGTCGCCGCGACCCCAGAACTGGGCGGTGAACATCGCCGCGCCGCTGATGATGCCGAAATGGACGAGTTGCAGGAGGAACGCGATCTGCCCCGCAAACCCCACCGCAGCCACGGAGGTTTCGCCCTTCTGTCCGACCATCATGACGCCAACCATGTTCAAGCCGGCAAAGGTAAATTGCTGAATGATGATGGGGATGGCGATCTTGCGGATGTTGGGGAAGTATTCGGGGTCGTTGTAATAGTCGCGGACGCGGGCGATGATGTGCAAAATTCCTCCGGTGGAGGCGTGATTATAAACGATGACTGAGCGCCTCTTTCGAAAGTAAGGCGACAACTCAACCAAAGTAGATTGAGGAAAACACCCTGTTCGCGTATACTTGAAGCCTGCAATGATCACTCAAAAGGAGAATGTAAACATGGTCAATAAGCTGGTGCTGAGTGCGGCGATTCTCGCATTACTACTCACCGCGTGCGGAGGCGGCGCGGCGGACAACTGGCAGGTTGTGGAAGCCTCAGGTGACATCACCGCGGCAGTGGAGGAGTATCGCGCATTGCTTGGCGAGAATAACGGCGGCGATCCCGGCACAAAGGGACCGGACGGCTATCGCGAGATCAACTGGGATACGATACCGGATGAATTTTCTGCGCCGAATTTCTACACGTCCGATTTCTTCAACCAGCCGGAAGCGCCGCGCGCCCGCGGGATCGTACTGAACACTCCGGGCGAGGGGCTCATGGTCAGCGCGAACGCGGACAACCCGTATGGCGTTTTGCCGCGCTTCGGGAATATCAATCCGCAATATGTTGATTCATTCAAGACATTCAGCGAAGAGAAACTATTTTCACCCCTTGGAAGCAATCTGGTTGTGATCACGTTTTTCGTCCCCGGAACGAACACGCCGGCGACCGTCCGAGGCTTTGGTGCGGTCTACACCGATGTGGATACGCAACACACGGCCTTTGAGTACTTCGATGTCAACGGGAATTCGCTGGGTCAGTTCCAGACACCGATCGCCGACAACGGCTTGTCGTTTCTGGGTGTGGTTTTCGATGATGCCATCGTCGCCCGCGTGGAGGTGAAATACGGCACAGGCGCGCTGGGTCCCAACGACGGGGAGGGGGATGTCGACGTGGCGGTGATGGATAATTTTATTTTCGGGGAACCGCAGGAAGTGAAGTAAACGCAACCAAAAGACATCCGCCCGAATGGCGGATGTCTTTATTATCTACCCCTTCGTTGAAAAGAAAATATCCACGCTGGCAACGGTAATAACGAGCAATGCGCCGGCGTTGAAGACCAGGGTGAGCCCCCAGAGGCGCGGCAGGGAGCTGAATAAGCCGGCCAGCGCCAGCAGAAGAAAAATTCCGTTGACTTGTATCACTTTGAGCGCCAGCTCGGAAAATGGGCGGAGTGAAAAATATAGGAACCCAAACCCCAGCACGCTCGCAAGCACGCCTGCGGCGATCAACAGGTTCAGTGTGCCGTTCCCGTTCATGCCGAACAAGCTGAACACGTAGATACTGCATGAACCCTGATGTGCTTCGAGGTCACGATAGGGTCTTTGCAGGATGCTGACGAGGATCAGGCGCTCAAAAACGACATCCGAGGCGTCGACGGTCCACTGCAGGGAACGGCTTTCGCCCGCGCCGAGTTCGAGCGTATGGCTCTCGAGGCGCGGTTCACGTTCAGCCCCGATAAACGCGTTGACCTGCGGCTTTGCGGCTTGATCTGCCAGTTCGTTTGTGACCATCGTCCGGATCGTCCCCGTTTCCCATGAGGCGATCATCAGCGGACATTCGATCTCCAGTTTTCTAGCGCCGGTTTGTTGTGTGAATAATCTCGCTTCCATTTCACCCCAAAGCAAATTGCTCGAGACGAATAGATTCAGGAAACTTCCACCTGCGAATAGAATTATCGCACACGCGGTCATGAGAGTACGCCGTAGGTTCATGGGATGTGATTATAACGGGGAAGGAAAATCCCCTCGCCATTCGGCAGAGGGGATTCGGTGGGGTGGGGGAGGTCAATCCTTTTTTTCGAATATCTCGTAGTAGCCTTTATCCAGTTCATCATCACTGAGATGTGCGTAGCGTTGCGTGACCTGGATGTTTTTATGCCGCGCGAGTTCCTGCGCCATTTTGAGGTTGCCCGAGCCGCGCAAGACCGTGGTAACGAAATAATGTCGGAAGGAATGCGGGGTGATGGTACCAACGGCATCCTTCCCAAGAATCTGTTCGACCCGTTCGCCGACAATGTTGCGGCCTGTAGTCGGCGTTATCGGTTTGACCTTCTTGCCAGCGCCTTTGTCGTGGCGGGCGAAGAGGGGCAGAGAGGGCAGAGGTTTGCCGGAGCCGCCGTCCAGAGCGGCGCGAAGCGAGAGATAGTCCTTGAGGGCGCGCATGGAGCGAGTCGAGAATCGCACGACGGCTTGCTTGTCGCCCTTGCCGATGACGATGGCGCGTCCCTCGTTCCAGTCAACGTCACCGCGGCGGAGTTTGCAGGCTTCATGGACGCGCAGACCCGTATCTGCCAGAGTGAGCAAAAAGGCACGATCCCGCATTGCGCGTAGATTTTCGTTGGCGTCTTCGGAGTTTTGTGGAGGTTGAGTGACAGCGTAGTCCAGCACGCGCTCGATATCCTCAGCAGGGAATTGGGGCAGGCGCACCCCAGGACGGCGGGCGCGCTGGCGGATGAGGTTGTGCACGCGTGAAAGATTGATCTCCGCCAGCCGTTCGGCATCCACGAACTGGTAAAAGCCTTTGACAGCCTGCAGGCATAACTGCTCGGTGGCAGGCGCAAAGGTTTTGAGGTATCCCGCCAGCGGCGAGATCAGGTCCTCGCTGAGTTTTTCGATGGGGGTAGCGGACGGCTCCAGCCATTTTTCTACAAGGACTTTGCTGAACGTTTCGAGCGCGTTTTTGTACGCCAGCGCGGTGTGCTGACTGCGCGAGAGTTTCACCATATCGAGGTAT
>CAZFDL010000231.1:0-4143 GCA_964517905.1 uncultured Anaerolinea sp. | reverse complement strand
ATTGAAATGCGACTCGGGGTAAATCCGTTTGAACGCCATGGCTTCGCGGCGATAACGATTGTACACGCCGCGCGGCGTCTCGTTATGCACGTGAACGACCGCTGCCTCGGCGACGTAAGCAACCATGTATCCTTGTTCTTTTGCCCATTTCGCCCACGCCAGGTCTTCGAGTCCCGTCAACGTTTCGTCGTACTGATTCTGTTCCCACAAACTTTTTCGGATCGCGGCATTGGCGTTATTGCAAAAGGCTGTGGGTTGATTCAAATCGCCCGCCTCGGGATACCATTGATGAAAGACCTGCTGTTCTGAAAACTTTGCAGAGAGGGGTCCGCGCTGCTTGCCGTAGGTTAGCGCAACCCTGCCATCTTCAAATGGACGCAACAGCGACTCAATCCAGTCGGGATAAACAGGATACACATGCGCGCTGGCGATGACGACAAACTCGCGCGTCGCTTCGCGTACACCGATGTTGAGCGACCGCCCGAACGTAAACTCCTCCGACGCGATTCGCACAGTCCGCGCGCCGAACGATTCGGCGATGGCAACGGTCCCATCGGTCGAGCCCGAATCGACAAGGATGATCTCCACATCTTTGAGAGTCTGCTGTCGAATCCCCTCCAGCAAACGGCCGATATGCTTCTCTTCGTTATACGCGCGGATGACGATGGAACAATTGATCATCAGCAAAAGAGTTTTTCGACAAATGCCTGCATGTCAGGCATGAGGGCATATCCGCCGGGCGGCTGTTCGATCAAATATCGGCACGCCTGTCCCTGATAGAAATTTTCGACGTTGATTCGCGTGGAAAGGATTTTCACCTGTTTCTGGTCTCCCAGCAATGCGTATGCCTGCAGAAACGGCAGCCACTCGATGGGATCGACCGGCAGCATGCCCAGCTTCTGCGCCTCATCCCCAAGCTTCGCAACCTCTTCCCAATCGCCGCGTTGGCGCGCCAGATCGGCTTTTTGGTAGTAATAGCACCACTCATGAATCGGCTCCTCGCCGAAGATGTCCACTGAAGGGGTT
Organism: uncultured Anaerolinea sp.; assembly: GCA_964517905.1. Classification (GTDB taxonomy): domain Bacteria; phylum Chloroflexota; class Anaerolineae; order Anaerolineales; family Villigracilaceae; genus Defluviilinea. The sequence continues at coordinate 3,117 of CAZFDL010000231.1, read as the reverse complement.
GGCGCCTCACCATTCATCAGGATGGCTCCTCGGTCGGAGTAGGGAGCGAGCAACTGCGTCCGTTCTGTATCGAAGACCGACAACTCCGGCGCCTCTCCGTTCACTACCCGCAAACACGCGCTCGGATGCGATTGCACGAGGAACACTACTTTGGAAAAAGACCGCGTGAGGAAGTTTCCACGCCTCAATGGCGATTCTTCACCATCGCGAGAGATAATCTGGTTGATCACATCCGGCGTCAAAACCGCGGCGGGAATTTTTATCTCCACCGGGATCGCGTCCTGCCGACCGGGTTCGTAGATGAGATTCGCCGGTCCCCAAATAAAGTAATCCTCCTGAATTGGGGCAGAAGGGTATGACGCGATCAATGTGATTCCGGTCTGAATGTCTGGCGCCCTCCATGCCACCTGCCACCAAAAATTCCGCACCTCCTGCGTCTCCTGCGCGCCGCGGACCGCATTGGAGAAGTGCGTAGTGCCTGCAATGAGAGTCAGCCCAGCCACGATCAATAACTGCATCCGCATGGAGTTCAAATAGGCAAGCCCGGCGGATACCAGCATGGCTGCACCGACCCCACTGGCGAGTGCATAGCGAGAATATTCACCGAAATCAGCATGACGATTCACAATAATGACCGGCACAAGCGCAAATGCCGCCGCTGCAAATCCTATGACGAGCATTTGCTTGCGCCACGCCAGATCAGGCGACTCAACGGAAGGCGCGGCAAATATCCGCTTGAAACCGGCATAACACATCACCGCGAGCAACGCGGCGACAAGACCCACCGCCAACCCCAACAACGAATCTCTTAACCTCAAACCGAAGGCGAGGTTATGGAACGGGACAGCCCAGGCGAGGAAGATGACACGAAATATGTCCTGCACCCAATTGACGAGCCACCACAAGCCCGTCAGGGGTGAGGCAAAAAACTGACCCAATTGCACGCCTACATCTGTGGAGCGCCGTTCCGACTCGAACAGAAACAGCCTCCAGATCAGGAATAGCGCGGGTCCCATGAGGGATGGTATCCATTGAGCCATCACTTTCCTGATGAATCGTGCAGAAAGCGGTTCCTCATCCTGTCGGCGGCAAAACTGAATGACCAAACCCAGGCGCAGAATCTCGAGCCCGATAAAGTATTCCACCAGCGCAGGATAGATCAACCCCGTGAGAATTGCCGAGGCAAGCCATGCGTATTTTTGCAGCCGGTGGGTGGATTGGATCGACTTCAAGGTGAACAGGATGGATAACATGGCCAGCCACAGACTCAAAATTTGTGCCTGATAGTCAATCGGGTTGATCTGCGAAAGGAAGCCGGGGTAGACCATAAACAACATGGCAGACAGAAAATGATTGCGTTTGCGTTCGTGCCAGACCAGATCCAACGCCCGGAACAACGCCCAGGCTGCAAGGACCCGGTTGGCGTAGGCGCTGAGATGATAGTAAAAGATTCGATCACCGAACAATTCATAAACAAACTGCATTAGATACGCGCGAGCAGGTCGGTCAATGGCATACACCTCATGAAAGAAACCCGAACCTTGCGTATGCGCATCGAAGATCAGATACCAATCATCCTTGAATAACCCCAGCTTGTCGGCCAGCGGAAGGTATACCAGCGCGCCGATGATGGCAAGGAAAATGAGATAGTTCCAATCGGCTTTAGAATTCGGCTTCGAGTGGTTCACCAGAGAGCATCCTTTTCATATCCCAATCTTATCAGCAACTCACCGGCAACGTCTTTGAAGATCTTGGTGTGTTCGTCTGTGAAATATTTTTTCCATTCCCGTGTTTTCCCAGAACGAAAGGTGGGGGATCGACTGGGGTTGATGGAAGATTCCAAAGAGTCGAGAATCAATTGTCTTGGGGTCTGAAGCGAGACGCGCGCGAGGAAGTGATCGAGGATGCGGGTCAGAGTCGCGGCTCGGGCATGGATCAAATCTTCGAAGTGAATCGCGAGCACTTCGGGATGATTCAGCCAATCCATGTAGGGAGCGAAGCGGTCAGCGATGTTCGGAAATTCGACATCCGCATCGGGACGCCCTAGGATACTGACCGTGAGTCGCGCATTGAAGTCGGGAAGCGACTGGTAATACGCGTGATGTACGTGATTCTTTTCCATCTCAGTGACATAAAACACGTGAGAAACGACCACATCGCGCGGATCGCGGAAGATGAAATAGGGAATGAACTTTTGGGAACAAACGCGGGCAACTGCTTCGGGTCGCGCGAAGAGGTGCGCCGAAGCCACATCGCGCGGGCGAAGTGAATCGAGCCAGTGGAGAGCCTGTTCAGGTGCGCGCTTGACTCCGCTTTCGCCTTCATATTCGGCGTAGAATGAATGCAGGCGTTTGGCATACGGCGCAACATTCGAAAAGCCGAGCAAAATTTGATCGAGCAGATGGGTTCCGCTTTTGGGGAAGGAGATGCCAAGGAGGATGGGTAGATCGGTTGGTTGTGATGAGAATCGAAACCGCTGAATTATTTTCTCAGACCGATAAACTGTTTGACGAATTATTGATTTAAAAGGCATGAAAATTCTTAACAGTAACGATGTTATTTTGCTTCCTTCATCGCTTCTTTGAATTCGACCAGCGCCCGGATCGGAGTGGGGTCAACGCCGTAGCCCATGGCGAGATAGTAAGACATGTAATCGCCAAAGAGAATGGACGTCCATATGTGGGCGAGGGGAGTGTTGCCGCGCGCGTCGACGTAGTCGGTGTTCATCCCTTCGAGCATGAAGGCTTTGCGCGTCAGGTCGGACCTCAATCGGTTGCGCGGATGGTCGGATGGCGCGCGCAGGAAGAGGGTCATCGTATGGGCGTTGAGCGTTTCCTGCGGATTCATCGTCCCAGCCAGCGTGTTGTGATCTGCTTCGGGCAGGAATTCAAAGTTTGCGCCTGCTTTTGCCACTTCGTTGATCTGTCCCTTCCAGCGGCGAGCAACGGTGCTGAGTAAACCTGAACCTACAATCGTCACCCACCGCCCCATCAGTTGACCCGCATAACGTTTGGCGGGATTCTTCACCGCGGGGACATCCGCTTTGAGGTGCTGTTGCGTCCGCTTCATGGAGGCGACCGCGTCTTCCATCTCTTTCGATTGATCGGGGATGAAGCC
>CAZFDL010000230.1:0-4187 GCA_964517905.1 uncultured Anaerolinea sp. | reverse complement strand
GCAGGGATTCCCGCCTTGCGCGGAAAATTGACCGGCGTTGCGGCGACCTTGTCCACCCGCACGAGATAACGATCCTCCGCCACGCCCGGCAAGTTGACCTTCACCACCTCACGTAAATTTCCACCCAACAACATCATCGCCTTTTCCGCAGACTGCGCCTCGGCGGGTCCGCTTTCGCCTTTTTGCGCGAGCATCGTTCCGCCCACGCGGACGAGAGGCAGAAGATACTCGCTCAAGATATTTAGGTTTGCGACGGCGCGCGCGACTGCCCAGTCGTATTTTTCGCGGTGACTCGGATCTTGTCCCACTTCCTCCGCGCGCGATTTGACCACCTGCACTCCTTCCAGTCCGAGCGCGCTGACGATGTGCCGGCAGAACACGGCTTTTTTGCCGACCGATTCAACGAGGGTCAATTTCAGGTTCGGATACAAAATCTTGAGTGGAACCCCCGGAAAGCCCGCGCCTGTTCCCACGTCGATGAGTGAAGCGGGTGGATTGGCTTTCCATGCCAGCACACACGAGAACGAATCCAGAAAATGTTTGGTGCGGATGGATTCCGCGTCGCGGATCGCGGTCAGGTTGAATTTTTGATTCCATTCCATGAGTTCTTTTTCATACGTGATCAACGCCATCACCTGTCGCCCCGTGATGTGGACGTTGAACAATTCCTGCGCCTCGCGAACGAGTTTCTCCATTTAAAAAAATTATACCCCTCTCCCATTGGGAGAGGGGTTGGGGTGAGGCTAAATGTGAATTTACTTCTTCTCTTCCGGCTTCACTTCAACAACGGCTTTCGACTTGGCGGACCTGCGATACAGCCCGCGTCCGCCGAGGAAGGCGAGATACAACGGGATGGCAACGAGGATCAGCGCCGGCAGGTTGTACAACACGAAGCGGATGAGGAACTGAATGAAACCCTGGGTGAAGTAGATCAGATCCTGAATCGCGTCGTTGGCTGTGCCTTGCAGTTTCCAGCCGCCGATCTCCACAGGCTGGACGGTCTCTTCGGCGATCAAGCGGACGCTGACGGCGGAGAGCGCAACCGACTCATCGTAATATTGAATCTGCCCTTTCAGCACTTCGATCTCGCTTTGGATTCTCTGCAATTCAGTGTAGACGGCGAGCACGCCTTCGGTCTCGGTGGCTTGATCGAGGATCTCGAGCAGTTTCTTCTCGGCGGCTTGCTTGGCTTTGAGTTGCGACTGCAAGTCCACGTAGATGCTGGTCACATCCTGCCCGGAGCGGTTCTCGTACGTGACCTCGACCGCGCCTTCCTTGATCGCTTCGAGCGCGTCATCGAGTTTCTCCTGCGGCACGCGGATGGTGATCGTCGCTTCAGGCGCTTCCACGCTGTTGACCCCGTAGTAGGTGGTGTAGATGTTGGACGAAACCACGAATCCGCCCATCTCCTCTGCCATTGCCGCGATCTCGCTCATGCGGGTCTTCGGGTCGGCGACCACGATGGCAAGGTCCGCGTTCTGGATGACCTTGCGCTCCTGGTTTTGCACGTTCATCCCATCGACGAGGACTTTTGCTTCCTCGCTCACAGGCACGGGCGCAGCAGAATCGTAATAGGCCGGCTCTGCCGGGGCGCCGCCTCCGCCGAAGCCGGGAGCCGTAGCAGAATACATCACACTGGAACTAAACATGTTCATCACCACTGTTCCCAGCAGTATGAACACGGCAACAACGGACAAAATAATAATGATCGGGCGTTTCATTGTTTCTTCTCCTTGATAGAGCGAAGTAATTTCACTCTACAGACGCATCTTCCTGAGTTATGTTCCCGCCTTCACTGCTTAATGACCGTACACCGATGACCGGTGAATGCACTACCAACCTTCCACCAGCCGTATCGCGTGTTTCTCCGGCAGTTTCGCCTCGCGGATGCGCTTTTGTACTTCCTCAATGTTGTATTTCACGCGGCGCGGCTCCCACGTCTTGGCTTCCGTATCGTAGATGGCGTACGCGGAGCGCGGGTCGCGGTCGCGGGGCTGACCCACCGAGCCGGGGTTCATGATCAGCCGCGGTTTCAGTTTCACCACCTCGCCGGGGCGTATCGGCTCCAGCGTCACGCGGTCGGTCTCCGCATTGTGGCGGAACATACACTGCAGGTGGGAATGTCCCACCATGCACCACGGCGTCGTGAAATGGTCGAAGTTCAACCGCGCCGAAAGCGAGTTCAAAATATATTCCCAGACCGAATCGCGCGGGCTGCCGTGCACGAGGCTGGCATCCTCGCGCACCTTCAAGTTCTGGGGCAGCGAACGCAGGAAGTTCATGTTATCCGCGCTCAACACTTTCTCGTGATATTCGAGCGTGCGGCGCGCGTCGCCGTTGAATGCCTCGAACGGGATCCTTCCCACCACCGCCACATCGTGATTCCCAAGCAAGCAGGTGAGATTCGGGATCTCGCGAATTTCCTCCACCACGGCGTTCGGGTCAGGTCCGTAGCCGACAAGATCGCCGAGGCACCACGTTTCGTCCACTGTGCCGGCGTCCTTGAGCACCGCCTGGAGCGCGGTGTAATTCGCGTGAATGTCCGAGATCACCAGAACACGCATATCACTCCAGTAGTTTCGCGATCCGTTCGATCATGGTTTCAGCCACTTCTGTTTTGTTCAGCAACGGTAATGATTCCTTACGCCCATCTGCAAACAACAGCGTAACACGGTTTGTTTCCACTGAAAACCCCGCATCGGATGCAGAGATGTCGTTCGCCGCGATCAGGTCCAAGCCTTTGGATTGTAACTTATTCGACGCGTTTTCCAGCAGGTCACGCGACTCGGCGGCAAACCCCACCACCACGCGCAGACGCTTCGCTCCGGACCTTTTGCCTGCTACAGCTTTCAGGATATCTTCGGTCGCTTCGAGTTCGATCTGTGGAATGCCGCCCTCTTTTTTGATCTTGTCTTTTGACGTGTTCTTCGGGCGGAAGTCTGCGACTGCCGCCGCCATGACAAGCACATCGGCATTTGCAGTCTCGCTCGAGACGGCAGCCAGCATTTCTTGCGCGGTCTGCACGTTGACCACATTCGCGCCGACCGGGGGAGTCAATGAAACCGGAGTTGTGATCAGTGTCACTTCACCGCCGGCATCCAACGCGGCTTGGGCGAGGGCATAACCCTGCTTGCCGGAAGATTTGTTCGTAAGCACGCGCACGGGGTCGAGCGGCTCCTGAGTCCCGCCGGCGGTGACGATCACTTTCCTATCGGCGAGCAGACCGCCCCGTCCGAGAATGAGGCGGAGGTGACCAATGAGTTCGCCTGTCTCGGGGAGTCTTCCTTTGCCGCTGAGTCCCGAGGCGAGATGTCCTTCTGTTGGTTCTATGATGTACGCACCGCGTTTTTTCAACGTGTCGAGATTTTCCTGCGTTGCCGCGTGGTCGAACATACCGCCATCCATCGCGGGTGCGACGACGAGGGGGCACGCTGCCGCCAGGGCTGTAACCGTGAGAAGTGTATCCGCCTGCCCGTGCGCGAGTTTGGCGAGGGTGTTCGCGGTGCAGGGCGCAATGACGAGCAGGTCGGCTGTGTGACCCAAACCGACGTGCAACACATGTGCCTCGCTGCCCCACAGGTCGGAGTCGGCGTAGGCGCGGCGACCGGTGACCGATTGAAAGGTGAGCGGGGTGATGAACTTTTTTGCGGATTCAGTGAGAATCACATCCACGTGCGCGCCCGCCTGCGTAAGTTTGGACGCGAGGTCTGCGGCTTTGTAGGCGGCGATGGAACCGGTCACGCCAAGTAGGATGTGCTTGTTGAGAAGTACCGACATACGTGTTGATTATACATCCGAGGGTGAAGCGGGGCGGTGATGTACCGCTTTTTGAAATGTTCAGCCCTGTGCGGGGAACAACGCCTCCAGCCCGTGCCAGACATCGTCGCGCCAGGCGGTGTAGCAGTGACCGCCGGTGAATTCGCGATACGCCGCGTTGTAGCCCTTTTCCTGCAAGAGCGCGTGAGTGCGGCGATTATCCTCCAGCAGCCATTCGAGTTTGCCCGCGTCCATCCAGATGTTGAGTTGGCGCGCCTGACCGTGACGGATCAGATCCACTGCCGCGAAATCCCTTCCTTCGAGTGCGAACACACCGGATTGACTCAACACCCTGCCGAAGGTTTCCGGCATGCGCAAGCCGGTATACATGGACATCAACCCGCCGAACGACGCGCCCAACACCCCGTACG
>CAZFDL010000229.1:0-4206 GCA_964517905.1 uncultured Anaerolinea sp. | reverse complement strand
GTCAGCAAGAGCGCGAGCAGGATGAAAGGCGTTACTCGTTTCATTTGTTCTCCTCGCCCTCATTGTATCGCTGATGACGTGTTGAGAATAGTCCCCTACAGGTCAGCTTAATTCGAGAATTTCGCGTTCAGCTCCTCCCAGCTAGGCTCGACGAGCACCGAACCATCGGGGAAGACGATCGTCGGCACGCTTCGGTATCCACGGTTGACCTGAATCACGAACTCGGTGGCGTGATCGTCCCCTTCGAGGCCCACGCGGATGTGGGAAATACCCCGCGCATCGAAGAATTTCTTGGCGCGCAGGCAATCCGCGCAATATTCGGTGACGTACATGACGATTTGAGAGGGTGTGAGTGTGTATAGATCAGACATGGCAATGCTCTTTGGATGGATGAGGACGCGTCATTCCGTATGACACGGCGTGGCGAGAAATATCTTACCTCATCTCGCGGGCTGCTTCGCGTAAAATGTGAAACGCAGACTGGAGGGCAGATTTGACGGTGGTTGTCTCCGGCGGAGTACCCTCTTCGAATTGATCGAGCAGGCGGAGCAGGCTTCCGCGCAGTCCGCTCGCACGATGCGCCCAAATGGAGTCGGCAGAGATCCGCTCGAGGCGGTTCAGGAGCATGTGAATCAGTTTTGCTTCGGCGGGAAGATCACGCATGAAAAGAAGAGGCGTCCCCGGCGCGGGTCGAACGCGCAACCACCAGATTCGAAGTCTGTTACTCTATCCATTGAGCTACGGGGACGGGCGATGCGGATTATACACGAAAGTATTAAGTCATTCGGATCAAGACCGGAGGTCGGCCGAAGAAATCTTCCAAAGATGAGGAGATTGCCTTGGCGGAAAATACCGCCTCCCAACGACGTGGAGCAACACCCCTCCGCAGAGGGGGAAATTCACTTGCCCATGCCATCGAATACCCGTACAATCAGGGCGGCAATACCACCTCTGCAATGGGAAAGGGTATCTCTTTCATGACTGAACTCAAAAAATTCGGCGAGAAACTCGTCGGGAATCTCGAGCAAGTGATCGTCGGCAAAACCCAGGCACTGGAACTGGTCGTCATTGGATTGTTATGTCAGGGACATTTGCTCATCGAAGATGTGCCGGGCGTGGGCAAGACCATGCTGGCGCGCAGCCTCGCCAAATCCCTGGATTGTACGTTTAACCGCATCCAATTTACACCCGACATGCTGCCCAGCGACGTGACGGGTGTTTCGATCTTCAACCAGCAAAAGCGTAAATTCGAATTCCGTGCGGGACCTATCATGGGGCAGATCGTACTCGCGGATGAGGTCAACCGCGCCACGCCGAAGACCCAAGCCGCGTTGCTCGAAGCGATGGAAGAGCGGCAGGTCACCGTGGATGGGATCACGCATCCATTGCCCAAACCGTTCATGGTGCTTGCCACGCAGAACCCGATCGAATACGAGGGTACGTTCCCCCTGCCGGAAGCGCAACTGGATCGTTTCCTGCTCCGCATCCGCATGGGCTATCCCAGCCCCGGGGAGGAGATGAAAGTGCTGAGCGGTCAACAGCTCAAGCATCCGATCGAGTCGTTGAGGTCGATCGTGAAGGTCAAAGAGTTGTTAAATGCCATCGAGGGCGTGCGTAAAGTGTTCGTTTCCACGGCCGTGCAAAAATACATTATCGATCTTGTTGGGCGCACGCGCCACAGCACCGATGTGTACCTCGGCGCGAGCCCGCGCGGGAGTCTGGCATTGTTCCGGGCAGGACAGGCGCGCGCCGCATTGCATCGACGCGATCATGTGTTGCCGGATGACGTCAAAGCCCTGGCAGTCGCGGTGCTTGGGCATCGCATCATCGTGTCACCGGCCGCGCGCTTGCGCGAGTTGAGCTCGGACCGCATCGTGCAGGAAGTGATCCAAAGCGCGGCGGTGCCCGGCGGCGATTTTCGAGCGGTCGTCGAAAAGGGCAAGGGCAAAGCGAAGTGACCGCCGGGCGAGCGTTCGTATTGATGATCCTTTTGGTTGGCGGCGTGGGCGCGTTCCTGGACGGCGCTGTCTTTTATGTGCGCCTGTTTTACATCGGTTTGTTGCTGTTGCTTTTCGCGTGGTGGCTGGCGTTCACATCGTTGCGGGGTGTGCGCGTCGAACGCCGGGCGCGTTCACTACGCGCGGCAGTCGGCGATGTGTTCGAAGAGCACTTCGAGATCGTCAATTCAAGTCGTACGTTCAAGATTTGGCTGGAAGTAGCGAACGAGACGACAATCCCCTTCGCACGCGGCTCGCGCGTCCTAACTTTGATTCCCCGCGGGCAAAAACGTTCATACACCGCCCGCACGTGGCTCACCTCCCGGGGCGGGTTTCCCCTCGGACCGACGCACATCAGTTCCGGTGACCCGTTCGGGATATTCCGCGTTTCGAAGATCATTCCCGCAACCGATTCGCTGGTTGTGGTGCCGATGTTGTTCAACGTTTCATCGTTCCTTTCGCCGCCGGGTTTATTGCCGGGCGGGCAGGTGATTCGACGCAAGTCGCAGGACGTCACACCTCACGCGGCTGGCGTTCGCGAGTACGTGCCGGGCGATGCGTTGAAACGAATCCACTGGCCCACCAGTGTGCGCCGCGACCGGTTGATGGTGAAAGAGTTCGAACAAGACCCGCAGTCGGAAGTGTGGCTATTCCTCGATGCTCATCGTAGCGCGCACGTTTCCAAATCTGGTGAAGCGTTCGAAGCGCCGCCCACCGACGATCTATTCCTCCTCAAGCGGCACAAAATGAAGCTATCGTCATCCACGCTGGAATACTCGATCAGCGCGACCGCGTCGCTGGCGCGTTATTTTTTGGCGGGGCGTAGGTCCGTCGGTTTAGTGACAGCCTCGGGGCGCACGTACAAGATCATCCCCGCGGAACGAAGCGAGCGGCAGGAGGCAAAAATACTCGAAGCGTTGGCATTCATCCATGCCGAAAGTTCGTTCACACTTCCGGCGCTCGTAACTGCGCAGATGGGACAGTTGCCGCAAGGTTCCAGCGCGATCTTAATCACGCCGACGATCCATCCTGAATTGCTCATTGCAGTCGATGGCCTTCAGCGGAGAAATCTTCGGCCTGTGGTCGTTCTGATGATGACTCTCTCGTTCGGCTCCCGTGCCAACAATGAAGATATCGCCAGGTCCTTGGAGGAGCGCAGGGTGCCGGTCTGTCGCGTGTTCTGCGATGATGACCTCGGTGTGACGCTCTCCGCGTTCTATGATAAAACCAACTCGAAGGATGCCTCATGGCGCAAACCCGTGTTGTCACACTTGACCTGAATTTTCAGGGACGCCTGCACGCCATCGCCGCGTATTTAATCCGAGATGGTGATGCGGTTGTCTTAATCGAATGCGGACCCGGCTCGACTCTTCCTTCCCTTGAGACAGGTCTCGCAGCGGAAGGATTATCTGCCCGTGATGTGACGCACGTCCTACTCACGCACATTCATCTCGATCACGCCGGCGCGGCAGGCTGGCTCGCGCATCAAGGCGCAGACGTTTTCGTGCATCCCGTCGGCGCGCCGCACATGCTCAACCCCGAAAAATTGATCGCCAGCGCTACGCGGATCTATGGCGATCGAATGCAGACCCTGTGGGGTGAGTTCCTGCCTGTGCCTGAAAACAAGTTGCACGTGGCAAAGGATGGGGAGGTAATCAAGATCGGAGGCGCGGAGTTCTTTCCACACAACACGCCCGGTCACGCGGAACATCATTACGCGTATCAATTTGAAGATATGATCTTCTGCGGTGACGTGGGCGGAGTGCGAATTCCCGGCTATCAATACTTACGAGTCCCCATGCCTCCGCCTGAACTGCACATCGAACGCTGGAAGGAAAGCCTCGGCAGGCTGCGCTCGCTGAAACCCTCGCGCCTCGCGCCTACGCACTTCGGCATCTTCGAGGATGTGGACTGGCAACTCAGTCAAGTGGAAAAAGGGCTCGACTCTGCGGAGCGCTGGCTGGAAGAGATGATGAAGAATGAACCGTCCGTTGAAGAATTGCGCGAAGGATTTACGCGCTGGATTCTCGAGGATGGAAATTCGGCTGGGCTGAGCGAGGAAGTGGTGAACGCGTACGAACTCGCCAACCCCCTCGGTATGAGCGCGGATGGGTTGTTGAGGTATTGGAGAAAAGTGAGGGGAGACATGAAATCTTGATAAAAGTTATGCTTTTGGGGGATATTCATAACTAGGGCAGAGAAGGAAATT
>CAZFDL010000228.1:0-4239 GCA_964517905.1 uncultured Anaerolinea sp. | reverse complement strand
TTAACCTGCAGGATGGCACTGCCTACCTCGCCGACGGCGAAGTGGCGACCGACCAACAGGTTTGGTACCTACCTCAATTGCTCGAAGGCATGGAAGGCCAAAGCGTGCCTGAATAACGTGCCCGTAAACGTGGGAAGGCAATTGCCTTCCCACGTTTTTTATTGTATAAAGGGGAATATCTTGCTGGCTGTGTTCGCAAAGGATAACACTAATGAAGGTCGAACTGCGCGGCATCCACAAATACTTTGGCAAGAACCATGCCAACGACGATATCACACTCACGATTCCTTCAGGAACGATTCAGGGAATCCTTGGGGAAAACGGGGCGGGCAAAAGCACATTGATGAAGATCCTTTCAGGTTTCATCCACGCCGACGGGGGCGAGATACTGCTGGATGGAAAGCCGGTCACTATTCCATCACCCGCCGAAGCGATCCATAAAGGCATCGGCATGTTGCATCAGGACCCGCTGGATTTTCCTCCGCTGCGCATCGTGGATAACTTCATGCTTGGGCAAACAGGCGGGCTCTTCCCCAATCGAAAACATGCCATACAGGATATCAGCCTGCTTCAAAAAGAATTCGGTTTTTCTCTCGACCCGGAAAGTTACGTGGATTCCCTTACGGTGGGGGAACGCCAGCAACTGGAGATCATGCGCCTGTTGTTCCTGGGTGCACGTGTCTTCATCCTCGATGAACCGACAACCGGTATCAGCGCGGCGCAAAAGGCGAAACTATTCGAGACGTTGAAACGCTTCCCTGTGCAAGCCATCACGGTCATTTTTGTCTCTCACAAATTGGAAGATGTGGAGAATCTCTGCGATCAGGTCGCCGTCTTACGACAGGGTAAACTCGTCGGTGAGATGCAAAAGCCGTTCGACCAGAAAAAACTGGTGGAAATGATGTTCGGCAAGGAAGTTCCTTTGGGGGCGAAGCAAGCCACCGGTCAGGACCGATGCGTGCTGAATTTGGATCGAGTATCGATGGAGGATGCACGTCTCAAGATCAAGGATGTCAGTGTTGAAGCGCACGCGGGCGAAGTGATCGGGCTGGCAGGGATGGAGGGCAGCGGGCAGGATCTGTTCCTGCGCGCCTGCGCGGGGTTGCTCCGCACGGTCGCGGGCAAAGTGAAGGTGAACGATCTCGATCTCACCGGCAAGTCATATCACACATACAAGAAACACGGCGTGGAATTTCTACCCGCCGCGCGCCTCGAGCAGGGATTGGTGGCGGGATTGTCGTTGACCGAGCATTTTATCCTTGCCGAAAAACAAACGGGCGTCTTCATTGACCGCGAGCGCGGGCGCGGGCTTGCCGAGGAGCGCATCAAAGCGTTCAATATCAAAGGCACTCCGCTCAGCCCAGTCGAATCATTATCGGGCGGCAACCAGCAGCGAACCCTGTTGTCCCTATTGCGCGATCGGCTTTCGTTGGTTTTGGTCGAACATCCCACCCGCGGACTTGATATCGAGTCGGTAATTTACATCTGGAGCAAGTTGAAGGAACGCTGCAAACAAGGCGCGACGATCCTGTTCATGTCCTCCGATCTCGATGAGATCCTCCAGTATTCCGACCGTGTGCTGGTCTTTTACAATGGACGCGTGTCACAACCGCTCGATGCGAACACGACCAGCGTGCAACAACTTGGCGAACTCATTGGCGGCAGGGGCTGGAGTTGATGATGAAAAACACAACACTATCCCGCATTGGCTTTCAACTCCTCGCTGTGGTTTTGGCGTTGGGCATCACCTCGTTAATTCTCCTTGCAGTGGGTGCCCAGCCCATTCAGGTTTTCAACGACATGTTCGGCTCGCTCGGATCAGTAAAAAAATTCTCGGACGTATTGGTGAGTTGGGTTCCGTTGTTGCTGGTCACCGCCGGATTGCTGATCACCTTCGCCGCAGGCTTGTGGAACATCGGGGTGGAGGGGCAGATCACGCTCGGAGCGATCGGCACGACGATGGCGCTGCGTGCAATGCAGGAAAGTACGCTGAGCCCCGGGTTGATCATCGCGTTGAGCATTCTCGCGGGTATGCTCGCCGGCGCGTTATGGGCGTCGCTGGCAGGTGCGCTAAAAACCTTCGGCGGCGTGAACGAGATCTTCGGTGGGTTGGGTTTGAACTTCGTTGCCACCTCACTGACGATCTATCTCATCTTCGGTCCGTGGAAAAGACCCGGGACCGGCTCGATGAGCGGGACGGAACCGTTCCCCGACCCGTTACATCTTCCATTGTTCGAAAGCTTGCGCTTGAGTCCCTGGTCATTGGTGATCGCCATCGCTGCAATTGTTTTTGTGTATTTTCTGTTGCAGGGCACGTACTTCGGTCTCAGGCTCAAAGCCGTTGGCAGGAATTTTCGCGCCGCATATTTACTCGGCGTTCCAACGTGGCAATATATGATGTTCTCGTTCTTGTTATGTGGCGCGCTGGCAGGTGCGGCAGGCGCGTTACAAGTAACCGCGGTGTACTATCGCCTCATCCCCGCCATCTCGAGCGGATATGGTTATCTCGGCTTGATGGTCGCGATGCTCATTAATTATCAAGCCATCTGGGCCGTTCCCGTTGCGCTGTTCTTTGCCGCCCTCAACATCGGCAGCATCCAGTTACCGATCCTGCACAAGCTCGATTCCTCCCTCTCCGGCGTCTTGCAGGGATTGCTGGTGTTATTCGCGCTGCTTGCGGAAGGCGCGCGTCAACGATTTACACCGAAAGCATAGGCGATCATGGACACTGAACTCATCCTCATCGGGCTCGCTGGCGTCCTCTTTGCCGCCGCGCCGATCATCTTTGCGGTCATCGGCGAGACGATCACCGAACGCGCCGGCGTCATCAACCTTTCGATGAACGGGACCATCCTCCTCTCCGCCATGGGAGGCTTTGCCGCTTCGGTCCGGACCGAGAGCCTGCTCATCGGGTTCCTCGCCGGCGCGGCGATCGGCGCGCTGGTCGCGCTCGTGGTGGCGTTTTCGTCCATTACGTTGAAGCAATCGCAGGTGGCAGTGGGATTCGTCCTCGCTCTCACCTGCCGTGATCTCGCATACTTTCTCGGCAATAATTACATGGGCGTGAGTGGCCCGCGCGTCCCAGCGTGGGATTTCCCTGTGTTGAATCAGATTCCCGTTCTCGGGCAATTGTTCTTTCATCACGATGTGATTACGTATCTCAGTTTCGTCGCGATATTTCTCGCGTGGGCATGGATTTTCCGCACGCGACCCGGCTTAATGCTACAAGGTATCGGGGAACGCCCCGCCTCGGCATTTGTGCGCGGCGCGAACGTGACTCTGATGCGCTATGTGTACACGACCATCGGTGGCGCGATCATCGGCTTGGCGGGTCCCGCCTATTCGTTGAGCGTCAAAGCGGGTTGGAACGGGACAATTTCAGGTTTGGACGGTTTCGGGTGGATCGCATTATCCATTACGATTTTCGGCGGATGGAACCCGTTACGGGCTGCGTTCGGTGCCTATTTGTTTGGCTTGCTGCAATGGCTTGGACTTGTACTGCAACCCAGTCTGCCGAACATCCCGTCGCAAGTGCTGCAGGTTGCACCCTTTCCGCTGATGATTTTGACTCTTCTGCTCGTTAATATCGGCGATGCGGAATGGGTCGAACGCACGCTCGCGGCAATGCCTGAATCGGCGCGGCGATTTTTCACCAAAGCCTTCCGAACTTTGCGCGCTCCACCGCCGGCCGCGCTTGGCGTTCCGTTTGAGAGGGATTGAGTCTGTATGTAGGAAAGTTTCGCCATCAAGAGACTTCTGTAGTTTCAAGCCTGGGTGTCTTTTTGATCTCCGGTGAAAGCTGAAATCCAATCTTTGATGGATGCCAGTTGGGAGGGTGCGGTCGGGAGTGATTGTGGGGAATCCAGATAATTATCATGTGAATTCGGTTACATATTGTCTGACATCTTGGCAGAGCTTTCCATATACTATAGGAATGGGAGTGACCTGACCAGCCATGAAAACGCTTCTTCAAAGGGATTGGGTTTCTCGACTGATTGACGGGCTCCTGCCGGTGTTTGCCACGCTGGCGGCGTTGATTCTCGGCGCCTTCATGTTATTGTTATTAAAAGTGAATCCCATCGAGGCGTATAAAGCGCTGTGGGATGGGGCGTTCGGAAATTCCAATGCAGTAGCTGAAACGCTGGTCAAAGCCACACCACTGTTGCTGGTGGCGATCGGCATCTGCATCTCCTTCCGCGGGGATGTGATCAACATCGGCGGCGAAGGGCAGATGATCAT
>CAZFDL010000227.1:0-4242 GCA_964517905.1 uncultured Anaerolinea sp. | reverse complement strand
CCACCCCGGCGAAAAACTTGTCCCGCAGGCGAAATCCATGGGAACCGTCGTGCGCGAAGCGTTGCCTGAACTCCCCAGTCACATTCACATCATTGGCGCGCTGGATAATGTCAACACCTATGATCTGATCGAGATCGCGAGCCTCGGGCTGGCGTACACAACCACGGTCGGCGTCGAAACCGCGATGAATGGCATCCCCGTCATCTCGTGCGGACAAACCCACTATCGAGGTCGCGGTTTCACCATTGACCCGAACTCGTGGGAGGAATATTTTGCTGTCCTCGAAAACGTTTTGTATGATCTTCCAGCACATCGTTTGAATGATGATCAGATCGCCAAAGCATGGAATTACGCCTATCGCTTCTTCTTTGAATACCCGCGTCCGTTCCCGTGGCGGTTGATGAATTTTTGGGATGACCTTGAAGTATGGCCCCTGAACAAGGTTTTGAGCGATGAAGGTATAAGCCAATTCGGCGATACGTTCAAGTTTCTGGTCGGTGAGCCGTTTACGTGGAAATGACCATGACGCACCCTCACCCCATCCCTCTCCCCAAGGGAGAGGGGGAGATTGAATGACAAACGACACCAAACAAAAAGTCCGTGAGTTTTACGATGAGATCGGCTGGCAACAGGAAAATGACGGGAATTACCAGAATGCCCGTTACGAAGACCTGCGCCCCGTCTCGCGCGAATACATCCACAAGACGCGCCTGCGCGTGATGAACGGATTGATTCCCACGGGCAAACTGCTGCTTGATGCGGGTTCGGGTCCAGTGCAATACGACGAATACTTCGAGTATTCGCGGAGCTACGAAAAGCGTGTGTGCCTGGATATTTCGATCCAAGCCTTGCGTGAGGCACGCAACCGGATCGGCGATCACGGACTGTACGTGGTCGGCGACCTCGCCAACCTGCCCTTCAAAGCGGAGGCGTTCGACGGTGCGGTCTCGATGCATGCGATTCATCACCTCGCGTTGACGGAACATCCGCGCGCGTATGGGGAAATCCATCGCGTGCTCGCAAACGGTCGAACCGCGGCGATCGTCAACGGGTGGCATGATCCGTTTTTGAGTCGCATGGCGGAACCATTGATCGGGCTCCTGCGCAGGCTTTCGGGTCGTTCTGAGAAGAAGAAAAAAGAATGGCTCAACGAGGAAGACCCCGCAGGGACGTTCGTGCAAAAGATGACGCCTGCATGGCTCAAGCGTGAGATCGGCGCGCAGATGATTATTGAGATCAAACCCTGGCGAAGCATGAGCACGCGCATTTTACGCTGGTTCATCCGCCCGTTTGGCGGCGGAGCTTTTTTGCGATTTGTTTTTTGGTTGGAAGATGTATTTCCAAAGTTTTTCGCGGAGAATGGGCAGTATCCGTTGATTGTGATTAAGAAATAATCCGCTGGTTGAGTAGTCCCGCGTGCTTTTCGCGGGACGTATCGAAACCAGCGATGACAAGTGAATAAGAAATTTAAGTAAGAATGAAATGAAGTGGTGTGGTTTCGATACGCGGCGACAAAAAAAGTCGCCGCTACTCAACCACCGATTGCAAAAGGAGAAATCATGGACTGGAAAAACCAGGTCGTACTCATCACCGGCGGGACAGGTTCTTTCGGCAAGAAGTTTACCCACACCCTTCTGGACGAAAAGCAACCGAAGAAGATCATCATCTTCAGCCGTGATGAGTTGAAGCAACACGAAATGCAGGTGCACGGGTTCAACCATCCGTCCCTACGGTATTTCATCGGCGATATCCGCGACCGCGAGCGGCTCGTCCGCGCGATGCATGGCGTGGACATCGTCGTCCATGCGGCAGCGTTGAAGCAGGTGCCTGCCTGCGAGTACAACCCGATGGAAGCCATCAAGACCAACATCATGGGCACCGCGAACGTGGTCGAAGCCGCGTTGGATGCGGGCGTGAAAAAGGTGATGACCATCAGCACCGATAAAGCCGTAAGCCCGGCGAATTTATACGGTGCTACCAAACTCGCCGCCGAAAAACTGACCGTGCAAAGCAACGCCTACGCCGCAGGCACAGCCACGCGTTACTCGTGCGTCCGTTATGGAAATGTTGTTGGCTCACGCGGATCGGTTGTCCCTTTGTTCCTCAAACAACGCGAGAACGGCACCGTCACCATCACGGATGAACGCATGACGCGCTTCTGGCTATCGCTGGAGCAGGGAGTGAAATTTGTCATTGAATGCATCGAGCAGATGGAAGGCGGGGAGGTGTTCGTACCGAAGATTCCCAGCACAAAAGTGATCGACCTCGCCAAAGCCATTGTGCCGAACGCAAAGATTAATATCATCGGCATCCGCCCCGGCGAGAAATTGCACGAAGACCTGATCTCCGACGATGAAGCCCGTCACACCATCGAACTCGACAAGATGTACGTCATCCAACCCGCCGAAGCGACATGGTTTGGGTACTCGTGGAAGGACAAGGGCAAGCCGCTCTCCGAAGGTTTTACCTATACCAGCGACAACAATTCCGAATGGCTGGATATTGATGGCATCAAGGTATTCGTCGCGCCATTCGAAGAACTTTTTAAACAAGGAAAATTAGAGGGGTAGAAAGTTTCACGTTCCACGTTTCAAGTTCTACGTTCTTTGTTGAATTCTGACGGTTTGTCCTAGTTCTCAAAGGAGGCAGGAATGACGGTAGTTACGAAATTTGAAGATTTGATTGCGTGGCAGGAAGCGCGGAAATTGGTGAAGATGGTGTACAAGGTAACTTCGGATGGTGCGTTTGCGAGGGATTTTGGGTTGAAGGACCAAATTCAAAGAGCGGCTGTTTCTGCGATGACCAATATTGCAGAGGGGTTCGACAACGAATCCACGGCGGAGTTTGCGCGGTTTTTAGGCATGGCGCGTCGCTCCGCCGTTGAAGTTCAGTCTCTTCTGTATGTTGCTTTGGATGCGAACTATATCACTGCAGAATCTTTCAATACTCATTACGACCAAGCCAGAAGGACTCAAGCCATCATCGGCGGACTGAAGAAGGGCATCCTGATAAATCCACACCGTCCCAAAAAACCAGCCACAACCTCATAACACTTGACACTTGGAACATGAAATTTGGAACCTGAAACATGAAACTTCTTATCACTGGCGCCAGCGGACTGCTCGGAATCAACCTCGCCCTCGAAATGATGGACGAGCATGAAGTCATTGGCGTGGATCGGGGCAGGTTGAAGTCCGCTCCGTTCCCGGTGATCAAAACGAATTTTTTCAATACCAATGCATTCGAGCCGATGTTGGATTTAACTCAGCCCGATTGGGTCATCAACTGCGCCGCGCTGGCAAATCTGGAGGAGTGCGAAAAATTTCCCGACCAAGCCAGAATCCTCAACACAGACCTGCCGCGTGAATTGGCAGCCGCGTGTGCAACGCGAAATATCAAGTTCGTTCATCTCTCCACCGATGCAGTGTTCGACGGTACGAAAGAAGGCGCGTACAACGAAGACGACGAGCCGAATCCGCAGATCATCTACTCGCAGACAAAACTCGATGGGGAGCGAGCAGTTCAACACGCGAACCCGCAAGCCATCGTTGCGAGGGTCAATTTCTTTGGCTGGTCGCTGGGCGGCAGGCGCAGTCTTGGCGAGTTCTTTGTCAACAATCTGAGCGAAGGCAAAAACGTCAACGGGTTCACCGATGTCATCTTCTGCCCGCTGTGGGTCAATCATCTCAGCCGCCTGCTCGTCGAAATGCTCGAAAAGGATCTGCATGGCTTGTATCACGTGGTCGGCGCGCAGGCGATGAGCAAGTATCAGTTCGGGGTGGAAGTGGCGCGCAAGTTCGGGCTGAGAGAAAGCCTCATCGTGCCGCAATCAGTCGAAAGGTCGGGCTTGACCGCCAAACGTTCCCACAATTTATGGCTGTCTGTCCACAAGTTATCCACAGATCTGGGGCGCGCTATCCCCGCATTCTCCACTGGTTTGGACGGTTTTTACACACAGCACCAGCAGGGTTATCCACAGAAAATCAGGGGTTATCAACAGTAGTTACCCGCAAAATCAGAAAGTTATACACAGGAACTCCACATGAAAAATCTACTCAAACTCGAAGAATTCTTTTTGTTCGGTCTTGCGCTTTTTCTTTTTTCTCGATTGGAATACGGATGGGGCTGGTTCGCCCTGTGGTTTTTCGCTCCCGACCTGAGCATGATCGGCTATCTGGCGAATCCCCGCTTCGGCGCGTGGACGTATAACCTGATTCACCATAAGGGAGTTTCCGTCGCCCT
>CAZFDL010000226.1:0-4309 GCA_964517905.1 uncultured Anaerolinea sp. | reverse complement strand
GCAAGTTTTGTGATCTGGTAGGCTTCTCCGTCCGCTTGTTTCTGCGCCGTGTAATATTGACTGTCCGCGAGAGTGCGTTGCTGTTCAGCCTCTGCCGCCGCCTGTTCCTGAAGTTGAACAGCCACCATGCGGTTCTTGATCGCATCCACCACTTCCGCGGGTGGCGCGGCGTTCTGGATTTGTACGAGGATGAATTCAACACCATATTGACCCTGCTTTTGCTGGAGGATCGCCATTACCTCGGTATTGATCTCTGCGCGGCTGTGCATCACCTCGTCCATGTGGCGGGTGTTGACCACATCCCTGAGCGTGCCCTGGACGAATCCTGCGACAATTGCATCCGGGTCCCACACTTCGAGTTGATAGCGGACGGGGTCAACCACCTTATAGGTGTAAAGAAGCGACACGTCCATGGTGACGTCGTCGGCGGTCATCGCGGCGAGGCTGTCTATCGTCCCCGAACGTTCGATGACATTGACGATGATGACCGTGTCAACAAAGGGGATTTGAAAGTGCCAGCCGGGCTCATCTACATTAATAAACATCCCGCCTCTCAGGTGCAAGCCTCTTTCATAAGGGCGGATCTTATACACTGCCGCCCGCGCCAGTGAAAAGAGGATGACGCTCACAACGAGCACCACCAGAATTGACAGTGCATTTTTCGCCAGCCTGTCGAGGCATCCCTGTGCGAGATTGGCTTTCTTGATCTCACTGTGGGAACTTGAATCAGGTTGAATATTTTGTGACATGGTAACCTCCGTTTCCAAGGATATTGTTAATATAAAGTTCTTTTCCTCCGATTTCATCTGACGATTGTCACCTTTTAGTTACACGCCGCGATTCAACAACACGGACGGGATGTTCCCGTCCGTGTAGGTCATGGTCTGAATGAATCGAGTCCACCGTTTTGATGGATTGTGCCATCTTGTCGTTTTGAAATTCAGGCGCTCGATATCATTCATTTCCCCGGCGCGAACTCGATCAACTCCAAAACGCTGTTCCACGGGACGCTCAGCTCCTGTATCCCCATCGAGTAGGAAGCCTTATCCACCTGAGCGCGGACAAGTCCCACGTACGGTTCGTACCATTGTGTGGTTTCGATGGTCAGGTGTCCGCCAAAGCTTCCCCACGTGGCACTCACGGTGAAATCGTGTGAAACCTTCAGAGCTCGAGGGAACTCACCCGCAGGGACGGTCACAGGCTCACGGGTGCCATCCATTCTGAAGGCGATGTCTATGGGTGCGGACTGCCCGATGCCAAGATCAGGCGGACCCAACGGATTCGTGATCCTTGCGCCGTCCTCCGTGAGGTAAAAAACGTCCCAATCCATCACCCAGCCCGCCTCCGAGAATGACGCGTCTGCGGGCGCATAGATTCCCCGGTCGTGATACGTGTTCATGAACTTGTTGAGCCGGTCTGCAAAGAGCATGTCCATCACGAAGAGCGGGAGATCCTCGATGGCGCCGTTCAGGCAGACCACGCGTTCCTGAACGGATTGTTCTCCGTCGCCAAATTCGACCACCATCAGGATGTTGCCCGAATCCCGCCTCTCGACTACCTTCAGGTTGTATTCCTTGGATGTGTTGTCTGTGGTGACGCGATACGTCCATTCGTTGCCGATCACCAGCGGCACAAGCGGATTGTCGCACGGTCCGTTTGGAACGGGCGTGAGTGTCGGAGTAAGTGTGGGAGATGGTGTGACGGTGGGCGTGAGCGTTGCAGTTAACGGTGGCGTTGGCGGCTGGCTGGCTGACGGCGTGCAAGCGAATAGACTCACAACAACGGACATTAAGATGACATTCTTCATTTCGATCTCCTCGCTTGCCAGGTGAACGGCACGTTTACTGTAGCATCGGCTGTTCTTTGTGCGAAGTGAAGAATGTCCTAAATATGATACGATTCGCTCCATGGATTTCTCCCCCATCACCGACGATCTTTTTGTCGGCACCACGCCTTCTGTCAGCGATTACGATACTCTGCGCGAACTCGGTGTGCGGCTCGTTATCAACATGCGTTTTTCGCAAAAGCCCGACCCCGACCCGCATCATCCGCCCATTAAACTCTTGTGGTTGCAGAGCATAGACAGTCCCTTCTTCCCGCTCTCCATTCCGAAATTGGTGTTCGGCGCGCAAGCCGCCATCGGCACGATCCGCGCGGGCGGAAAGGTCTACGCCCATTGCGCCTTCGGCCGTCACCGCGGACCGGCGATGGGCGCGTGCATCCTCATCGCGCAGGGGTACGAGCCGCAAGCCGCGATGGAGTTGATCGCCGCGCGCAGGTCGGTTGCCGACCCGTTCGCGTTCCACATCCGCCCGCGTATTTTGAAATTTGCAGAAGAATGGCGACCAAAGGAAGGGTAGGGGCAGATTGCCAATCCGCCTTACGACTCTTGAATTTCAGCCCCGCGACTCGAAACCCCTAGACGAAAGATGCGCGCCTTGAGTCCTGCCGCCTCGAACGCACGCTTCATCGACTCACCGATGCCTGTCTCGCCCGTGGAGAACGCGATCACGCTTGGACCGGCTCCCGATAGCGCGACCGCGCGTGCCCCAGCCGCTTTCGCCGCATTCATCGCGGATAACGCACCAGGGATTAATTTCAAACGATACGGCTGATGCAGTTTATCGGTCATCGCCTTGTCGAGCAGATTCCAATCCC
Source organism: uncultured Anaerolinea sp. (assembly GCA_964517905.1). GTDB lineage: Bacteria > Chloroflexota > Anaerolineae > Anaerolineales > Villigracilaceae > Defluviilinea. Next base: position 1,651 of record CAZFDL010000226.1, on the reverse strand, counting down.
CAATTCTCAATGCTTCCACCACCAACGCCGTTCTGGAAATATTATGCACGGCACTCTTCATTGAAATCTTTTTCGGCAATGCCGCGCGCGCCTGTTTGGTGGGGAGGTAGAAATCCGGTAGGACGATGGTTATATGCACGTTCATCCCGACGGGAATTTGCCGCGCGATGACCTTTCCCTGATCCATTGTTGACACGACCAATCCACCCAGCATCGCCGGTGCGACATTATCGGGATGTCCCTCCATTTCACAAGCAAGATTCAAAATCTCCTCCCGTGTGAACGGATTCTCCAGCAGCGCGTTAGCCGCCAGCAACCCCGTCACTATCGCCGCGGACGATGACCCCATCCCAGACGACAACGGAATTTGATTCACGCACTCCGCATGAAACGGCGGCAACGACTTCCCTGCGCGTTCCGCCAGTCTCTGCGCCGCGCGGACGAGGAGATTGTTTTTTCCTGATGATAATCTCCCCGCGCCTTCGCCGGTCACGTGCACAGAAAATTCTTGTGCACGCGTGACTGTTGTTTGATTCCAGAGATCCAGCGCGAGACCGAGGGCATCGAACCCCGGTCCCAAGTTGGCAGATGTGGCAGGGACTTTGATAGTGATATTCATAATTCAATCATGTCGTTGCGAGCGAAGCGAAGCAATCGCCTGATAACAAACAAACGATTGTTTCGAGGGGATTGCTTCTTCGGGCTGCGCCCTCCTCGCAACGACATGCTATCCCAAAATCACCTCTTCCAGCGCTTCCAACCTCGGCGGCAAGACGAGCGGCTTTTGCATATCCATCGTAATGATATCCGGGTCTTTCAATCCGTGACCTGTACACACCGCCACAACCCGCTTGCCTTTTACATTCAACTTTCCATTTGCAATCTCATGTGCTAACCCCGCGAGTCCTGTTGCAGAGGCGGGCTCCACCCAGATCCCTTCGAGTGTTGCCAGAATTTTTTGCATATCCAAAATTTGTTCATCGCTCACTGCGATGATTCGTCCTTTGGACTCTTCCGCGGCTTGCAGGGCTTGTTCACCGCGCGCGGGCTTGCCAATGCGGATCGCTGTAGCAACAGTTTCAGGGTTTTCAACCGCATGTCCCAGCACCAACGGCGCCGCGCCTGCGGCTTGTACTCCCAACAATTGTGGCAGCTCTGCAGACTTCAGTCCGCAATACTGCTTGAACCCCGCCCAATACGATGTGATATTTCCCGCGTTGCCCACTGGCAAGCATAACCAATCAGGCGCGGACTCCAACCCGTCAACGATCTCGAATGCCGCCGTCTTTTGCCCCTCGATGCGATACGGATTGAGCGAGTTCACCAGACAGATCGGGTGCTTGTTTGTTATTTCAACCACCATCGTCAACGCGTCATCGAAGGAGCCGTCAATTTGGATGACCTGCGCGCCATAGGCGATCGCGCCTGCGAGTTTCCCTGCGGCAACCTTGCCCTGCGGAATCAGCACAATGGACTTCATCCCTGCGCGCGCCGCGTATGCCGCGGCGGATGCGGCGGTGTTGCCGGTCGAAGCGCAGATCACAGTTGTTGCGCCGCGTCCGAGCGCTTCGCTCACGGCGGCGGTCATGCCGCGGTCTTTGAATGAGCCTGTCGGGTTTAGTCCCTCGTACTTGATGAAAAGGTCGAACCC
>CAZFDL010000225.1:0-4338 GCA_964517905.1 uncultured Anaerolinea sp. | reverse complement strand
AAACCAGATCGGTCTCATCGAGGATCGAAAATTCATTGTCCTTCAATTGATACGGCGGCTTTGGCAATTCGCCATCCTCTTTCATGATCACGCGGCGCGGACCCAGCACGCCGAGATGCAGCCACACCGACGATGACCCGGGTCCGCCGTTGAATGAAAACGTGAGCGGACGTTTCGCCGTATCTTTGACGCCGTCCTTGGTATACGCGACGAAGAAGATCTGCGCGCGCGGCTTTTCGCCCTCCGCTTCTTTCTCACGATCGGTTGATTCCTCTCTCAGCACCATCGTCCCCGCCGTGACCGTATACTTGACGGTCTTCCCGCCGATGCGGATGGAGTGCTTCGTCGTGACGAGATTATCAGCAACCCTGGATTTTTCTTCCTTTTTCTCTTCGACCTTTTTCTCTTCTGCCATTTTGAATTCCTCTTAGAACGGTTTGAATACCATCAACCACAACACAATTACGGGGATGACGATCCCGACGACTATCAACTCCTCCACGCGCAGCTTGTTCCTGATGTGCGCTTCCACTTCGGACGGGCCGGCTGGCGCTTCCGCGGGGAATTGTTTCCCGCCAATCATGTACGGCTGACCGATCATGCGGCGCAGGTGTTTATAGCGCTTGTCGTTCATCATGACCATGCGTACAAACACGAGAACCATCAAAACGATCGAAGTATGGACCCAGCCCTGATCCCAGATCTTGAGGATGAACGGCATGGCGAGTCCTGTCAACCCCATGACGAGGAAAGAAATCCCCATCGCGGGCATGGTAACGAGAGAGAGGTCCAACATGGCGCCGATGCGCGCAAAATCCTTCTCCTTGCGGATCTGGAACGCCATCGCCACCGACGCGCCATGTGCGAGGAAGAACAGGAGCGCAGACAGAGTATGAAGAAAGACGAGCCACGGGAAAAGAGCATACATGTTGACCTCCGTGAGGTAGATGGGCTAATTATAAATTGATATTGAGTCGATCTCCGGGACAAGCCGCCTTAGAATAAATCCCGCCATCCATTCGAACGGTTTGAGCAACAGGTACGCCGCGTCTGCCACAAGCGGGTGACGGATCGTCCGTGCCAGTGGTCTTCCCATCGAATCGTATATGCCTCTCAACATCTTGTGAAAGCGCGGCAAGACAGCGATTAACGCAAGTTCGGTAAACTTGAATATCTGTAACTGGCGATTCACCTGCATGAATTTTCCGCCAGCAAGTTGCATTGTTTTTGAACCGACGAAGCAGGGATGTCCTTGCGAGGCGGCGGTGGCAATGTAGCAATCCGGCGGCACGGGCGGCAGTTCGGCATACAACTCGTACATCTTGAGGATGTTATACCGCCACGCAGCCACATATCCCGCGAGCCAGGCTGTGACACCGAGTCCGCGCGCGAGGGTGAAGTTCGATTCATGATATTTGATCAGCCAGACCGAAGCCTGAATCGCGATCAGCAATGACCAGAACGGCGCTGATGCAATGATCCCGAGTAGGGCGAGGAACATAGGCAGGATGGCTTGCTCCTGGATAATGTATGCGATGACGATGTACGCGCTCAGCACGACCGCGATCATCCACAGGCGGATGAAACGCTTGATCCATTGGGCAATTCCCGTCCGATAAAACCTTGGAAAATAGAGCGGAAAGAACCACACGAGCAGGATGGCAAGCGACCGCTCATTGTTGAATAAATACATGCCCAGAAGAATCGTGTATTGCAGCGCCAGCAACACACCGATATAGATTCCAAACCGAACGACGAAGAACTCTGCAAAGCGACCTGCATCAAACAGGAGCAGGACATAACAAAGTATGGAATAGGCGAGCAGGACCAGAAAGAACACCGACGGTTCAGCTTGCAGGAACAACGCAACATACGCTTCCCGGTCTCCCGATTGCCATTCAGGCTTGAGCGCTTGCACCGCCCAAAAAGAAAAGGCGGGAATGACGAGCAAAAAGAGACCGTAAAAGATCCTCCACCAGCCGCGCACGGGAAAATCGGATGAATGTATCGGTTCGCTCATACCATTGGGATGCTGCGGGGATTCAAGAGTCATGTTTGCTTCCTTTTTGATTCACCAGCCGATACACATCCTTTTTGTTCCAACCGCTTCGCTCCGACAATTCGGCTGAAATCTCCCTGGCAGATTTACCACTCTTCGAATCTTTCCTTATTGCCTTCAACAGCTCGGCTTCCTTCCACACTTCTCTTTTCCCGTTCTTTTTTCCTTCCACCACCAATGTAAACTCTCCCCTCACCTCCTTCGATTTGAAATGCTCCATTGCGCCGCTGATCGTGCCTCGCCAATATTCCTCGAACATCTTGGTCATTTCACGTGCGACGCAGATACGGCGATCGCCGAGGGAGGCGTGCAGGTCTGCGAGCGAGTCGAGGAGTCGGTGCGGTGATTCGAGGAAGATCAGGGTGAAGGGCAGGTCGGCAACCTGCCCCACGGATTTTCGTCGCTCTCCTTTTCTGTGCGGGAGGTAGCCGAGGTAGAGAAACGAGTCTGTCGGCAGCCCGGAAACAGCCAAAGCGGAGATGGGAGCTGAGGGACCGGGGACAGGCATCACGTCAGCGCCGGAAGCGAGGGCGGCGCAGACCAGTTCGTAGCCCGGGTCATTGATCGCGGGAGTCCCGGCATCCGAGACCAGCGCCACATCTCCCGTTGAAAGTTTTTCGAGAATGAAATCCAGTTTGCTGAGCTTGTTGTGTTCAAAATAGCTGGTGATGTGAGTCTTGATCTCGAAATGCTTGAGCAAATTCCCCGTGTGACGTGTGTCCTCCGCGGCGATGAGTACCGCATCCTTCAGGATGCGCACCGCACGCGGCGACATGTCTTCGAGATTTCCAATGGGAGTGGCGACCAGATACAGCGTGCCCATGCAACGATTGTATCATCCTGCGAGTGCTATAATCACGGATACTTCCGAGGAGCGAACATGATCGTTATCTCAGACATGATGGGAACATTGACCACAGGCTCGCCATTTTTGGGTTTGGTGGATTGGGTCAAACATAATCAAAGCAAGTGGCTCGCAAGATTCTATTACGCCCAAGCCATGCCCGCCTATGTGCTGGCAAAAGCCGGGCTGATCGACTGGCAGGAATGGGGACAAAAGTTAATGGTGGATAGTCTCGTGTATATCAAGAATGCAGATGAATCAAAACTTGGCCACGCCTCCGAATGGGTGGTGGAACACAATTTATGGAAGAAACGCCGCGAAGATGTGGTTGCACGATTGATTCGGCACCGCGAAGCCAGCGCCCGCGTGTACATCGCGAGCAGTTCGGTGGAGCCCTTCATCAAACCCTTCGCAAAACGGATCGGCGCCGAAGTCATCGGCACGCCGGTAAAAATCGTGGATGGACGCGTCATGCTTGCGGGAGAGCTGGTTGCCAATCGGAAGAAGATCGAACAAGTGTTGAGCCGCCTCGGCGTGGACCGCGTGGATTTTGCCTACGGCGATACCGAACAGGATATTCCCCTGCTCGAACATGCAGATCATCCTGTGGCGGTGTACCCCGATAAAAATTTGAAAGCCGTCGCGCTCAAGCGCGGCTGGGAGATCCTCGGCGATACGCCGAAGTATGGGTGACGATTTTTCAATGAGTAGTGGATTTTGAGATTACGTTGATAAAAACAATACCCATCAAAATTAGAACTACCCCCAACACGCGCGCCCAATCGAGAGTCTCCCGCCAGATGATCACACCTGCGATGACGGTGAGGACCAGCCCCAAGCCAGACCAGATCGCGTACGCGACTCCGATGGGCATCGATTTTAATACAAGCGACAGCAGATAGAACGACGCGCCATAGCCGATCACGACCACAATGCTGGGGATGGGTTTGGTAAATCCGTTCGAGAGTTTTAGGGCAGTGGTGCCGGTCACTTCCGAGAAAATGGCAAAAAAGAGGTAGAGAAAAGTTTGCATGGGCAGGTTCCTTTGGGGGGGATTGTACTTAAATCGAAAAAGGGGCGGACGGTAGTCCGCCTCTTCAATTTCATTCGTGAAATCGATATCACCTGTAGTTAAACGCGTTCCCCTCGAAACTGCGTTTCATACAGCTGACTATATAACCCGCCCGTCGCGAGCAATTGCTCGTGCGTGCCGCGTTCGACAATCTGTCCCCGATCCATCACTAGAATTAAATCGGCGGCTAATATCGTACTCAAACGATGGGCAATGACGATGCTCGTCCGCCCTGCCATGACGCGCTTGAGAGCATCTTGAATCAGCGATTCAGATTCGGAATCAAGATGGCTTGTTGCTTCATCCAGAACCAGAATGCGCGGGTCTTTGAGAATCACACGCGCCAGCGCGATACGTTGTTTT
>CAZFDL010000224.1:0-4349 GCA_964517905.1 uncultured Anaerolinea sp. | reverse complement strand
GATCACGAGGGCGGTAATGGTACTTTCACGGTCTAGCGGGTCGATACCGGCGATGTTGTGATTGCAGATCGAGTTCGGCAGGTTCACGTGATCCTTTTGAATCGCCTGCAACGATTTGAACGTGTGCGTGGAAGTCTCCCGGATCAACCGATTCGCACGGAAGTAACGTACACGCGAGGAGATCAACTCTTCGGGGTCTTTCTCGATCTCCTTCATCGTCTGCGAAAGGTAATGGTTGGTATGAACCATGTACCCGTCTGTGCCGTGCAGGATATCGAACCGTTTCGCCGAGACCTCCACCGAATACATCTCGCCGCTTTCATGAACGAGCAGATGGTTGTATCCCGCCGCCCGGTGCGGGATAAGCATCCGCCCGATCGCGCCGGAGATACGCCGCGAAGCCAACACCGCGCGCGATACCACCAGCCGCGGAATGCCGATGCGCGAATCGTTCGGGTAGACCGAGTCGATCAGTTGGGCGATGCCGTAGGCGTTGAATCCCACATTGGGGAGGAGCCCGCCATACGTCATGGCAAGAAACGGGGGTTCCTCGTTTGGTTTGGCGGAGATCACGTACACGTCGTTTTCATCCTCGGGAACCCAATCTTCGTTGTGCGCGGCAAGCACGTGACCATCCGCCGTGCGCTGTTCATTGACGGCAAAACTGGTGCAGCGCGTCAGGTGGAGCGCATCCATCGTCACGGCTTCCATGGCGTTGAGCGCCACAATTTCATCGAACTGCACATTCGCGCCTTCTGCGATGCCGCGCATCTCGTCCACATATTGTGGGTATCGCTCTTCTGAAAACGGAAGATATTTTCTCGACTGGATCTGCGCGCCTTCCCACGTCAGTTCGAGTGTGGAATACGATTGGGCGATCAACGCGCGCGCGTTTTCGACGCTGTGCTGTACCTGCTCGCGCCGCGCTTCGCCGACCTGGCGTCCCATCTCGCGATGCGTTCCGGCCACTTCGACCAGCGGTGGCGGCGAATCGTGCACGATCGTATTGGGAACCTGAATTTCTCTTAGCGCCATGTAGCCTCCAAATAAATCAATCCGCCCCGCAATTTCTCTCGGGGCGGATTGATTATAACATGCAGGATTTTTCGGCTACGGCGCGGGAGGAGGCGGGGCTGAAGGCGCCTGCCCCACTCGAATCCCAAACCATGTGACGATTGCCGCGCCAATTCCCAACAGTGCAAGCAAAAATTGCGCCAGCCAGCCAATGCAGGGAACAACCCCGAAGGCGCCGGCAACCAACACCAGCATAAAAGTTCCAAAGCCTGCGGTTAACACGGGTGGCCAGGATTGGTTGATCGCTCGCGTGAATCGGTCTCCAACTTCCGCGCCCAATGCAACCGTACCGAATAGCAGGGCAAACCCAACGATCACCGGTGGAAGAACCGTCAGGAACAGTATAGCTCCCAGAAAGATCGCTAAAAGCCCGATGGCGCCGACCATTACCGGCTGTGCAATAAGCACGTCCCCGGCGCGTTCCATTTGAGGCTTCCAGAATAACGCCAAGAGCATGGCAAACGCGGCGGCAAGGATGGCGGTGAATACGGTCTGGAAGATTCCCGAGATCACGCTAAATCCCCAATCAAACGAGGGTGTAGGAACTTCGACTCTAGGCGGCACGTTCCCGTCCGGAAATTGAATCTCCGGTTGAACGTTATTCACTACATCGCCTTTGATCTGCGCACCCTCGGCGCGGTCCAATTGACCGCCAACTGTGACGACATCGCCGGTTACAACTGCGTGTTCATCAAGGCTCACCTGCCCGCCAACGATAACAACATCGCCCTGCACGGTACCATCGCTGGACACCGTGCCGCCAAAGACGACCAGATTTCCGTTGAGCAGCGCATCTTTCTCCACGACCACATTGCCCCCGAAGACGACGAGGTCTCCCATAAAGGTCTCATCGCTTTCCAATGTGAAGTTGGTTCCAAAAATGACCTTGCCTTCGCCGGGACCTTCTCCCTGCGCAAACACAGTTCCAGAGGGAATCAAAGCAAGCGCAAGTATGAGAAGGAGAGAGAACAAACGACTTGTGATTTTCATGGTAGCTAAACTCCTTGCGGTATACCCCGCAGGGCGAACCGCCAAATCGAAATGGACCAGAGCAGGCCGATTCCCGCCGCACCAGAGACCATCACCATCCACGCAAAGGGCGGCAGCAAGCCTCCCAGGACGTCAAGGATGACCGCACCGGCTTGGAGTGAAGCCTGCAAAGTAGTAATCAAGAATAAACCCCATTCCACCAGCGCGGCGATCCAACCTGCAGGCGAAGTTAGAAACCCTGAGAGAACAGGCAGTAGAGACCAAAGCATAAGTGTCATACCGATTGATACGAAAAAGATCAGACCCGTAAGCCTGCGTCTGCGATCAGCCGCCTGGTACGCCGCCAACCGCGTTTCGAAGCGCGCAACAAATCCGCTGGCAGGCGAAGCCATGTGGAGATCGCGCAATACCTTTCCTGTCTTAAGCAGCGCGGCGCAATGCGGACACGTTCGCACGTGCGACTCAAGCTCGCGCTTTTGCCCGGGGTCTAGTTGAGTATGGCTCAAGAGCCACTCCTCAAAAGGCTGGTGATTCATGGCGTCTCCTTTCGTTTCGAACGCGGGGGGATTCCTCCTCCCCCCACATACCTGCCAGCGCGCGACGTGCTCGGTGCAGGCGACTCTTGACCGCACTGACGGTCAACTTCAATGCTTCGGCGATCTCGATTTCGGAATAATCGTACCAGTAGCGCATGATCACGGCTGCGCGATCGGTCTCGTCGAGCTTCCCCAAAAGCTGATGGAGAAGGCGGCGATCCTCCCGCTTGGTCGATTCAGCTTCGGGGTCGGGAGAGGCGGGGTCCGGAATCTCGAAAACCGTTCCGTCCTCGCGTTCTTCGTCCATCGAAAAGACCGATAGTTTCCGGCGGCGCAGACGGTCGATGCAGTAATGCGCGCCGATCGATAAGAGCCACGTGGCGAACGAACGAGTCTGGTCGTAGCGGTGCAGGTTCTGGTAGGCGCGTAGGAAGGTCTCTTGTGCAGCGTCCTCCGCGGATTCCGGTTCACCCAACATCCGATAACACAGGTTATACACATGTGTTTGATGTTCCTCGACGAGTTTGGTAAACGCCTCGTCACTACCTTGTTGCGCCTGGATCACCCAGGCAAGTTCATCCGTCACCTATGCTCCTCGCACTCATCCATACGCCGGACGGCATAAAAAGTTGTACACGCTCAGGCAGGATACAAATTCCGCCTCCCCCGCGAGGGGAAATCTGCTCCGGCCCACCTTCGAGCGCATCGGCGCCCCGGCACGTTTCCTCTGTGAGTATACAGCCGTTCAACAAAAAAGCCCCCACAATGTGAGGGCTCGGAGGGGTATCGGGTCATTTCTTCGGCGGTTTGCGGAACCGGTCGAACAAGGATTTTCTCTGGTCTTGAAACTTTTCGAAAGCGGTTTCGAGCGACTCCTTCACATCGGCCGGCACTTCGCCGTGCTCAAAAAATGCCAGCAATTTTTGCGAACCGGACTCCGACTCATCCACCGGCGGTTTATTCGCCACGTAATCGTTATAGTGTTGCGGTGAATACATGGACATATACTTGGTATCGCCGTAACTTTTTGCATTTACATCGGATACCTTATTGAACACAATACCGATCACTCGCGCCCCCGCCCGAGTCAATTGTTCCTTGATCACCTTGGCCTGATCATCGCGGGTCATACCTGGCTCCAGGACGAGTACGATACCATCGACCTTGGAAGCCAGCGTGTACGAATCAGAGATCACCAACGGCGGGGCATCCACAATGATCGTCTCGTAATCATCCCGCAGATCGTTCAGAATGGTAGCGATCCTTTTCGACCCAACCACTTCGGTCACGCTGGGCGGAATATTGCCTGCCGCCACCACATCGATCCTTTTACCTTTTACCGGGCGTATTACTTCCTTGACGCTGACCTTGCTATGGATGATATCCGCAAGCCCGGGGTTCTGCGAGATTTTCAAGGCTTTATGGATCGCGGGGCGGCGCAGGTCGGCATCGACCAAAGCTACTTTTTGATCGCTCGCGGCAATGGTCAATGCCAGATTGACCGCAACGGTGGTCTTGCCGTTTCCCTGCGTCGGGCTGGTCACCAGGATCGTCCTGGCGGAATTATATGCCTGGAAGAATTCCAAATTGGAGTGCAACAAACGGAAATTTTCTGCGATCAACGAGTTCGGATGGCTCACCACATAAGTGGCATTATTCCCGTTCTCAGCGATGTTGGCGAGATAACCGATGACGGGCAAATTGAACACTCGTTCCACATCGGACGTGGTTTTGATCGTGCGGTCCATG
>CAZFDL010000223.1:0-4377 GCA_964517905.1 uncultured Anaerolinea sp. | reverse complement strand
GCAAGTCCATGCCCCAGCCTGTGCCGCTCCCCGACGTGCCGCAATGCGGGATGCCATAATGCGCCATCATCTCCGCGCAGGCGAGGCTGTCTAAAATACTTTGCGGGTCGTAAAAATTCAAAAGCGTTTTCATATCGAGATAGACAGGCAACATGCCGAGGAACATCGGCGCGCCTTCTTTATATAACTGCCCGATGACCAGGCCCGCGAGCAATTCAGCCATCAACACGGCAATTGTTCCCGCGGGCGTAATCGGCGTGGTCGCACCCGATAAACTGTAATTGGAAATAATGACAGGTAGTCCGCGCTCGATGGCGATCTTCATCTTGTCCACTGTGCCTTCGTTCATCACCAACGGCGAAACGGGGTTGAAATACGGGAGGATGAACGGCTTCCTACCCAGATCGCCATGCAGCGCTTCGAACATGCGCAGAACATCGTCAAATTTATGCTCGTCCGAACACAACAGCACCATCGGCTTCGTGCCGTTCGCAATATGTTCGAGGGAGCCGATCAGGTCGGTTAGATAATCAGGCACATCCCTGCAAATACCGATCGTCGAAACCATGTCGTACAGCGGCAGTTTATTTCCCACCCGCACCATGTCCTGCATGTGTCTGCGCTGAAACTCCACAGGCGTATCCGTCTCCGGCTCCTGATAAAACAACGCAGTGACCCCGATACCGAATCGCGTGCGATCCTCCTGCCTTCCAATTTGGAATTGCGGATTCCCGCGCCGGTCATAGATTTGGATTCTGCGCGGCGCGGATTGAATCGCCCAGTCAACCAGTTCCGCGGGTATCCGCACGGTTCTTCCCTCGACATTCGACCTGCCCACCTTTTTCGTCAGCATCTCCACTGCCGACGGCGAGTCCACGCGCACGCCGGTCGTTGCGAGCAGTTGTAAGGTGTAGGAGTGGATGGTCTGTATCTGTTCCTCAGTCAACATCCTCATGTGCGGACGGACATTATTCATTTTTAAGCTCTCCTGATACGAGAGATTTTATCACGGTGATTTTGGTGATTTTCGTCAGTTACAACGAGCAACCATACAACCTATACTGAACTTAATCACCGCCAATGGGTCGAGTAGGGCAAAGCCCGTATCGTGACCACCGGGTAGCATTGGATTTTTTTGTGGTGGATTCGATCCGGCATCGGCCAGCCTCTCAGGCCACTTGACCACCAGAACATGCAAAGACCTAAAGGAGCCTTTATGTCCCAGGAACCTCGTAAAAAGATCACCTTGCCCTATTTATTTGACAAAGTCGCGAAAGGTGAACCGATCACCTGGCTCACCTGCTACGACTATCCCACTGCCTATCTACAGGAGCAAGCCGGAATCGAGGTCATTCTTGTCGGCGACAGCCTCGGTATGACCATGCTGGGTTATGAGAGCACCCTGCCTGTCACCATGGATGACATGCTCCGACACACACAAGCCGTCCGGCGCGGCGCACCGACCGCATTCGTAATCGGCGATATGCCTTATATGACGTATCAACCCTCCGTAGAGACGGCCATCCGAAACGCCGGGCGATTTATGGCAGAGGCGGCCACAGACGCCATCAAGCTGGAGGGCGGGGCGGCCATGGCGGACCGCATTAAGGGGATCGTGGATTCCGGCATACCTGCCATCGGGCATCTGGGCTTAACTCCCCAATCCGTTTCCGCCCTGGGTGGATTCAAAGTCCAGGGCAGGGATGCAGCGCTCGCCAAAAGAATCCTGGACGATGCAAAAGCGCTTGAACAAGCCGGTGCGTTCATGATCCTGCTTGAAATGGTCCCGGACCGCTTATGCAAACTCATCACCGAACGCGCTGAAAACTGTATCATCATGTCGTTGGGGTCAGGTCCAAATGCGCACGGTCAACTGCTGATCTATCACGATATGTTTGGGCTATACCCGCGCTTCAAACCAAAGATGGCAAAGGTTTTCGGGAATGCCGGGGAAGTCATCCTCAACGGTTTAAAGACCTATCACGAAGAGGTCATCGGCAGGAAGTTTCCGCAACCCGAAAACTGGTTTGGGATGAAGGATGAAGAATACGATGAGTTATTGAAGTCCTTGGATTGAAAAGGAGTACCCATGCTAAAGACCTTTCAAGACCTGATCGAGATCTCCCCAGGAAAGCTGGATTCAATCAACAAGGTCCTGCTTGACCCGAATTCCCGCGTGATGAAGAACTTCCTGGATGTGGTGGCAAAATACGGCACACCGGAGGAAATCAATCTCAAACACCGCGAATCCCGCAAGCTGGAAAACCTGCTAAAACATGTCGAAGCCAAGGCACCGGACTATATCAAGGACCTGACATGGCTGATGGCGCAACGTGACAAGCACGCGTTCATTTCCGTGGCGGATTACCGGCGCAAGATCCTCGGAGATGCCGCAAACACGATGAGCTTCAAGGATGAATCCGCAGTGACGCTCGAAGTGTCGGCTTTGCAATACTTTCCATGGATTCGCGTCATGGCGGAACGCGCCATCAAGGATCAGACCCTCGTCCCGGGGCGGTTTATCGCGGTTCGCAAAATGAAGGAATCCGAGATGGACGGCGACCTGCCTGCCATCGTTGCCGCCCTGGATATCATGGGAGCCTCCTTTGTTGAAACCCTCGATACGAAGGGCACGGATGGTTCCAACCCTCATCTCGGCGGACCAGAAACGATCACCGGCTATTTCGGAGGCATTGGCCAGCCGAATGAGCACGCCCTGATGTGGCTTGATGAATTCCTATACTATTACACCAACTACGGCGTGCAACATGTGCTCAACTTCAATGCCGGGACCATCCTGCTCGGTTTTTTATTGCATCGCCTCGGCGTGGACATCCAGTTCAAGATCTCTGTCTTTTTCGGGAGTGACAATCCATATCACGCACTGTGGATCATGATGATGGCAAAGTTATTCAGCCGTGACGATGGCACAAGTCCGCTGATCGGCTTCAACTGGTCCAACTCGATCAACAACCAAACGATGGAATTGACCGCTGATTTCAGAAAAGATCTGGGCTTTGAACACGTCATCCGCTTCGAGCACCACATCACCGAAACGTGGAAATCAATCGTGAAACAGCCCTATGACCGGCGTGCTGAGCTGGTTGAAATCGCCGATCATGTGGCAAACATCGCCGCCAAACATGAAGGCGGTGACCCGGAGATCGAGAAATCACTTAGCCACCCATCCGATATTCTCGATTATTTCCGCGAGAAAAAGGAAGTGATCGATTCCGGCGACTGGGATAATCTGCAGACAAATTTCCTGTATAAAGTGGATGCCTGCAATCACTCCGCCTCGGATTTGACCAAGGCAGGCTTGAGTTTCATCGCTGCGAAACACCTTCACAAATAGAATAAAGCCTGGTTGAAGGGAATGCTTTCCACGCAAGGCAACAGACGCGTTCAAAAGCACTGTTGCCTTGTTCAATTTTTCATCAAGGCTCCCGGCTCAAACCAATGCGGTCGGGAAGAAAATGCCAATACCGAACCGGTCAGGCGCTGGGGGTCTATTTAATTTCCATACCTATTTGAGGTTTTCGTCGAAGAATTTGAGCACGCGGATCATGAAGTCGAACCATGGCTGGCCGACGAACGAGTGGCCTTCGCCTTCGTAGCGAAATAATTCTACATCCCTGCCTGCGTCGAGCAAGGCTTGATTCAGTTTTAGAGACCACTCGGGCGGAGTGCCGCTGTAAACAAGCCCGTCAAGTGCCCCGTAGTGGACCTGGATCGGCGCAGAGATCGAATCGAGATGATAGATCGGCGAGACACGCATCATCAACCCGGTATCGCTCGGAGCAAAGTGAAACGCATTGAGCAGGTTGTTTGGCAGTTCAAGAGGGACAACATCGGCCGAGTTACAGCCCAGGATCTGTTCGCCCGCGGCGATGTCGCCAAGGCAGCCGTTGCCCCAGCGCGCGATAATGTCGGCGTGATCCGCGCTGACGGTGGAATAGAGGACGGCGGCTTTGATTCCGGTGGTAGAGTAGCCCGAGGCGTTTGTTTCCGTGGGCGTATCGAAACCACCGATTACTGTGAGAACCTTCATTGTCACTCCCCCACCCATGCTATGACCCCACATGCCGACGCGAGTCGCGTCCGCTTGCGGAATGGACGGAATCGCGTTGAGCAAATTGATCACGTCAATCGCCAAGCCTGAATAGAAGAGACTCTCGCCGATGTCCGACCCGCCCCAACTGCGATAATCAGATGCGAGGGTGATGTATCCGTGCTCGGCGAGGAACGCAGACGAGCGATCCGTGCCATCGCCTGAACTATAAATGCTCCGTGCGTAAAAGCCGTGATTCATTACAATGACAGGAAACGGACCTTCGCCTTTTGGAATCTGCATCACGCCCGTTATTGTGAGTCCGT
>CAZFDL010000222.1:0-4410 GCA_964517905.1 uncultured Anaerolinea sp. | reverse complement strand
GCGGGCAGGAAACAATTCCTCCGCTGGGCGCTGGTCGGTGACCGCGCCGTGGAATGTCACAACTACCCCGGCGATTCGAGCGGATTCCAGGCGATCGAACCGTACATCCAGCCCGACGTCTTCCGCGTGGACGTGGGCAAAGGCTTCATCGAGGCCATGCCGTTGAAACGCCTGCTCGATGTGGCGGTCGGTTTGATTAAAAACGATCCGCTCGCCTTGTTATGCGAGCGGGAGGATTGTCAGATGTGCAACGCGGTGCGGGGAATTTACGCGGTAGGATGATCACTGGAACGTAATTTCCTCCACCCGCCAGCTTTCCTCACCCATTAACTTTTTCAGGCGTTCGAGCATTTCGGGGCAGACGCGCGTGGAGTCATTGGGAAAATCGAGCAAATGACCCGATCCATTTTCAAAGATCTGAAAACTGAACCGGTCGCGCCCGTGGAAGGAGATCAGCGTTCCGTAGATGGTTTTAATGCGCCGCCGGTCGCGTTCGCGGTCGCCCGTCGTGCGAAGCATCACCGTGATCTGCTTCGGGGGATGCTTCTGATCCTCCTCTTTGACCAGCGTGGTGTAAATAGATTTGAGAGATGTGACGATCGCTTCGCGCGTCGTTTCATCCTGTTCCTGCATTTCATCGTGACTCTCAACCGGAGGGGTTATCGCTTCGACGCGCGGCGGCGTTACCTCCTCACTTTTACTGAACTTCGGCTCCGG
Source organism: uncultured Anaerolinea sp. (assembly GCA_964517905.1). GTDB lineage: Bacteria > Chloroflexota > Anaerolineae > Anaerolineales > Villigracilaceae > Defluviilinea. The sequence continues at coordinate 3,693 of CAZFDL010000222.1, read as the reverse complement.
CTTGGACGCGATGGCTACGTCTTCAAATGAGGGTTGCCATTCGCTGTCCCAGCCATCGGGGAAGTTATCGGGTGGAGGCGGCATATCGTCACCCCCCGCGTACGCAGGCGCGGGTTCAGGTTCAGCCATTTGAAGTGCCGCAGCGGGTTTCGGAGTCATGGGCTTCGGTTGCATGGACTTGATGTTGAGTCTGGTAACCGGAGTCGGTTTGGGCTGTGGGGTCGCTGGTTCGGGTGAAGCAGGCTTCGGCTGGGAGAGAGACGGCGTTGACTCGTCAAGCGATTCAAGAATCTTGATCTCAGTCCGAACTGTATCCACCAGGACTTTTGGCGGCGCGGAATTTGCATCCACTTTGCCTTCAACGATCACGATCTGCCCGACGGTAAGCTGCTCGCGCGTTTTTTCCCATGTTCGAGGGAACAATACGAGTTCGATGTTGCCTTGAATATCTTCGAGTGTGACAAAACCCATCGGCTTGTTGGTCTTGGTCATGTACGGGCGCACATGGGTAACGAGACCCGCGACGCGCACTTTTTCTTCGTGCTGCGCTTCATTGAGTTGACCCGAAAAATAACTGACGATCTGTGCGAACGTTTTCTGATACGGCGTGAGCGGATGATCGGAGATATATAAGCCGACCAGTTCGCGCTCCCAGTTGAGCATTTCGCGTCTATCCACATTGTTGACTTCCGGCAAGGTGATCTCTTCGACTACGCCCGTTGTAGTGCCGAAGAGACTCATCTGCCCCGCGTCCGCCGCGCGGAAGTGTGCGCTGCTGATGGCGACGATGCGGTCCAGCGACGCGAGCAACGCGGCGCGGTTGCCGAACGCGTCCATTGCGCCCACTTTGATGAGGCATTCGAGCGCGCGTTTGCCCACGGCGCGCAGGTCGGCGCGGCGGGCGAAATCGTTGAGGTCTTTGAACTTTCCGTTTTCGTCGCGCTCTTTGAGAATCACTTCCACCGCGGCTTGACCGGCATTCTTCACCGCACCCAAGCCGAAGCGAATACTCGGCTTGCCATCCACATCTTCGATTTGAAAATCCCAGCCCGAGGTGTTGATGTCGATCGGCAACACGGGTACGCCCATGCTGCGCGCGTCGGAAACATAGAACGCGACCTTTTCGGTCTGCCCCGCGGATGCCGACAGCAACGCGGTCATGTATTCGGCGGGATAATGCGCTTTGAGATACGCGGTCTGCACGGCAATGACGCCATAATCGGCGGCGTGACTCTTGTTAAAGCCGTAGCGCGCAAACTCCTCCCAATCGCTGTAGATCGCCTCGGCAATCGTTGTATCCATGCCGTTGGCAGTTGCGCCTTTCACAAATTTATGACGATGCTTGTCAATATCTTTTTTGATCTTCTTCGATATTGCCTTACGCAATTCATCCGACTCGGAAGGCGTGTATCCCGCGAGTTCGACCGCAGCGCGCATTAATTGTTCCTGATACACGGGGATGCCGTACGTGTCTTGAAAAATAGGCTGCAACGCGGGGTGACGATACTCCACCTCCGCTTCGCCATGCATGCGCGCGATGTAATCGGGGATGAACGCCATGGGTCCCGGGCGATAGAGCGCGACCATCGCCACGATATTATCCAGCGACTTCGGCTTCATCTGCACGATCCAACGCGTCATGCCGCCGCCTTCCACCTGAAACAAGCCAGCCGTCTGTCCTGCGCCCATGATTTCGAATGACTTCGGATCATCCAGAGGAATGTTATTTAAATCAAACTTTACGCCGTGCCGTTTCTCGATCAGATCGCAGGCTTTGGCCATGACGGTGAGCGTGATCAGTCCAAGGAAATCCACTTTCAACATGCCGAGCGAGTCAAGAATCCCCATTTCGAATTGCGTCACCGTTTTGATCGGCGTCTCTTCCGAGCCGGACGTCGGGCGATGCAGAGGCAGGTATTCGATGATCGGCTTGTCAGAGATCACTACACCCGCGGCATGCGTGCCGGCGTTGCGCACCGTGCCTTCCATTTTTGCGGCAGTGTCGATCAACTCGCGCAAGTGCGATTGTTCATTGTAAATCTGTTTGAACTCGGGAATCGCCATCGCGTCTTCCATCGTGGTGTTGCGCCCCGAAACGAACGGCACAAGCTTGGCTACGCGATCCACTTCTGGCAACGGGATGTCCATCACGCGCGCTACGTCGCGCAATGCGGCTTTCGTTCCCATCGTGCCGAAGGTGATGATCTGCGCGACCTTGTCACTGCCATATTTGCGCGTACAATATTCGAGCATCTCGGCCCGGCGGTCATCGCGAAAATCGAGATCGATATCGGGCATCGAGATACGACCGGGGTTCAGAAAGCGCTCGAACAACAGGTCATGCTGAAGCGGATCCACCAGAGTTATCTCTAAAACAAACGCAACAATCGAACCCGCGGCAGACCCGCGCGCGTTGTACCAGATATTGTTTTCACGCGCGTGCCGGCATAGATCCCAGACGATGAGGAAGTACGCCTCGAATCCCATTTTACCGACGACACCCAACTCGTAGTCGATCCTTTCCTGGACCTTCTGGCTGGCCGCCTGGTCCCCATATCGTTTCCTCGCCCCTTCATTGCACAAATGACGCAGGTAACTCTCGACCGTAAATCCCTCAGGGACGGGGAAATCAGGCAGGTGATAACTTTTGAACGACAAGTCCACGGTACAGCGCTCGGCGATGAGGAGCGTATTATTCAGCGCCTCGGGCACTTCGGCAAAGAGTCGACTCATTTCCGCGGGCGTGCGGAGATAGTACGAGTCGTCGGTCATGCGCATCCGCTCGGGGTCCGAGAGAAGCGTCTGCGTCTGGATCGCCAGCAGGATATCCTGCAAACGCGCGTCATCCTGATTAACGTAATGCACGTCGTTCGTCGCAACGTACTTCGCCGAATACTTCATCCCCATTTCGAGCAGTTTTTTGTTTAAGTCCGTGATTTCCTTGATGTTGTGCAGTTGCAGTTCGATGAAGAAATTATCCCTGCCGAAGACATCGTAATACCAGTTCATCTTTTTGACGGCGTCTTCGGGTTTATCGTCCAACAACAAGCGTGGAATCTCCGCAGACATACACCCCGACGTGGCGATGATGCCCTCGGAGTGCGCGGCTAGAAAGTTGTGATCGATGCGCGGATAATAATAGAAGCCGTCGAGTTGCGCGGCAGAGGAGATCTTGAGCAGGTTCTTGTAACCTGTCTCGTTTTCGGCGAGCAACAGCAAATGAGATGAGGTCCTATCGAGTTTGGAATCGCGGTCCTGCATCGTCCGCGCCGCCATGTACGCTTCCACACCAATGATCGGCTTGACGCCCGCGTCAGTCGCGGCATTGTAAAAATCCATCACGCCGAACATTGTGCCGTGGTCGGTGATCGCAACCGCGGGCATCTCCAATTCCTTCACGCGCTTGACCAGCTTCTTGATGTTCGAGAAACCGTCGAGCAGGGAGTATTCGGTATGAACGTGGAGGTGGGTGAAGGACATAGTCTTGTAGTCAGGTAGTCAGATAGTCGCTCAGTCTGACCACGAGACTATTCGACTATGGACTAACGGACTAAACGGATTATAGCACGGGTGTTCGAGAATTAAGTTTAAAAGATTTATACGCAAAACAAAAAATCCTCCCATTGGAGGATTCTCTTATGAGCGCGGAGGGGCTCGAACCCTCAACAAACGGCTTAAAAGGCCGCTGCTCTG
>CAZFDL010000221.1:0-4444 GCA_964517905.1 uncultured Anaerolinea sp. | reverse complement strand
TGGTGACGGTGATTCCCCTCCAGTTGCTGGCGTATCACATCGCCGCCCTGCGCGGGCTGGATGTCGATCAGCCGAGAAATCTGGCAAAAAGCGTGACCGTGGAATAATATAAAACTGACAGTCACCTTGAAGGTGACTGTCAGTCAAGTACGGAGGAAACATGCGCCCCGATTGGGATTCGTATTTCATGAAGATCGCCTACGCCGTTGCGGAGCGGAGCACTTGTGAGCGCGCCTTTGTCGGTTGTGTGCTGGTGACCGACAAGCGCATCCTCACCACCGGCTTCAACGGCTCACCCAAGGGACAGGGGCATTGCGACGAGATCGGTCACCTCATGGTGGACGGGCATTGCGTCCGCACGATCCATGCCGAGACGAACGCCATCATCCAGGCCGCGTTGCACGGAGTTTCAACGAAAGGGGCAACCTGTTATGTGACGCATTTGCCGTGCATCAACTGCACGAAAGCGCTCATCAACGCGGGCATTGCGCGCATCGTCTACAGTGTCGCATACCGTACCGATGAGAACGCCATGAATTTTCTGAACGCGGCGAAAATCGAAGTTGTGCATCTCGAGTCCCCTCTCCCTTCGGGAGATCGCGAAGCACCTAGCAGGGGAGGGTAGGGTGAAGGCAAAACTAAATTACTCGCTTGGAATCATCACCCACAGCAACAGGTAAAGCAGTATTCCGGGCACGCCGCCGGGGATAAATGCGATCAGCATACCCAGCCGGAACCAGAACGCACTGATCCCGAAGAACTCAGCCAGTCCGCCGCACACGCCCGCGAACATTCGATTGTTTCGCGACCTGCGCAGGGTTTTTCTTTGTGTTGTCATCATCGTTAACTCCTTTTTTCTTATTCTTCTCTACGCAAGGTATAATCAAAAGTAGCAGGTCAATCTACCCCAGAGGTATAAAACAACCCATGAGAGCATGATTTACTCCTCCGCACCCAGTTCTACGGCAAAGCAAGCCATTGCCAACGTTTCGCACGTCCCTTTCTGGCTCGACGACCCTTCAGCCCCCAGCCCCGAACCACCGCTAACTCGATCAACTTCCACCGACCTGCTCATCATCGGCGCAGGCTTTACCGGTTTGTGGACCGCCCTGCTCGCCAAAGAAGCAGACCCCGCACGCGACGTGGTACTCCTTGAGGCAGGCACCGCCGCCATCGGCGCCAGCGGACGCAACGGCGGATTCATGGACGCGTCCATCACGCATGGATTTCTCAACGGCTATTCGCGCTGGCGTGACGAGATTTCGATCCTGCATGCGCTCGGCGTTCAAAACCTCGCAGAGATCGAATCAACCATCCGGCGGCTCGGCATCGAATGCGATTACCAACACACCGGCGAAGTGGATGTCGCTACGGAACCCTACATGCTCGATGAGTTCAAACGCAACGTCGAACTCGCGAAACAGTACAACATCGAATTTCAATATCTCGACCGGGAGCAGGTTCAAGCGGTGGTCCGATCGCCTGTTTTCCTCGGCGGTCTCAGTCGGCGCGACACCTCCATCGTCAACCCTGCCCAGCTCGCGTGGGGTCTTCGTAAAGCCTGTCTCGACCTTGGCGTGCGATTGCACGAAAACACCCCCGTTACAAGACTCGACCAAGACAAGAACACTGTCATCGCACATACGCCGCATGCGCAGGTCCGCGCGAACAAGGTTGCGCTCGCGACCAATGCCTTCCCTCCACTCCTCAAACAGATCAAGAGTTACATTGTTCCTGTCTACGATTACGCCCTGATGACCGAACCCCTCACGCCCGCGCAACGCGATTCGATCGGCTGGCACGGGCGTGAAGGCCTCAGCGACGCCAACCATCAATTCCATTATTTTCGCACAACAATTGATGGACGCATCCTCTGGGGCGGATACGACGCCGTCTATCACTGGAACAATGGGTTTGGAGCACATCTCGAAAATCGACCCGCCTCTTTCGCCCTTTTGGCTGAGCACTTCTTTCAGGCATTTCCCCAACTGGAAGGAATCCGCTTTACCCACGCCTGGGGCGGGGCGATCGACACGTGTTCGCGCTTCAGTCCGTTTTGGGGAACTGCCTATCACGGCAAAGCCGCCTACGCAATGGGCTACACCGGGAACGGCGTCGGTTCGACGCGTTTCGGCGCGCGCGTCTTGCTCGATATTCTGGATGACAAAAATACCGAACGGACTGGACTTGAATTCGTCCGTACCAAACCGATACCTTTCCCGCCTGAACCACTCCGCTCCATCGGCATCAACCTCTCGCGCTGGTCACTCGCACAGGCAGACAACAATCAAGGCAAAGAGAATCTCTGGCTCAAACTTATGAATTGGGTTGGCTTGGGGTTTGATAGTTAATTTGCTACGCCCGCGGTTGAACTGCGTCCATATCGATTTCGTTGTCCCCCCAGTTGAACTGCGGGGACAACCATATTATCTTCCTAATGCAAATACGCAACTTGAACTACCATCCCTGATCGTTGCCAACTGCTCCGCCGATGCCCCCATCAATTCCTCCAATAGCGCTGTGTCCATTCGGCATAACTCGGCTCGTTTGGCGACGATCGCCCCATACGGGCAATGGCTGAAGATCACCCGCGGTCCTCCCGAACCGGCTTCCCAGCGCGCGTGATAGTTCATTTGGTTCAATTTTTCGACAGTGAGATTCAGCCGCTTCGCGGCAGGCTGACGCGTGAAATCGGAGTCGCCGGCAAGGCGCTTCGCCAACGCTTCAACTTTCACGGTTCTGCCTGCCTCAGCCATGAGAGCCTCGCTCAACGCCGATAGGTTATCCCCCAACGCCGCACGAGGAGTCGAATATACCTTTTCAGGTCGGCCGCGGCCGGCACCCGCCCGCACAGAAACCGACTCAAGCCTCCCGTCCGAAAGAAGGACTCGCAAATGATGGCGCACCGTCGCCGCGGACATCTTCAGCCCGCGCGAGATTTCCCGCGCCGACGAAGTCCGATGCTTCATCAAATAAGCCAGGACCCTGTGTCGAGCCGTTGTAACCGCCATGAGGTGATTATACTCACTTTCTTATTTATGAAAACATATATTTGCAAAATTCGGTTGACTATGGATTTCGAGTGCTATAATCCGACCTGTTGCGAGAATTTCAAATCTGCACTTCCAAAGGCATGCAATGGAATTTCAAAACTACATTAACGGCAAGTGGGTCGCGGGTAAAAGCACATTTCAAACGATCAATCCGGCGAACGAGGAACTCGTGGCCGATATAGCGCAAGCCGAAATCTCCGATGTAGACTCGGCAGTGGAGGCGGCGAAGAACGCGTTCAATCTCTGGAGACTCACGCCTGCCCCACTGCGCGGGGAAATGCTCTTCAAAGTCGGTGATATTCTCAAACAGAGAAAAGAAGAACTCGCGCAACTCCTCACGCGCGATATGGGAAAAGTGATCGCGGAAGCGCGCGGCGACGTGCAGGAAGCGATCGACATGGCATATTTCATGGGGGGTGAAGGACGAAGATTGCTCGGCTATACCGCCCCTGTAGAAATGATGAACAAGTTTGGAATGGCCGTGCGTGACCCGGCTGGAATCGTCGGGCTCATCACACCGTGGAACTTCCCCATTGCCGTCCCCTCATGGAAGATCTTCCCCGCGCTGGTTGCGGGCAACACCATCATTTGGAAGCCGTCTCCGGAAACACCGGCCGTTTCTGCCGCGTTCGTGAAAGTGTTTGAAGAGGCGGGCATTCCTCCGGGCGTGTTCAATTTGCTGATGGCGCCCGGCGCGGATGTGGCGAAGGCCTTGGTGAATCATCCCGATGTCCGCGTGCTTTCGTTCACGGGTTCGACGACAACAGGTCGTGCCATCGCAGAAGCAGCCGGGAAACTCAACAAAAAGTTATCGCTCGAAATGGGCGGCAAGAACGCCATCATCGTGATGGACGATGCGAATCTCGACCTGGTTGTGGATGCCAGCCTGTGGGCTGCGTTCGGCACAACCGGTCAACGCTGTACAGCCGCAAGCCGTTTAATCGTGCAAAAAGGAATCGCCGGCAAACTCAAGGAAGCGCTTGTAGTGCGGGCAAAGAAACTTAAACTCGGGGATGGGCTCGACCCGAAAGTGGACGTCGGTCCCGTGATCAACAAACTGGCGCTCGAACGAATCCACAGCATGGTGCAGGCAGGCGCGAAGGAAGCGCGCGTGTTGGTCGGTGGGTCGGTTGCGGACGTGGGAGGCAAGGGCTTTTTCTACAACCCAACCTTGTTCGACGGCGTCAAACCGGGCTCAATGCTGGAAGCGGAGGAGATCTTCGGTCCCGTGCTTTCGATCATCGAAGTTGATTCGCTCGAGGAAGCGGTCGAAATAAATAATCGCTCCAAATACGGCTTGTCCACTTCGATCTTCACACAAGATGTCAACCGTGCGTTCACAGCCATGCGCGATATTTTCACCGGTTTGGTTTACATCAATCACGGCACGA
>CAZFDL010000220.1:0-4447 GCA_964517905.1 uncultured Anaerolinea sp. | reverse complement strand
TCCCAATGGACTTCAACATCGCGCCGCCCTCGCCGATCACGATTCCCTTTTGCGAATCGCGTTCCACGAAGATCGTCGCGGCGATGTACAGCATGCCGTTCTCGCGTTCCTTGAACTCGTCGATCCGCACACCCACGCCATGCGGTACCTCCTCGCGCAGTTTGTGCAAACACGCCTCGCGGATCAAGTCCGCGGCGATATCACGTTCGTACGAATCGGTGACCTGGTCCTCTTCAAACTCCGGCGAACGAAACGGACTCAACGAAACGAGCAACTCGATCAACTCGGTCAGATTCTCATTGCGTGCAGCGGAGAGGGTGATCGCCTTTGCGTCCCGCCTCGCCAACAACTGATACGCTTCGAGATTGCGGGTCAAGGCCTCGGCGGGGATCAAATCCATTTTGTTCGCGGCAAGCACAAGGCGAGTCCGACGCGGGAGTTTGTTGAGCAGGAGTGAGATCTGTTTGTCTTCTTCCGTCGGTTTGGCGGAGGAGTCCACCAGCCAGAGAATCACATCCATGCCCTCCAAAGATTCCTCAGCTTCACGGTTCAAGAACGTACCGAGTTTGTGACGTGCCTTGTGTACGCCGGGTGTATCCACAAACACGAGTTGATACTTGTCGCTGGTGAGGATCCCCAACTGACGTTTGCGCGTGGTCTGCGGCTTGGGTGATACAGCCGCGATCTTCTGCCCCAACAACGCGTTGACCAGCGTCGATTTGCCCACATTCGGGCGACCAACAATGGCGACGAAACCTGTTCGAAAATCGTTCATTTGATTCTTTCATAGATGCGGATTTCGGGATTTGCGATCGCAACCTGCACTCGAGGCAGATACCACGGCAGTGAGTAGCTGAATTCCGCGATGAGTTGATAATGCTCGGTCCTGCCTGTTTCAAGCTGTTTGAAAAATTCGCACTCGTTGGGAAGCTGCGCGCACACGTGCGGATCGTCGAAGCGGCTGGCGGTGAAACTATCAACGATCAGATAGTCGGTGCCGCGCTCCAGCAAGCCTTCCTCGGCTTTGTTGAACTCGTACGGTTTGTCGGTGGGGACGCCCGCATCAAGGGTTCCCATTTGAATGTGGAGCGGATAGTTATGTTCGCGCTCGAAAAAATCGCCATCGTAGCTTGGCGGATAGTTGGTATGTTCCAGCGACGCGCCGGGGCGCAGCGTTTTCATGAATTCCGTGGCGGGAATGCGCGCGTCGTTGATGAACAACAGCGCAATGCTCACCATCCGTGAAAAGGAATACAAAACGATTGCGCCGATAACGACAACGACAGCGGTTGCGTACATCGGCTTTGCGGACTGTTTGAGGCGTGCATAAACCTCTGAAACGAAGAATGCACCGAGAATGGCGAGCATGGGCATGAACGTCAATACGTAGCGCGGCTGATAGTTGTACGAGATCATGATGGGCAGGTCGAGGAAGAAAATTCCGAGCAGGAGCATGCCGAAGAAGCCTGCTTGCGAGGTTCGGTTTAACTCTTTGTGCTTCCACGCCAGGATCACAACATAACCAGCCCAAACTGCGGCAGCGATGAAAAGAACGTACAGTGCAGAACCGAGGGTTCCCTGCATCATGGGGAATTGACCGATGAGTCCGCGCACGCTGTCATCGCGTTGGCCCCACGTCGCCTGCCATTCGAGCGCGGTGAAGACGCGCTTGAAGAAGTACGCCATCCACGTGAGGGCTTTGGGTGTGCCGAGGGCGAAACCCAAAAAGGTGAGCGCGCCGCTGATGAAGAGAGTTTCGCCGATCGCGAACCAGTCTCTTTTCAGGTTTTTAAATTGTATAAGGATGTAAATAAGAAGAAGGGCAGGGATCAAACCGATCCCCGTATACTTGCTGGATGCCGCCATGCCGACGGCGATGAACGAGCCATACAACCATCCGCGCTGGTCTTTCCGAATATACGTGACCATGCACAGCATGGACAACGTGAGGAAGAAGACGGTGTACGTATCGTTATGCGCGAAGCGGCCGTTGAAGGACAACTCGCTGACGCACAACAGGAGCAGTCCGCTTATGCCGGCAAGTGCAACGCTGCCTCCCGCGCGGCGGACGATCATGAACGTGAGGGGAATGGTCGCGCCAGCCACAACAGCTGAAAGTACGCGTGAAGCGATCAGGATCTCGTTGTTCGAATATCCCAGCGCGAGGATGATCCTCCCCAAGTAGTACATTACGTATTGCGGCAGGTCGGGGTAGTTGAAATTGACCTCGCTAAATTTCCACTCTCCGCGTAATGCCTTGATCGAACGAACAACGATCTCGTCCGGGTGCCAGATGCTGGGTGCGCCCCATGAGATGCCCGGCAGGGTGAACGCAAGGAAAAGCAGGAAAAGACCCAGCGGGACGATGAACTCGTATTTTTCCAAAAACGATTTTTCAGATTTTGGAATCATTTCGCGGTTCGTGCCTCTTTGACAGATTTTTCGGAATCGCTCATTGCTTTTCCGGGTTTCCAATTGACGACCGCGAGGCTGGCAATGATCAACAACGTGCCGGCGATCAATTGCCACGAAAGATGTTCATCAAGAAAAATGACACCGAGGAGCACTCCGCCAACGGGGAAGAGATAGGTTACCAGCGTGGCACGCGTCGGACCGATTTCATGGATCAGATACCACAGCATGATCACTGCCAAACCCGAGCCCAGGATACCGAGCCAGAGTATGGCAACCCAGGTAATGGATAACGATGGGAACTCGAAAGGTCGCTCCACAAGCGGACCGACAGCCCACATAAAGATCACAGAGGTGATGAGCGGCATGGCTCCTCGTACCGTGCCCTGGATGTTCTGGGTCAATTTGCGGGCAAAGACTGCACTCCCCGCATAGAACAAGGACGCCAGGATCACGGCTGCCTGCCCGATCACCGAGTTGTGCGCGCGGGCGGTCAGGTCTTCGCTGAGCAGGATCACGACACCGGCGAACCCGATCAGCAAGCCTGTCACCTTTTGCACGGTCATCTTATCGTCATGGAGCAGGAAGTGGGCAATAACGATGGTAAAAAGCGGAACGGTCGCGTTGAGAATGGACGCAACAGCCGAATCGATCGTCTGTTCGCCCCATGAGATGAAGAAGATGGGGATGGCAAGACTGGTGGGTCCAAGAATGCCGAAGATGACCCACGTTCTCAAGTCGCGAGGCCATTGCACTTTTTGATACATTCCGATGGCGATGGCTGTGACCGCGCCGAACAGCATGCGGAAGGCGGTCAATGCCATGGGACCGACATCCTGCACACCGATCTTGATCCACAAAAAGGATGAGCTCCATATTGCGCCGAGGGTAATGAATACGACCCAGTGTTTCGGTTTCAAAAAATCTCCTTAGTCGTTCGAACGATGAAATAACGATGGATTGATTCTGAAAAATATTACATTCGGCAGATTCCATAAGACCCACACAAATTTGCCGACCCGATTCTTGCTCTTGTGTTCTCGTAACAACGATATCAGTCGCAACGGGAGCTTAAGCAATTACCGCCCCTTCCATTTGCAGCAACCATTCCTTGGTCTTCAATCCCTTTCCACCGCCGTAACCGTGGAGTTTCCCGTCCATGCCGATCACCCTGTGGCAGGGGATCACGAGCGGCATCGGATTCATCGCGTTCGCGCCTCCCACCGCTCGATAGGCATGCGGACGGTTGATCTGCTGTGCGATCTCGAGATACGTCCGCGTCTCACCGTACGGGATGCGAAACACGGCTTGCAGGGCTTCACGCTGAAATGGGGTGAAGAATGTCCAATCTACGGGGATGGTGAACGCGTGACGTGTGCCTTCGATGTATTCAGCCAGTTCCTTTGCGTACGGCTTGATCCGTTTCGCATCGATCACGGCAGGACGTTTGAGTCGCGCCAGGTAGGCGTCAAACTCACCTTGCGCGTCCGCCCACTCTATTGCGACCAAACCAAAATCCGAGGCGGCGATGCGGAAGTCCCCAAGGCGTGACCCGTTGAGTTCGCCGACGTAGATGAAAAGTGTTTCCTGTTTTTTCGCTTTCATATAATCACCAGCGAGAATTCAATTCTCGCTGGTGATTATAGTCCGTTTAAGACCTGCGAGCTCTGCAAGAGGCCACAGGTCCGGCACTAGTAATTCGTGGTGCGGTCGATCATGCCTCGTTCGCGCGCCAGGTGGTCGCACCAGCGGAAGACGAAAACCGCGATGACGCCGAAAAGAACCGTCAGCGCAAGCAGGATGCCGAGCAATTCGTTGTTTGAAAACCTTTCAAGTGTTGGAAAGGCTTGCGCGACCTCTCCGATGAGCGAGCGGCGCATGAGTTCGAGCCAGTAGGTGATGGGCATGGCATAACCGACGGGACGAAGCCACGCCGGTAACACTTCGAGCGGAAAGACCGCCCCACTGAAAAGATACAATGCGCCTGCCACCGCCTCACCCACGAAGAAGTTGTGCTGCGCCATCATCAACGTGA
>CAZFDL010000219.1:0-4457 GCA_964517905.1 uncultured Anaerolinea sp. | reverse complement strand
GGCTTCTGCTTGGGCGGCGGTGGCGGATTGATGTATTGCCGCTTTGCCTTCTGCAGGTCCGCTTCGTGTTTCAACAAAACAGAGATCGTATCTTCCAGCGTATCCTTATCCAAATTGGACGCGTTCAGCGCGACGAGCGCGTTCGCCCAATCCAATGTCTCGCTAATGGACGGTGACTTGCGCATATCCCCTTTGCGGAGGCGTTGCACGAAATCCACAGCCTGTTGCGCCAGTTTTGGATTAAGATCTGGCACTTTCAAACGCACCACTGCCAGTTCTTCTTGCAAAGACGGATAATCAATGAACAGATATAAACAGCGCCGCTTCAATGCTTCAGAAAGTTCGCGTGTGTTATTCGAGGTGAGAATTACGAACGGTCTGTGCTTAGCGGACAAGGTCCCCAACTCAGGCACGGATACTTGAAAATCGCTCAGAACTTCCAATAGGAATGCTTCAAACTCCGCATCCGCGCGGTCGATTTCGTCGATCAACAACACGGTCGGTTGCTCGCTCAGAATTGCCTTCAACAATGGGCGTTGAAGGAGGAAACGTTCCGAAAAGAAAACATCTTCTTCTTTCGCGAGTTTGTCTGCGGCTTCGGTCAGCGATTCCGCTTTGCCGAGCGTGTCGTTCAATTTATCGCGAAGGAGTTGGGTATACAGCAACTGCTTGGAATATTCCCATTCGTACAATGCCTTCGATTCGTCGAGACCTTCGTAACACTGCAAGCGGATCAGCTCGCGTCCCGTTGCGCCCGCGATGGCTTTTGCCAATTCGGTCTTTCCGACACCTGCAGGACCTTCCGTCAGCAAAGGCTTGCCGAGTTTTTGCGCGAGATACACGATCGTCGAAATTTCATCCGAGGCGATGTACTTTTGTTTGCCAAGTTCAGATTTCACAGTCCTGGTCGAATCGAAAATGGATGTCATGTTTCACCTGTTGCGGAACAGTATACCCCTCTTGATGTGCGCATCATTAAAATCCTCCCTGCCCTTAAGGGGAGGTGTAGAACGCTTCGTGAAATTCAACCTTGCCAGTAGGGACATCCTCATAAAAGGGAAGCGCCATAAAATACTGCGGCGCGGGTGCTTTTTCATACATAAGGCGCGGATATGTTTTGAAGCCAAAACGTTTGTAGTAATTCGGATCGCCCTCAAGCACACAGCCCTTTGCTCCACGTCCACGGATTTGTGCCAGCCCATCGCGAATCAATTGAGAGCCAATCCCCTGCCTTTGAAACTGCGGGTGAACTGAAATTGGTCCCAGCCCAAACCAGCCGATGTGGTTGCCGTTGATGGTCACAGCCGAAAACGCGACATGTCCTGCGATTCCGCTTTCCACTTCTGCCACGAGTGAAAGAATCAAAGCCTGAGCCTCTCGCAAGCGGTTGATGATCTGATGTTCTGTGCCGTCAGCGTACGGCATTCCCGCGAACGCCGCGGCTGTAATCAGTTCGATGGCTTTCACATCTTGCGGCTTTTCCGCGCGAATGATCATGGACGGAATCCGATCCTTTTATACACGTCCAGGTTGGCTTCCAGTTCCCTGAGAAGTGTAAATTTTTCTTTGACACTCGCTCGCGCATTTATGCCCAGCTGCGAGCGCAACTCGGACTCAGACCATACTTCTAATATTTTTTCTGCAAGACCATTCGCGTCGTTGATGTGTACGAAGACTCCGTTGTGCCCATCCTCAAAAATATCCAAAATGCCACCCACAGGAGTTGCGACGACAGCTCGTGAACACGCCATGGCTTCGAGGACGGCATTCGGCATCCCATCGTGAATGGAAGGATGAACGAAAACATCGATCAACGAATAATAGGCGGGCAAATCGTTCGGTGAAATGTAACCCGTGACGATGATGTTCGATTCGAAAGTGGATGCACGCATCTCGTCGAAGGTTTGCCGGTCTTCGCCGTGGCGAACCTCACCGACAATCAGCAGGGAGGTCTTTCGGTTCTTGTTCACCTGCGCGTAGGCAGATAGGAGGGTCTTGAGTCCCTTTTTCTCACGCAATTCACCAACGAAGCCGATTGTTGGTGATGTCTCACGTGGAGAGAGCCCAAGCGACTCCGCGAGGGCGAGGTTCTTTTCCATTGGCTTGAAATGTTCCGTGTCAACTCCGTTCGGAATCAATACGATCTCGCGATCAATAAATGCCCTGGCTTTGCGGATTGATTCTTTCGCGTTGGATGTCACAACATTTGCATTCTGCAACGCAAACATCGAGTGCGTGAATCGCGATGGGTCGAAGGCGGCGCGGTCCACATCGTTGCCGCGGATCGAGACAACACTTGGAATATTCAAATATCTTCCAGCGAGTGTTGCAATGAAGCCTGCTTGGGTGAGGAAATACGCGTGCAGCACATCGAACGGATCGCGGGAATGCTCTTCGGTGATGAGGTCGAACCAGTCCACGAGCGTGTCGTCGACGCGCTTGTGGACGCCGAAGCGCGTAACGTGGACTCCGCTGGCGAGGAGAGTCCGCTTCTCGGAGGAGGGCAGGCTGCCCGTCGGGGAAAAGACGCGGACCTTCTGTCCCGCAGAAGCCAACAAGCGCGCGAGTCGCTCGGAGGAGATTGCCAGTCCGCCGATGTCGGGTGTATACTTTTCAGTGAGGAGAGCGATTTTCATGGCAGAAAAAACGGCTGAGCAATGTGAGATGGTGATCGGTTATCTCGTGCCGCATCGTTGCGATAATCCCGCGTTGGGGAAGTGTACCAAATGTGGGCGCGGATTTTGCGATGAGCATACGAACAATACGCGGGAGGGGCGAGTGTGTCTCGCCTGCCAGCAGGGACTCGATATGCCGGTTGCCCTACCAATCGCCGCCGCGACATTTACTGCCGCCGATCTGCTTACTTTTAATCAAGCCAGCGTGTGGGACGATGACGACCGCGCGGATATGTTTTCTGATTTAAGTTAACCCGTTGGTCGAGTAGTCCCGCATGATCTTCGCGGGGCGTATCGAGACCATCGGCGTTAGTACGGTCCGACCGTCTCCCAAATTTTTTTATTTTCGACAACAAAATCATCGCAGCGCTGACAGGGCTTGAGCGCGGGCGGGTGCATGTTCAAGCGGACCTGGCGATATGCCGCGCCTTCCCAGATCTCCTTGAACGATTGTTTGCGAATATCACCGAGCGGTTGGATCTGTTCGCGCGTCATGCAACATACAAAGACAAGGCCGTTGAAGTCAATGAGACTGTGCGTCCAAGGCGCGTAACAGGGGAATTTGTTGTAGTAGCCGAAGGCGTATCGCCCCGCGCGTCCGAGCTTGACTTCAGTATCATCTTTTCCAAATGGGAACGCGTCTTCATCGGCGATGTTGATTCCCAACTGTTGCGCGCGCTGTTCGATGACCGGCGCAATCTCCGAGTTGTACAACGCAATGTCTTTCTTCCGCATGGATAAATGCTCGCCGCAGTGATCGTCCACGGGAATCAAGTTGATTCCGTCCGCGCCGAGCTCGTGGGCGAGATCGGGGAGAGTAGCAAGCGTCTGATAATTGGAACGCCCGACGACCGTATTGATGCGTACGGTCAATTTACCTTTGTGTGAATACTTATTGAATAATGAGACCGCACGTGTGGTCTGTTTGAAAGAACCTTCCACGCCGCGAATCTTTTCGTGCATCTTACGGAGCGGCGAATCGATCGAAACGTTCACTCCGCGCAGGCCCGCTTCGATGAGACGTTTCGCTTTGACCTTGTCGATCAGCGTGCCGTTGGTCGTAAGCGTGACGCGCATTCCCAATTCCGTCGCGTGTTCGACCAGATCAGGAAGCTGCGGACGGAGCATGGGCTCGCCGCCTGAAAAGTGGATCTTCTTGCAACCGAGTTCTGCGAGTTCGGAAATGATCTCGCGGAAGCGATCCATTGAGATGGGCGGCTCGCGCGTTTCGCGCCAGTGTTTGCACATCTCGCACTTGAGATTGCATCCGTAATTGACTTTGATCTTGACGTAAATGGGTTTATAGGCGCGGGCGTGCAGGACTGCTGCGCGCATCTCGTCTTTTTCGGCGGCTATTTGGTCGAGGTTGTACATAGGTTATGCGGTCAATTGTAACACTCGCAAAAACACTTCATCTTGCGAGGAAGGCTGAGGGTCGAGTGTCGCCGAAGCCGATGTATCGAGACCCAGCCCGACGATGCCGCGTAGCGTCCACTCACCGGGTTGGGGATTGCTTCGCCCTGTGGTTTCGATACGCCCTTTGAAATGGCGCCTCACCGCCACTCAGGGCTACTTAACCAGCAGGGCTCGCAACCACAGGCTATTAAAACAACGGATGCTTCCCGTTGACCTGCAACAAATCCCACAAGTTGCCATACAGATCCTCAAATACAGCGACCATCCCGTACGGTTGCTCTTTCGGCTCCCTGACGAACTTGATGCCTTTCGAGACCATCTCGTTGTAGTCGCGCCAGAAATCATCGGTGTTGAGGAAGAGAAATA
>CAZFDL010000218.1:0-4481 GCA_964517905.1 uncultured Anaerolinea sp. | reverse complement strand
CCCGAAACCCTGTTTGCCTTCACCATGTACAACATGTACCACAACATCATGTTCCCTAAACTCAACGGGAGCCATGCGCTAACATCCCTGTTCAAGACGTTACCGGCTTTATCCCGTGAGGTGGTGGCATCCCGCGCCAGTGCACGTGGCAGATCCGTTTTTGCAACGGCGACAAGAGGCGCCTCCGCCAAGAAGAAGGCAACTTCAAAAAAGAGCAAGTCGAAAAAGCGAAGAACGACGAAGAAATCAAAGAGCTCGAGTAAATCCGGCAAAAAGACAGTTCGCAAGGTAGTGAAAAAGAAAAAGCCAACCCGTAAAGTCACGCGATCTAGGCGAAAGGCAAGTTCAAGCAGATCGAAGCGCTGATAGTTAAAAAAAATCCTCCTCGAATTCGAGGAGGATTTTTTCATTCAAGATGTTTTGCTTCCTGCCAAAGGGATTCCATCTCATCTAAACTCAATTCAGACAAAGCCCGCCCTTGATTCTTCGCTCCCTGCTCTACGTATGCAAACCGCTTCTTGAATTTGGCGTTGGTCCCTCGTAGGACAGATTCTGCGTCCACATTCTTCCAGCGCGCCACATTGACGAGAGCGAAGAACAGGTCGCCGATCTCGGAGGCTAACTCGAAATCGGTTTCCGCCTTTTTAACTTCCTCGATCTCTTCTTTCAACTTGTCCAGGACTCCTTCAATATCGTTCCAGTCGAACCCAACGCGCGCGGCGCGGTCTTGATATTCCTGTGCCTGACTCAATGCAGGCAGGATCACCGGAACACCATCGAGGATTCCCCTCTCCTCCTTTTTGCCGCCTCGTTCCCGCTCCTTCAGTTTTTCCCAATTCGCCAGCACATTGTCCACCCCCTCAAGTTTCAAATCACCAAACACGTGCGGATGTCTGCGCACGATCTTCGCGTGGATTCCTCGAATCACCTCGTTGACGTTGAACTGTCCTGCCTCGCTGGCGATCTGCGCCTGCAAAACGATCTGCAACAACAGGTCGCCGAACTCCTCGCGCATGTCGGTGAAGTCACCCGAGTCAATCGCCGCGATGGCTTCATAGCACTCCTCCAGCAGGTGCTTCCGCAGGGACTCGTGTGTTTGCTCGCGGTCCCACGGGCAACCGTTCGGTGCGCGCAAATGGGCAACAAGCTCGGCAAAGGATTCGAACGATGTGCCCTCCCCCATCGCAGGAATGAAGATGCAGGTTGAATCGGAGAAATCGAAGTCCCCAATTTCGATCAGTCTTTCTTCTTCCGTCTTTCCTTCATGGATCAACTGAAGCAGATGTTCTGCCGGATAGATTGTCAATAACACGCCTTTCACATGCAGCGCCAACTTCTTTGAATTCACACCCACCAGCAAGGCGGGCATATCCGGCGGGAACGGCGGCACGTGCGCCGAGGCGAGGGTCGCCGCGTCGAGGAGGGTCAGTTTTGAAGGAGGAGGCATGCGAAGCGCTTCAAAAGTAGAGGCAACAAGTGGGAAGTCCATGTGAGTTTCCGTTTCGTGAATTAAACATAAAACGTAATGCACAACTGGCCTTAGCCGTCACACATTACGTCTATGATTCTACAACAGCCACGTGAAACTGGACACGTGACATTTGAAACCGAACTACCGCTTGGTGTAGGTCGGCGCCTTGCGGGCTTTCTTGAGACCCGGCTTTTTGCGTTCCTTGACGCGGGCGTCGCGGGTGAGCAGACCGTTCTTGCGGAGCGCGGGAATCCAATCACCATTGAGTAGGACGAGCGCGCGGGCAAGCCCAAGCCGCACGGCTTCGGTTTGGCCGGTCGTGCCCCCGCCATTGACCTTTACTGTGATATCGTACTTTTTCGCGTCCTGCCCCACGGCAGAAAATGCCCGCAGGATATCCTGCAAGTCGCCGAGACGGGGAAAATACACGACGGCTGTTTTATCGTTGACAACGAAATTCCCAGAGCCGTCCATCAAACGGACGCGGGCGGTGCTTTCCTTGCGGCGGCCCACTGCTTCGTAATATTGAACAGACATATCTTCTTCCTCTTTTTTTCTTTTACACCAGCGGCATCGGGTTATTCGTGCCGTGCGGATGGTTCGGTCCCGCGTAGATCTTTAAGCGCTTGAGCAACGCGCGCCCCATGCGGTTCTTCGGCAGCATGCCCCACACCGCTTCGCGCAGGACGCGGTCGGGGTGTTGCTGCAACTGGTCGCGCAGGCTGATCGCCTTGTAGCCGCCGGGATAGTTCGAATGACGGTGGTATATCTTGGTGGTCAACTTCGAATTCGTCTTCGTGCCGGTGACAGCCACGCGTTCAGCGTTGATCACCACGACGAAATCGCCCATCTCCACGCCGGGCGTGAAGGTCGGTTTGTGTTTGCCGAGCAACGCGTGGGCAATGCGTGTGGCAATACGCCCAAGGGTTTGACCCTCGGCATCCACGAGCAACCACTTGCGCTCGATCTCGCTGGCTTTCGGATAGTACGACTTGTACACGTTCAGGTTCTCCGTTTCTTTCTTTCGAAAATCTTCGATAATTTCTAATTCATCGACTCTTTGTATTTTACAGCGGCGAGGGTCAGACCCTTCGCAGGTGCGAGACCGCTTCGTTTCGCCGGGTTGGCTTGCTTCAACATCTCAACGACCGTCCCCACGGAAATTTTCCCGAGCGCGGCTTCGACCTGCACGAAGACCAGACGCCGTACCATTCGATACAAGAACGCATCGGCTTCCACTTCGAATTGCCATTCGTCCTCGGCAGTCTGCGCCCATCGGGCCTTCATTACTGTCCGCGTGGTGGTTCCTTTCGGCGAGGTCGGCGAACCGAACTCTGAAAAGTCATGCGAGCCGATGATAACGTCCGCAGTTTGCTGCAGCAACTCGCCTCGAAGTCCGGGACTCATCCTCCACGCAAAGCGCTCGCGGCTCGGGTTTCGCAGAGCGTCGAAAAACAAGGTGTAGCGATACGTACGTGAAACGGCATCGAAGCGGGGATGAAAATCCTCGGGAACAATTCGCGCGCTCCGTACCGCCATATCGGCGGACAATTTCGAGTTCAACGCCCGGACGAGCTCTTCGTCCGTGTGAGACCAATCGAGGTCGCACGCGGCAACCTGCCCTGTCGCATGAACGCCAGTGTCCGTTCTGCCCGCAAGCAGGACCGAACGTCCCTTCCATCGGAGACCGCGCAATGCGTTCTCAAGCTCGCCTTGCACCGTTCGCTTTTTTGCCTGACGTTGGCTTCCAAAGAAGTCTGTTCCGTCGTAGGCAAGAGTCAATTTGTAACGTGCCATCTATATATTACGGTCGTCCGGCAGTCGAACTGCTGGGCGATCTTGAGTTCATTCGGCAGTTCACCGGCCAAATGAACGAATTAGTCTTCCACCAACTCCAAAATCACCATTTCCGCGGAGTCGCCCATGCGCGGGCCGAGTTTCAGCACGCGGGTATAACCGCCGTTACGGCTGGCGAAGCGCGGGGCGATGTCATCGAACAACTGCTTGATGACCTGATTGTCTCCCAGTTTCGAGATGGCGAGGCGCCGCGCATGAACTTTCTGTTCGGGGGTGGCCTCGGCGCTATTGCGCGCGAGCGTGATCAAGCGTTCCGCATCGCCGCGGATCGCGGCGGCCTTGGCGCGCGTGGTCTGGATGCGACCATGCGTGAAGAATTGTTTGATGAGGTTGCGTCGCAGCGCCACTCGCGCCCCCGACGACCGCCCCAGTCTGTAACCAGAAATTTGATGTCGCATTGCAAATTACTCCGCTGAATTCGTTTCGTCCTTGAGATAGCCCTTTTCGCGCATCTTTTGGCGCAATTCGTCGAGGCTCTTTTCACCGAAGTTTCGGATGGACATGACCGCGCTTTCGCCTTTTTCGAGCAGGTCGAGCACATCGCCAACCGTGGCGATGCCTGTTCGTTTGAGCGAGTTGAACACACGCACCGAAAGGTCGAGCGACTCAACCGGCGTATCCGCGAGTTCACTGCTCATGCGGCTGCCGCTCACTTCCTTTTCCACTGCGATCGTCAACGATTCTTCGCTGACGCCCGCAATAAAGCGCAGGTGATCGATGATCAGCCGCGCGGCCGTGCTCAAAGCGCGCTCCGGCGATAGTGCTCCATCGGTCCATATCTCAAGGTTCAATTTATCGTAGTTGGTGCTCTGTCCTACGCGGGCAGAGGTCACTTCCCAGTTCACGCGCTTGACCGGGCTGTAGATCGCGTCGATCGGCAATTCACCGATGGGCATGTGCCCGCTTCGTTCGCCAGCGGGCGAGTATCCGCGTCCACGCTCGACTGTAAATTCGAGGTCCAGCTTGGTTTTGGGATTATCCACAGTGAAGAGGAAGAGTTCGGGGTTAACGATCTCCACCTCCGATGGTGTAATGATGTCTGCCGCAGTGACTGTTCCTTCACCGCGAACTTCCAAATGCATGCGCGTGCTGTCCACTCCGTCCAGTTTGAGCCGCAGTTGTTTGACCTGCAGCATCACCTGGATCACATCCT
>CAZFDL010000217.1:0-4559 GCA_964517905.1 uncultured Anaerolinea sp. | reverse complement strand
AGTGCGGTTAAAAGAAAAACCGCAGGGTGAACACGCCTGCGGTTGAATGGAATAATCACGAGTGGACGTCTTAGGCCGTCACCACAGTTTCAGGAGGCGCGTTCAGGATTTGGGTTGTGTTTTGCAAGCTGGCATTCATGTTTTCGTGCCTCCTTTCAACGTGGGATAAGATGGCAAGAGTTTATCACCGGGGTATTGATGCGTCAAGGATATGACGGCGGTTGAGTGGAGCCGAGCGAAGAAGTGGTATCAAAGTCGCTTCGGAATAAGGAATTTCCCCTGAGCCTGTGTTATCGACACCGCACCTTCTGCTGTTGCAGGTTCGAGACCCTCGTCTTCGATCGAACGCTTAAACTACCGTGATGCCCTAAATAATCTTCCTTCTGCTCTCGAACACAGGCTTGTTCTCTAAAATCCTTTGCGGAGAGAATATGGACAGGTCAAGGCTTGGCGTTTTGCCCAGCATAAATTCCGCGATGTACCTCCCCACCGCGTGGCATTGCTGAAAACCATGACCAGAGAACCCGTTGGCGAGATAGAATCCTTTCAATTCAGGCCACTCGCCGAGGATGGCGTTCCCGTCCAACGTGTTGACTTCGTACAGCCCCGCCCAGCCGCGGAGTACTTTGAGCCGGTCGAACGCAGGGAGGTTGTCCACCAGTTCGGGCCAGACCTTCTCTTCGAAAGTATTCCGTTCCCAAGTGAAATCATCCGTACCGATGTAATCATCGGGGAACGATTTTCCGACCATAAACAATCCTTCGCCTTCGTGAATAACGTACAAACCAGACGGAAGAAACAAAACGGGCAATATATTGTCAGTACGCACGTTCGTCTCTACAATCGTGACTTGTCGTTTCGTCGGGGCTACCGGCAAATCGATCCCCGCAGTTTTCGCAATCTGAGTCGCCCACGCGCCTGCGGCGTTCATCACGAAGTGGCTGGTCAGAACTTCACCGGATGCAAGTTTGACCCCAATGACTTGACCTCCCTGCTTTAGAACCTCAATTACTTCGGTTGGAATGTATTTCGTGCCGAGAGCAATCGCCATCTTTCGGTACCCATTCAAGACGGCCATCGGGGACATGGTCCCATCGTGCGGACCAAATGCGCCAGCGACGCAGCCAGTGAGGTTGTAAATCGGAAAGTGTTCCTGAACCTCCTCGCGCGTCAGCCAGTCGACTTCGCAGCCAAGATTTTTTTGCAAGAGCATCCCCTCATAGGATTCGTCGCGGCTGGATTCATCCAATACGAATAGATTCCCTTGCTGGCGAAAGGAGGGATCAGGCTTTTCGCCCGCTACGGCCATGTCGTCAGCAAAGGTCTTGAGAACCTCGAGCCCATACTGCGACATTTGAATATTCTCTTTGATGTTGAATTGGATACGCGTGTTGCCGTCTGATAGAGGTGTTGAGGCTTTTTCGTACGTTGGGTCCATTTCGAGGACGGCGATGGTGAGGCGCGGATCGAATTTCAGCAGGTAATATGCGGTGGCGCAGCCCATGACCCCGCCGCCGACAATGATGACATCGTATGCGCTATTCGTCATGATAAATCCTTGAGTGAGATTTTACACAGACCGCGTGATGCCGCCGTCCACGCGGATATTTTGACCGGTGATGTAACCAGATTCCGGCGAGAGCAGGAAGCGAACGGTTTTGGCGATCTCGTCCACCGTGCCGTAGCGTCCCATCGGAATTCGCTTACGGCGCTCTTCGGTTTCCGCCAGGCTGTTGATGAAACCCGGCAGGACGTTATTCATGCGGATGCCCTGCGCGGCGTATTGATCGCTGTACATTTTGGTGAAATTTGCCAACCCGGCACGGATCACGCCGGACACTGGGAAAATTGCTTCCGGTTCAAACACCGGGTAGGTGGAAATATTGACGATCGCCCCGCCGCCCTGATTGACCATCAACGGAGTGACCAGCCGCGCCACGCGGATCACGTTGAGCAACAGCATATCCAGCCCCGTGTGCCAATCCGCATCAGGGATATCGAGCAGCGGTCCCTTCGGCGGATGCCCTGTATGGTTCACCACCGCGTCGATCCTGCCGTAGCTCGTCATAGCCAGGTTGACCAATTGTTCAAGATCAGCCGGTTCGGTGACGGAACCAGAGATGCCGACGCCCCCGAGTTCTTTTGCCAACGCTTCCGCTGAGCCCGATGGTGACATCAGGGCCAGGTTGTATCCGTTTGCGGCGAGTTCTTTTGCGATCCCTGCGCCAATCCCTTTTCCTGCGGCGGTGACAATGGCAGTTTTTGTGTCAGTCATGTTCTCTCTCCAGTTGAATTTTCCCGATGATCATTTGCCTGCGATGGCCGTAACTTCGATCTCGATCTCACAGCCTTCCTTCACAGTGCGATTGATCTCAAGCAAGGTGCTAACCGGGCGGATCTCGCCCAAATATTCGTTGCGCACCGCGGAAACCTGTGGGAACTTCGTGATGTCGGTGACGAAGATCTGAACCTTGACCACGTCCTGCAGGGTCGCGCCTGCCTCGTTCAAGATCGTCTTGATATTTTCGAAGATATACCTGGTTTGCGCGGAGATATCATCCGGCGCGATCGGGTTGCCCTCGGCGTCCATTGCCAACTGACCGGAAACAAACACCATGGCTTTATCGCCGACGTCCACTTTCAAACCTTGCGAGTACGCGCCAACAGTTTTGGTGAAGTGGGGCGGGTTAATTCTTGTTCTCATTATTTGCGGCTCCCGAAACAGTAAGGTTTGTTATTGCGCAAGTATATCCTTGGAACCTTAACCAGGAAGCTCAATTCATCGAAAACACTGCGAGAACGGGCAAGTGATCCGAGCCACCGCTGTCGGAAACCCTGAATACATTCGTGGGCTCAAGTTCTCCGCGATACCATACATAGTCAATATGCTGTAAATACGTGTCCCGTTTTGCTCCCGGCAAATTTTCTCCACCTACGACCCAGCCGACCTCGCGTGCAGAATTATCAAGCCACCCGTCGAAAATTCGATACGAACTGGATGTTTCGTAACTATTACAATCACAGCCAACGATGAGGATCCCGTCTTCTTGTTTTATTCGTTCAAGAACCAATTCGGCCTGTCGATTCTGGTTGAAGGTTCGCTCCATGGTGACCGCAGGGATATCCCTCAACTTTGCCCACTGCAATCCATATGCCATTAAATGGACGGAAACAAAGGTAATTTCCCGACCTTCAATCTCAATTTTCACAACTACATCAGGTCTATCCGCTTGCAAATCTAAAACAGACGATTCAATAACAGGATGCCGGCTAAACACGGCGGTAGTGCCATAATCATTTTCCGTGCCCATTAGCGAATACGGATACTCATCGCCCAATCGCTTCTCCAAAGCGCTCATCATCTCTGGTTGAACTTCCTGCAAGGCCAGAACATCGGGAAGATGGTTCAATATCACACCTGCAATTGCTTCGTCATCGGAATTGGTGAAAAGGACATTGTAGGTCATCACACGGACAAGGTTATAGTTCGAACTTCGACTCGTGTTTTTGGGAAGAAAGTAAGGATAATACAAAGTAATGAATATCAGAGCGGGATAGATTAGCCAGATAATATTTTTTACCCGCTGAAGTAGCAGGAAAAGAATTCCCAGAAACGGTATGACGCCAAACAAATAAACAATGTGCCTGTTGACCAATACCAGTATCCAATTTGCATCGCCTACAACAAGCCAACATGCAAACCAGGCCAGCATGCTGATACTGTAGAACTGAGGGGAACGGTGGAAGGTTTTTTGCAGAATTTTCAATGCGATCATCCCGCCTGCCAGCGTTTCATCAGCAATTTTGCGCCGGCAAAAGAAAAAACACCCAGCGCCAGTGTATGCACGATCAGCAAAGCGCGATAAACCCGGCCCGTTGACTCAAGCCATGCGGTTTTCGCAAAACGGGAATATTCGTAATATTCTCCCAACGAAACCAGTTCCCACTTTTGATATAAAGTTTCGCCTTCTGAGGAAAACACCCTCTCTTCAACCACTAAAGGAAATATCAGTAGGCGCGAAAGTAACATAAACAGGATGATCGCCAAGGCAACAAGCGCAATCATGGAAAACGTATTCTTCATCGCTTCCTCTCCCACTCCTCAATAAACTCCTCCCCCTTCCTCATCAACTCCTCGTGATCATCAGGCGCGGGCAGGTCTTTCAAGAATTCAAGCGAATATTCCTTCAATCGTTTCTGAACATGGGGTTGACCGGCTTCCATCCATTTCTCCATGCTCCAGCGCGGGAAGATGCGGCTGACGTAGTATCCGCTCTTGTAGTTTTTCAACGTGGTCGGCGCAGAGACGAAACCTTTACCCGGTCCGACCGCGTGGATTTCGTCCAAGCCAACGCTGGCGTCATCCAGCTGAAATCCCGAGGAGAAGCGCAAGGCTTGGTCAATGATCTCGTGACAGTAGATGAACGTCAACGGCGAGACGGCTTTCGATCCCAGCGTATCACCAACGAACGGCGCGATACCGCCCTTCGTGAGAGTCATCATCAGTGTGTTCATCCAATAGGTTTCCGCGGCGAGCAAATCCATGCCCCAGCCTGTGC
>CAZFDL010000216.1:0-4585 GCA_964517905.1 uncultured Anaerolinea sp. | reverse complement strand
GCCGGAACCGGTTTCGAAACCTCACGAAACACCGTGATCGCTGCATCGGGGCACACGATGGCGCATATGGCGCACCCCGTGCAACCGTCCTTGAAGGTACGCGCGGGGTGGTATCCCTTCGGGGTGAGCCGGGTCAGGTCCATCTCCATCACCGCCTGCGGACACGCCGGGATGCAAAGTTCACAGCCCTTGCAATACTGGTCGCTGACTTCGATCCAACCTTTAACTTGCATACTCTCTCCTTATCTGAGTAGTCGGATGCACTTTGGCAGGATTACCACATTGTGATTATCTCCCTTTGACCCGCCGGCGAGTAGTGCCATGCGTCATAAATGAGGGTGTACAAAATCATCCCCTGTTTTGGGATAAAAACCCGCCTCCTTCCCGACGTGAAATCTGATTCATCAACATTTGGCTCTATCTATCCCTTCTCGATTGCCATGAATCGTGAAATTGTTTGACCGTGTATAATTTACGAGGAGCGGAGTGATCACATTTCTTCTCCGAGACCCTGGAACTTCATCACGTAAACAATTTTGGAGCAGTACATGACCCATGTAGTTATCGTTGACGCGATCCGTACACCCATCGGAGCCCTGGGCGGGATTTTGTCCCCGCTTCGCCCCGACGATATGGCGGCTCTCGTCATCCGTGAAATTGTTCAACGCAACAGCCTTGACCCCGCACTTGTAGAGGAAGTGATTCTCGGTTGCGCGAACCAGGCCGGCGAAGACAATCGCAACATCGCGCGCATGTCCGCGCTGCTGGCGGGGCTTCCCGTTGAAGTAGCCGGTGTGACCGTGAACCGCCTGTGCGCGTCAGGATTGAGCGCGATCAACCAAGCCGCACGCGCGATCAAAGCGGGCGAAGGTGATGTGTACATTGCGGGCGGAGTCGAATCGATGAGCCGCGCACCGTATTCCATTCCGAAGGCGGAGGCGGGGTACACGTTCGGCAATCTCACCGCGTGGGATACTGCCTTGGGCTGGCGTTATCCAAATCCTAAAATGAAAGAAATGCACGGTACAGACTCGATGGGTGAGACCGCCGAAAACATCGCGAAGGAGCGTCCGCACATCACGCGCGAGAAGCAGGATGAGTTCTCCCTGCGAAGTCATCGGCTTGCGCTCGCCGCGATCGATTCGGGGCGATTCAAGCGGGAGATTCTTCCCGTATCGATCCCGCAGAAGAGAGGTGAATCAAAAGTTGTGGATACCGACGAACGCCCGCGCCGCGACACGACGATGGAATCGCTGGCGAAGCTCAAACCCGCGTTCGCCAAAGAGGGTGGAACCGTGACCGCAGGAAATTCGTCCGGGCTCAACGATGGCGCGGCGGCGCTGTTATTGATGAGCGAAGAAAAAGCCAATGCGCTGAATCTCAATCCTCTTGCGCGAATTGTGGCGTCGGCATCGGCAGGAGTTCCACCGCGGGTGATGGGATACGGTCCTGTGCCCGCAACGAGGAAGGCGTTGCAGCGCGCCGGCTTGCAAGTGAAAGATATCGGCTTGGTTGAGTTGAATGAAGCCTTTGCTGTGCAATCTCTGGCAGTGATGGAAGATTTGGAACTCGACACTGATATCGTCAACGTCAACGGCGGCGCGATCGCGATCGGTCATCCGCTTGGGTGTTCAGGCGCGCGACTCGTCACAACCCTTGTGCATGAAATGAAATTACGCGGGGATGTGAGATACGGACTTGCGACTCTCTGTGTCGGAGTCGGTCAAGGTGAGGCGACGATCATCGAGTTTGCAGGTTGAAGGTTCAAGGTTGGAAGGTTTATCTTGCAACTTGCAACCTGCAACCTGTAACCTTATAACGAAGTTTGGAGATGAATGAAACGATTAGTTCTGCTCGTTGTCCTGTTGGTCTCACTAACCGCTTGTAACGCGTCATCCTTTTCACCGTCGAATTTGCTGGGTGATGAGCCGACCCCGTCCCCGGTTCCCGATACGCCCTCGCCTGCTGCGATCGACGCGCCGCTTGTCGAATCGCCGGCCCTGGTGAAAATTCAATTCATCAACACGCTCGAGGGTTGGGGCGTGACCGAAACCGGAATAGTCCGCACGAATGATGGCGGAATTACATGGTACGACGTCACACCGCCCGATGTCACTGAGACCGGGTACAGCGTGGATTGGTTCGTGCTGGATAATGAGCATGTCTGGCTTCAACAACCTGATTTTGAGAAATATCCCTACGGCGGATTTCAATATCGCACCTCCGATGGTGGGGTCAACTGGAACAAGATCACAGCCCCATTCAGCGGTGCAAAAATATCATTTCTCGATGCAAACAACGGTTGGGCGCTTGCCGATCTCGGCGTGGCCGCGGGATCGAACGCGGTTGCCGTATATCAAACGAGCGACGGCGGTTCGATCTGGAATATGAATTTCATCAACGACCCGAATCAGGCCAGCGCGAGCGATTCGCTTCCACTGGGCGGGTTGAAATTCGGGTTGACCCCGCTCAACATGCAAACCGCATGGATCTTTGGCGTGGTCTACGCGCCGGGTACGCCGTATCTCTTCCGCACCGATGACGGCGGAAGAACGTGGGCGCCGGTGCAACTCCCTCTTCCACCGGGCGCAGAAAACGCGGAGGTCGGAATCGAGCAAATTGCGTTTACCTCCGACAGTGACGGGTATATTCTCATGCGCGCGCTATCCGATTCGAGCAATCTTGTTTTATATGTGTCCAACGATGGGGGTGCCTCCTGGGCTATAACGCCAACCTTGATTCCCGGCGGCGGTTTCGCGGATTTCCTCCCGGCGGGCGAAATCGTTCTGTACAACCGCGCGCAGTTCTACGTCACGCGTGATGCGGCGCGCACGTGGAGCATCATCCCGCCGGATATTGCCTTCGGTGAGATCTTTGCCGGCATGGATTTCCTCAACGCGTCCAGCGGTTATGTCATCACGCAAGACCCGACCAATCATCGTTCGTTGTATCGTACTGACGATGGAGGTGCCACTTGGTTTCCCGTTCTTCCTTGAAATATCTTTGTAATCGCAAGCGAAGCAGTCTCCTCATTGGATGCCTGATACTCTTTGTGATCGGATGCAGCCCCGCCTCTCCCACAGAAACAGCTGCCACGCCTCCCGAAGCGACCCGCCCTCCTGAGACGCCCACACCTGCGCCGGAATACGCCGCGCAGATTCACAACGGGCAATACCAACTTGGGCTCTCAGATTCGTTGCGCGTTGTGCAATTGACTGACGGAAAATACGAAACAGGTGCGCCCGGCGCCGCGGATTACGTGTCTGTCACGGTGCTGGATTTTATCGCCCGCGGCGACCTGAACGCCGATGGCACCGATGAAATTGCGGTTGCAGTTGCAGAAAATTATGGCGGCACGGGAGTATTCGTTTTCGTCGCCCTGTACGCCGAGTTGGATGGGCACTTCGTTTTTCAGACTTCGACCCTCGTGGATGACCGACCCGCAATCAACGCACTGTCAATCGAAGACGGCGACGTCTACCTGGATGCCGTTACCCACGAATCCGACGATCCGTTTTGTTGCCCGACCCTTCGCAACGAACGGCATTATCGCCTGATCAACAATCAATTGCAGTTGACCGAGTACGTCACCTTCACGCCTGATGGGCGGCCGCGCACCATCACGATCGAATCGCCGGTCAATGGCGAGGCCGTGTTCAGTTCGGTTCAAATCACAGGCAGCGTGGCCATCTCGCCATTCGAAAATACTCTTGCCTATCGCATCTTTGATGTAGGCGGCGTGGAACTTTCCGCGGGCTCCCTGATGGTGACCGCGTCAGATCTTGGCGCGCCCGGCACATTCAACGAGACCATCCTGCTTGGTAATATTTTGTCCGGCGTGACGATCCGCATCGAGATTCAAGATATCAGCGCGAAAGATGGATCCCTGCTAGCGATGGATTCGGTTGAATTGGTTGTAAAATAAATGTTGTTGTATGGGCAGGTCTCAGGCCTGCCCCTAACGGAACGCAAATCATTGGAGGATCCCATGCCGCACCTTGTACGAGATTGGATGAGCAGTCCCGTTGTTGTGGTTGACCCGGATACAACCGTTTCGTATGCCATGACCCTCATGCGCCGTCGCAACATCCACAGCGTGGTCGTGGATATCAGCGAAAAGAACAAAGCCTATGGCATTATCACGACAACGGATATCCGCGACAAGATCGTCGCCGAGAATCGCAACCCGGCAGAGACGCGCGTGCGCGAGATCATGTCGGGTCCCATCATCACCGGCAAAGCGGAATGGACGCTGGCAGAATGTTCGCGCGTGATGCAGGAGAGAAAATTCCACCACCTGCCGATCGCCGACGAGCACGGCACGCTGATCGGCATGATCTCGGCAACGGACATCTTCATGGCGGTCGAAGAGATCGGCTGGGTGGACGAACAGGGCAAATAGGGGCGGACCCCCGCGTGCCTGCCTTATTGAGTTGTGCAAATGCCTACGCAAAAATTCTATGTCGTTTGGAAGGGACGCAAGACCGGCATCTTCACGTCATGGGCGGAGTGCGAGAAGCAGGTGAAGGGATTCGTCGGCGCGGAGTTCAAGGCGTTCGAGTCGCGCAAGGAAGCCGAATCAGCC
>CAZFDL010000215.1:0-4591 GCA_964517905.1 uncultured Anaerolinea sp. | reverse complement strand
CACTTCGATCATCGGCGGACGGGCGCGCTCGGCGATCTCCTCCACATCGAGAGAATATCCGCGTCGATCGTGGCGGATCAACTTCATCGAACGGTTCACATCCTCCAGCACCGCGCGCCCGAAGCGTTTTTCCAGTTTGTGCATCACGGTCTGAATGATGGCAAACGACATCTTGCTTAACGCCTCCAGGTGCTGGTTATGATGGATGCGTTCCAGCAGGTCCACCTGTGCAATGGCGCCCAAACCGTAACGTTCATACACGTCGATCAACAAACCCGTCTCCACGCCGTACCCGGAATAGAACGTCGCCTGCTCGAGCGCTTCGCGCCTCCCGCCATATTCGCCGGAGAGCGGTTGAATCACGCCGGAGAGTTCGGGATAGAACAGATTCAACAACGGGCGCGCGGTCAACTCCGTGACGCGCCCGCCGCCGCCCGCCTGCATCTTTGCGCCAACCTTCAAGGGTCGGCGGTAATAGCCCTTCACGAACTGGATCTGCGGGTTCCTCAATAACGGACCGATGATGCCATACACAAAACGCGGATGGATGTTAACGATGTCTGTATCGATCCAAACGATGATATCACCCTTCGTGACCAGCAGACTCTTCCACAACGCCTCGCCCTTGCCTTTGCGCGCGCCCAGTCGTTCCAGCAAATGAGGATGATTATAAACCGGCACACCCTCCTTCTCGGCGATCTCGCGCGTGCGGTCGGTTGAATCGGAATCGATCAACACGATCTCGTCCAGCAAAGGCGCCCTCTCCATCAACTCCCGTTTCATGGTGCGGATCACGTTGCCCACCGTTTCCTCCTCGTTCAAGGCAGGCAGCGCCAGGCTGATGGTCAGGTTCTGACTCTGTTTCAGTTCCACCTCATCGCGCAGATGGATGAATTCATCCGCATGGAAGGTGTTTTCACCGAACCACTTATCCACGAGGATCGAAATCGCGTCCACTCCCGCGATCTCATCGTACACTTCGTACGGAAGCGGTCTTCCGCTTTTGACCGCGATCACGGTGCAGTTCGCCTCGTGCAGGATGCGGTCTGCCACCGGGCCCAAGGAAGCGGAGCTGGTAACCGGCTGTGATGTCGCTCCTAGAATGACCACATCCTTTTGCTTCGCGTGATTCAGGATGACCTGAGCCGCGTCGTCCGTGACTTCGAACTGCTTCTGCACCTCGGGCATCTGCCGCAACACCCGATCCAAACCCTTGAACGGCGCATCGAGATCCGCTTTCGGATCGTCCGGTCTGCGGATGTGCAGCGTTGTGACGCCCTTGGATTGCAGTCCCAGCCCCACGCGGAACGCCAATTCGGCGTGGGGACCGCCTCGCACCGGTACCAAAACCTGTTTCGGCTTGCTCGAGATCTTCCCCCGCACCAGCGCCACATCGCAGGGCGGGCGCACCAACACATCATTCGCAGAAACGTGGAGCGCCTTGAGATGGGCATCAAACTCAAGGAAGAGTAGATCCGGCGTTTCGTCCTGCACCAATTTCGAGAGCCGGCTCCACGGCTCGTAGTCCACGATCACCTGTGATTTGGCGGTTACGCGCGGGTCCCTGCCGAAGATACGAAGCAACCTGCGCAAGGCGCGCGCCGAAACCGCGCCCACGCTCAACGACTGGTCAGGCGGAACGACCACCACACCGACAAGGATGATCTCGGCGTCGAAGTGCCGCGCGGAATCGAGCGCGTGGATACCGGGGCCTTCATGGATCAACGGCACAAGGATGGTGCGGATGGGCATAAACCCGGATTGTTTTGGCATGAGGTTATCCTTTCAACAGCGGCGCAATGTATTGGTGATAGATCGCTTCCCAACGGAAGGAAGCGCGCACGCGCATGGCAAGCCGCGCCGGAAGGGAGGTTTGGAAATGACGGACGATCATCCCTGCCACAACCTCAGGTTTTTCATCGGGTGAAAAGAATACGGCATCTTCCTGGCCGAGCTTTTTCAGCGGGGATATATCGGCACAGAACGCGGGCAGGTGGCTGAATGCCGCCTCGATCAACGGGATGCCAAACCCCTCCTCGCGGCTGGGGAAGAAGAGCGCATCTGCCACACGGAAAAAATCCGCGATTACTTCATCAGGCAGAAACCCCTCGTGTAACTCTGCCAGAAAATGCACGGAGCCTGCCAGATCAAGTTGTTTCCGCAACCTGGTGAGCATTTCGAAATAGTGGAGGTTGTTTCCATTATGCGGACCCAGAGGACCCGTCACCACCAGCGCGGCTTGCGGGAAATCCTTTTTCAATTCAGCCAGCGTGTTCAATGCGAGTTCGATATTCTTGCGCGGCGTAACGCGAACAGGCAAAAGCAAAATCGGAGCGGCATCCAGCAGGTTCGTTTTCTCGAGCAGGGAGCGGGTCAGATCTTCGAGTTTGTAAAATGATGCGGCCTCCACGCCGTTGGGGATGACGCGAATCGAAGAAGGTTCGATCTTCATCAATTCAGATAATTCATCGCGGCGCAATTCCGAGACGACGACATGGGCAACGCCGCCCCAGTCCGTTCGCAATAGATCCCACGGATAACCGTCGTGCAGTTCGGGCAGATAGCGCGGAGTGGTCCACGCCAAGTCGTGGTGCCAGAGAATCAGGCGCGGCAATTTCTTCGATGTGTGCAGTTGGTGAAGCGCGGCGGTGAGCGCGAGGTTCTTGTTCAATGAGCAGACGTTGTGGGCGATCAACACATCCACGCCCGCAAGCGCGGTCTGTAATTCTTCGACCAATTCATCCCGCAGGGAGGCGAACTCGGCAGGGACTTCGCCTGAATCCAACTGCGTTTTGACGTACGTCACGCGTTCGTGGCGCGAATCAGCGAGCGCGATTCGCGCCAGTGGGATCTGTTCGTTCATCGCCTCACCGCGCGCCGCAATCAGGAGAACGGAATGTCCGTCGTTGGACAACATCCGCGCATGATGGGCAACGACGCTTTCCACGCCGCCGACAATGGGTGGCACAGAGTAGTGGAGGAGGGCGATGTTCATGCCTGATATCCCAGACAATCCGCCAGGATGGATTCCAATCGCCGTTCCAGGACTGTGTAGGAGAAATAGCGTTTTGCAAGTTGATAGTTCATCTCCGTCCATTCACCAGTCACGTCGGGGTTTTTTAGCGCATGGCGCACGGCGGTGATGGTGCTTGCGCTGATGAAGCCGTCGAACCAGACGGTGTGAAATCCCTTTGGTTTGATATCCACTTCGTATATCGAATAATTGTTGACGAGGATCAGGCGGCGGTAATACACCGCTTCGAGGAAGGCGTTGCCGAAACCTTCGATGGCGGAGGGATAGGTGACCATGTCGGCATAGGGATACACATCGCCGAGCGTGTAGATCTTCCTGCCGTCTGGTGTTGTGCCGCGCTGATCCTGCACCTGATCGGATTCGAATCTCACGGTCACATCCAGCAAATGGGCATACTCGCGGACGCGTTGTTCGTAGTCGGTGCCTTCGTCGCCGGAGGCGTGCGAGATGATGAGTTTGGCTGGCAGGTCGAGGCGGCGCATCAACTCGATGGCGTGTTCGATCCCCTTGCGCTGGATGACGCGCGTGGGTTGCAGGAAAAAATATTCACCGTCGCGAACCTCGAAGTCGGCGCGCACAGTTTCGGCGTAGGGGTTCGAAGCGGGCGGCGGAGAGTCGAAGTCCATCACATTGGGGATCACGCGCGCCGCCAATCCGTACCGCGAAGCGACCTGCTGTGCCTGGATCGTATTGATGACCACATGACGGATCGAAGGCAGGGTCGGCGGGAAGGCGGCGGCAAGGTAATCGGTCACGCAGTTGACCTGAAAACGCTGGCGTTCCCAATGGAAGTCGTGATGATGCGCGATGACCGGGTATCCGGTCTCCGCGATGAACTCAGTGATGGCAAGCCCCAACGGAATGTTCAACGGAATCGTCACCGCGTTTTCGACGATGAGGATCTCCAATTCGAAGCGGCGCGCAAATTCATATAACTGTTCCTTGAAATATTCCCTGAGTTCGTTCACGCGGCGCGTCATGTGCGGCGGGCGGACGTAGATGGAGAAAAAATCCTTTTGCAGGGGTTCGATCTCCGGGTGCTCCTTGCGCGCCTCGTGCGTGACCATCCAACTGCCCGAATATGCCATGCGATTGAGTTCGTCGATCTCGGGATGTCGATAGAACGCTTCCGGCACGACGTGGGACTGCTCCGCGCTGCGGTCGCATTGACCTGCAAAGTAAAAGCACCGGTGCCCGAGCCGTTCGAGCACGGTCGCCCATTTCGCGGTTTCGAGCGAGACGCCGTCGGTGCTTGCGAAACGGGTAGAGATGAAGCCGATATTGTGGGAGGAAAATGTCATGGGTGGTCTCTGAGTTGTGTATGTCGTTGCGAGAGCCGAAGGCTCGAAGCAATCTCCTGTGTCAGGATACTGCTCGAAAACACGAGATTGCTTCGCCACTACGTGGCTCGCAACGACATCAGCCTTTCATCTTTAGCCACAGAATTTGATATGGCTTAAGCGTGATATTCGAAATCTGAATCGTTTGACCCGCAAACAAGTCAGTTGCCGATTCGAGATTTGTCGATAAAGAAATTGTTCGTCCACGTACATTGTG
>CAZFDL010000214.1:0-4626 GCA_964517905.1 uncultured Anaerolinea sp. | reverse complement strand
CATCCGCGCCGCAAGCCTGGTTCGATATGCCCCTGCCCGATACGGTTTTTTATCCGCCCAATCCGTGCCACCTCATCGCGCATGGCGCGTCCCCCAGCGGCATCGCCGCCTTTGAAATTTCCATCAATGGTGCAGTTGCCTCCAACGAATCACCTTCCAATTCCAAAGCGACGCTTGCCACGCTCAGCACCTCCTGCCCGACTCTTGTGCCTGGAAAAAATATCCTCGAAGTGCGCGTGCAGGATAATGCGGGAGGATGGAGTGACTCTGTCCAAACGACCATCTTCCTCGCCCAAACAGATTCCGTCACCGAGACACCTCCGCCTCGGAGTACCGAAACGCCTATCTCCACCTTCACAGCCATCCCCACACTGACAGCGACTCTGCCTCCCACCTCCACCCCGACAGAGACTCCAACCCCTCCACCCGCCAGCGGCGTGACCGTTGAACGAGTCTCCACGAATCTCATCTATCTCGGCGGCTCAACATGCGGAACAAATGAAGTAACCATCCTTGCCCGCGCAGTTGCTCCGAACGGAATCACAGCAGTGGTGTTGTTCTATCGTTTTCAAACTAACAATTCCTCCACTGAATTTCAAAGCATCAGTATGAAATCCATCGGCGGTGACCTGTACGAAGTGACCCTCAATCCAACTTCGTTACTGGGCGGCGGGATTCCATTTGACATGGCGATATTGCAATACCAGATTGTCATCCAGCAAACGGACGGTGATACCTCCATCCGCACGCCTGTACTTTCGGATATCACTGTCAAGGCTTGCGGTAGTGTCACCTCCTGCTCTTCCTTCACAGATGAACGAACCTGCATAGCCAATGGATGCAATTGGGTAACCATCCCTGGCACGGTTCCGATTTACGAATGTCGATATCCATAGGAAACGAATCAACATGAAACTCGCCGGCAAACTGGCTGTGCCTGCCCTCGTCATTGCGGGAGGGATGGTGTACGTTGCTGAGGAGTTCAGCCTGCCGCATTTGATTCTGCTGGCGGCGGGTCTCTTCGGGTTGTTCGGAATCATTCTGGGCATTGAAACATTCGCCAGCGGAAGGATCGAAATGTTCAACCGTCTGCACAGCCGCCGCGAAAACTTTACTGGTTTACCCGCTCGCTTATTTGGAGTGATGATCTTTCTGTTTGGAATAGGGATCGCACTGTATGCTTTCTTCGATTGGACTCAACCTGGCACGGCAGGTGCATATCTGGCGGGTTTGGTTAATTCTCCACGCGGATGGGGAATCCTGCTCATCACGTTTGGTTTTTTCGCCCTGCTATTTGGGCTGATCCGCTTGATCGCAGGCAGCGCCCACCGTCCCGAAGAAGGACGCGTTACCGTTGATCTGGGTTATCGTCTGCGCGGATTGATCAATGTCGTTGTTGGATTGATCGCATTGGCAGGGGGTGTCTTGTTGATATTCAATAGGAGATGATATGAAACACTTTCGCCAACTTTTCGGTTTCGTTTTGATAATTTCCATAGTATCGTGTAACATGCCGACGTCTGATTCTGCGACACAGATGTCGTTCACTCCAAAACCTGCCGCAGCCACCTCACAACCAATCTCCCTAGGACAGCCAGCCGCTCTAACGGTTGCGCCAACCCCTGACCATCATATTGCCGTCCGCGTTGTAAACGGGGTGGGCGAGTTCTACAACCGCAAAACGGGACAGAAGTTCATCCCGCGCGGCATGAATTACATTCGGCTGGCTCCGCAAACGAAAATGGACGGTTCGTCCACGTTTGGGCATTCGTTGTTCGACCCAGGACAATACAACTCCCTGCGGATTACCAACGACCTGACGAAGATGCACAACGATGGTTATAACGTAGTTCGCGTATTTCTCAGCCCAGACATGATGGGCGCTGAGAGCGGAGGGTTTTCATCTGCGTATATCATGAATATCGTCGAATTTTTGAAAATCGCGAAGATTAATCAAATCTACGTCATGTTCACGCTGGATTGGCTGCCTGGCGGAAAGTGGGGGGAGATTTTGAATGCCGATTGTTGTGAGACCTTCGCATTGATGAACGCTAACTTTCTCCCCCCTGCGGGCTTGAAGGCGAATCAGGTCTTCTTCCAGGATTTCGCAAGGGAGTTGCTCAAACAGGGCGCGCCGACGGAATATGTCTTCTCGTATCAGTTGCGGAATGAAATGTTCTACGATACAGACCAGCCTCCGTTGTCCTTTACATCTGGCAAGGTGACGACCGCCAACGGGAAGACCTACGATATGTCCAGCGCGGACGACAAGAAAAGGATGATGGGGGAGAACAATGTTTTCTGGTTGAATGCCGTGCGCGACGCGATTCTTGAAGTAGATCCGACCGCATTGGTCAGCGTGGGCTTCTTTCACCCGCAACTGCCGAATCGTTCGCGCGTGGGCGACCCGCGTTATGTGGTCAGTGAGCCTGCCATCTGGCAATCGCAAATGGATTTCATTGACTTGCACGCCTACCCTGGGTTCGAGTTGAACCTGAAACAGCATGTTGAAAACTTTGGGCTGAACGGTATGGAGGTGAAGCCCATTGTGATGGGTGAGTTCGGCGGTGAGATTTCAAGGTTTTCCTCCATTCAAGATGCGGCAAATCGCCTGGTCAAGTGGCAGGTTGAATCGTGCAGTTATGGATTTGATGGCTGGATCTTCTGGACGTGGGACTTAACCGAACAGCCCGATTTCTTCAATGCCCTGATGAAGGACGGCGCGATCAACGGTGTCCTTGCGCCTGGGATCAGACCCGATCCGTGTGTGCCGTAAGTAAACAGATTCTACATTATTGGCGTAACAAAAGTATTAAGGAGACCTCTCATGAACCTGAATTCCATCTGGTCGGCGCTCGAAGAATCGTATGAAGAACTTGATGAAGTGGTTTCCCCAGCCATTGTGAAATTTGCAAATGAAATGAATCTTCCGTCCGGCTGGGGAACGTGGGCTATAGCCATCGCACTTTTCCGGTCCGAACCGATCTCGGCGGCGGGCTACATGAAAATTTTTCCCTATGGTCTTGCCGATGTCATTGACGGGCGGTTTGCTTCCGCCGCGCAGGGAGAATATTTGATCTCGAACGGGGGCGAATATCGCGTCACAGAAAAAGGCGAGGCGATTACCTTACAGGGTTTGCAGTCGTTCACCGACGCCATCGCCCATATGCAACCCATACCGCCCGCCGAGTTTGAACGGCTGATTGATTATCTTGCCAAACTCTCCGATGCGGCTTTTGCCGCCTCTGAACCGCCGCCCAAATTTTGCCTGACACATTACAGAAATTACAAACGCACCTTCCCAAGCGACGCGCCCCTGATCCGACTCTTCGTTCACTACTTCAAGGAATTGGATTTCTATCGCATGGATTCGCACATGGCAGCATGGCGAGTTCACAATCTCGAAGGCAATCGCTGGGAAGTATTCAGCGAAGTCTGGGCAGGTAAAAATAACACGCTCGATAAAATTTTTGAAGAATTGTCGTTTCGCGGAATTACGCGTGAAGTGTACGCCAGCATCTTGCAGGAACTCGTTGAGCGCGGCTGGGTTCAACAGGATGGAGAAACGCACCAGCCCTCCGCCGAAGGCACACGCATCCGCGAGGACGCCGAAGTTTTGACTGATAAGTATTTCTTCGCGCCGTGGTCATGCTTGAATGAGTCCGAGTTGGAAGAGTTGTCGAGTCTCGCAGGTCAATTGCGAGTTAGCTAGGCAGAAATGATCAGCATACTTGCACATTGGCCCACTGGTCCCGTCCGTCTTCGGTGGGTTCCGCAAACGATGGCTTACTCGGAGCCTGTAACGGCCGTACATTGCTTTTGTTTTTGGGATGAACGGATCGTTCTGGTTGACGTGGCGGGGCGGGGCATCTCTATTCCGGGAGGCCACATATTGACTGGTGAGAGCCTCCTCGATGGACTGCAACGAGAACTAGCCGAAGAGGCATGTATTACCGTGGATTTGCCAGCATTGCTCGGCGCGGTCGAGTGTGATCATTCAGAGAATCCTGCGTTTGGGCCGAGCCTGGGCTATCCGCGACTTGCCAGTCAATTGCTGTACGCGAGTACCGTGAACCGGATTCTGCCGTTTGCTGCAAAATATGAAACGTCGAGACGTATTTTCGTGCCTGCGTTGAAGTGTCCTGAGCAATTCAACGCATGGGATACAGTCATGCAGGCCGCATTCGATGGCGCTCTTGCCTGGATGGCTGGCAAACAAATGGCTGCACCTGACGGTGGCCGCGGTTTCTTTTGAGTTCTGTAAGTAGCGGTTGCCGCAGGTGAGTCACAATCCGTTGGGTTGAAAAAGTCCGAAGGAAAATAAGGAGTCACCTATGAACCTGCAATCCATTTGGTCGCTTCTCACCGAGGCGGACGAACCGCTGGATGAGTATCCCACGATAGCCATGATGAACGTTGTCGCTGAATTGAATCTTCCGCCTGACTGGTTGACGTGGGCGGCGACGTGAAATATTGCAACCATACTTATCAAGATATGTGCGGATCGATCCCTTGAATCAAACACCTCCAAAGTCACACCGATCCTTGGCGCTTTGGAAGTTTACAATTAAACCAACATCAGCACCGGCGCTTCCAAATACTTGGCGAGCGCTTGCATGAACTGCG
>CAZFDL010000213.1:0-4676 GCA_964517905.1 uncultured Anaerolinea sp. | reverse complement strand
GGTGGATTCACAACCACGGCCGGCTCGGAGGGACGGGGTATGTGTCCATCCTGCCCGTTGACCAGGGGATCGAACATTCGGCAGGCGCGAGCTTCGCCAAGAACCCCGATTATTTCGACCCCGAGAATATCGTGAAACTTGCCATTGAGGGTGGATGCAACGCCGTCGCTTCGACGTTCGGCGCGCTGGGAATTGTAGCGCGCAAGTATGCGCATAAAATCCCCTTTCTCGTCAAGATTAACCACAACGAGTTGTTGACCTACCCGAACAACTTTGAGCAAATCCTGTTCGGCACCGTGAAGCAGGCGTATGACATGGGCGCGGCGGCGGTGGGAGCGACAATCTATTTCGGTTCGGATGACTCTCACCGCGAGTTGATCGAGATCGCGCAGGCGTTCGCTCTCGCGCACGAACTCGGCATGGCGACCGTGTTGTGGTGTTATCTCCGCAACAAAGCCTTCAAAACGGACAAGGACTATCACGTGTCGTCCGACCTCACGGGGCAGGCGAATCATCTCGGCGTTACGATTCAAGCGGACATCATCAAGCAAAAACTCGCCGAGAACAACGGCGGGTTCATCGCGTTGAACACCGAAAGCGTGTCCTACGGCAAATTGGACAAGCGCATTTACAGCGAATTGACCAGCGATCATCCCATCGACCTGTGCCGTTATCAGGTGGCGAACTGCTACATGGGCCGCATCGGACTCATCAACAGCGGCGGCGCATCGGGCGAGAACGATTTTGCCGAAGCCGCGGCAACCGCCGTCATCAACAAGCGCGCGGGCGGCATGGGTCTCATATCCGGGCGCAAAGCCTTCCAGCGCCCCATGGCGGAAGGTGTGAAGTTGTTGAACACGATCCAGGATGTGTATTTGGATACGAGTGTTACCGTGGTGTAAATACCATTAACCGAATAGGGTCGCGTCCAAGAAGTACGAGCTAAAGGCTCAATGAAGAGCATCTAACGTGACGTATCACGATAGATGCTCTTATGTGAGACCTTCCTAAAGTACGGTTGGCATCCCACAAGGAGATGATAAAACCGTCCGTGTTAGGTAGGGCTTTCAAAGGTGAACCATGATTATCATGTCGTTGCGAGATGGTGTACTTCCGTATGCACCTATAAAGCAAGGCTAAATCATTCTCAGGAGAGAACAAAATGTTTCCCGTCGAATTACAGGTAAAACAATCGTATTATTTGCGGGTGCTTTTCATCGGTCTATTTTCCTTTGGGCTTGGGGCGCTGGCGATGTGGTTGGAACATCGCCAATGGGCGAAGACCTTCGATCGAGAAGGCGTTACGCGGCGGGATGGGAAAAAGTTCCGCTGGGCAGATCTGCGTGAAAAAAATGCCGTCCACAGGCAGCTGAGCAGCGGGAGGCAAGGCGCGCTGAATAACTATGAATTGGTCTTTAAGGATGGCAAAGCGCTCGTTTTTCACCAAATGCTGGAGAACGAGAAAGAAGTGATGGCGTCCCTCGATGTACTTTCCGCTACACAAAAGCCTTCATCGTGACAACCTGATTTAAGAAGGAATTCCACTCGCTGTTTGATCTCCTTCGAGCGTTGATACCGTCTGTGCTGCGACAGCAGGGAGGGGTGCTCAAAGGTAATATATTTTTTATCATGTCGTTGCGAGACGGTGTTCTTCAGTCGAAGCAATCCCCTGTTTCAGGAGGAGATTGCTTCGTAACGTGCGCTCGCAATGTTATACAAACACCCTCGCTGCGGGATCCTAAAATGGGGTGATATTACCGTCCCCGAAGGTGCAACCAGCGGAATGGGAATCTCAAGGCTTTGATCAACGCAAGAAAAGCTACAAGGACTGCGGGCATATACACCTTCTGTTTCTCAATTTCCCCTGAATCAAAATACTCGTCTAAATAATGCAGTGTGCTGATGGGGGTGAGCATGATCTTCATCCACGTCCTCAGCGAACGGACTTTCCCAAGCGTTGGCATGATGTCCATCTCGTGCGCGAGCATGTCGCAATACGTGAACTGCTCCACGGGGTAGACGTTGTCCGTGTTGATGGCGCTGTACTCGGCGCGTAACGCTTCCCAATCGCCCTTATGCTCGTCCCGCCAATCGTCGGGGAGTTTATACCTCCTGGCGAGCAGACCTACGGTGTAGCGCGCCTGCATCTCGCTGATGGACGGGATGTTGCCGATGATCGGTCGCGCAAAACCGATGAGGAACAGGTTCGGCAGGTCCGTGTGCACACAGCCGAAGTAAAAATCCTTCAAGCGGATGTCGTCCGAAAGGTCGGTCAGGCGTGAACTATAGCCCGTTGAATAGAGGAGCAGGTCGGGGGTGAGAGGAAGCGTGGTGGTCTGATCGAAATCGAAGTATTCGGTCCACGTATCGTCCAGTGCGGGACCGATGATGTGCAGTCGCTTCTCGGCCACCGCGTCGAGAAAATCGTCGCTCTTGTTGTGAAAGACGTTGAACAGTCCGCCCTTGGCGCGGGCTTTGAGTTTCAGATCCCATTCGCGCCGCAACGCCCGAGCTTGCTCATCAGGGCTCGCGCTCGCTTGTTGATGTGGAAACAATTTTGCCAACAGCCGATCGAAGCGGATGCGGAATGTGACGAATCGTTCACCGACCCAATTGCGCGCGCCCTTGCCGAACGACATCAACAGGCGGTTTCGCAAGAAATCGGACGGCACGCCGCGGATGGGATGATAGCGCGGGCTGACGCGGATGCCCGACCGCAGCGAGAGGTAGACCTTGTTGTTGTGTTCCGGCTTTGCCAGATGATTGGCAACGTCCGATGCGGATTCGCCCCCGCCGATCACAACGACGGTTGAATCGCGCACACCTTCGGGATCCTCCGTGACGGGAATGCCAAAAGCGTTTGGCGGCGCTTTTTGATTCGCCAAGCCTGTGCAGAGATATACCGCGTCGAATGTGTGCGTTTCTTCGTTTCCGTGTTCTTCCACCGTGAGCGCCCAGCATTCGTCTCTCCACATAAGATGACGCGCCTGCACGCCGAAGCGGATGCATTGCTTCAAGCGGTAATGCGCCGCGAACTCCTCCAGATAATCGCCAAACTCGGCGCCGCGATAGAACTCTTCGTAATTCTTTTGGGGCGTTACGTCCGCGCTCCATTTGCGAAAGCACGAAAACTGCGTAGTGTATTTTGTGGACGTGGAGACAAAGTCCGCGCGCGGGTTCCCCCAACAGCCGCGCACCGAATGACTCTTCTCGAAGCAAACGATGTCCTCCGCTGGATACGCCTCGAGAAGGTATTTCAGCGTGACGAGTCCGCTGCACCCGGCGCCGATGACCGCGATTTTCATTTGGGATTGTTCCTGTTCGAAAACAATACGTGTCACCCTGAGCGCAGCGAAGGGTCTCGCCGCTTCGCGGCGGGATTCTCACCTGCACCCGCCGCAGGTCGGTGTCGGTCGCTTCGCTCCCTCAGAATGACAATTAAACTACGATCAGGCTGATCAACACGTAGTTGAATTGGCCCGATTCCGGGACGAACAGCAGAAGCCGATCTCCCGACTTCACAGGCTTGGTCTTCAAATATTCATCAAGCATGATGAAGATGCTTGCCGCGCCGGTGTTGCCCGCCGTCCGCAGGTTCGTCCAGTAGGGGACCTCGCGATTTGGGGAGAGCTCCGCCATGATCTTTTTCACTGACGACTCGAAATAATACGAAGACATGTGAGGCAAAACAACCGTGTAGCTGTCGAGCGTCTCGTCGTGTTCGCACAGCGCGCCGGTCACTGCTTCTTTCGAAAGCGGCGCCATGTATTTGGCAAGGATCTTTACATCCTGGGTCAACATCATCGGGCGGCTTTCGATCTTCATGCAGAGCGGCGCCTGATTGGCGAACGAACGTGAATATGTCCAGTTGATACGCAGTGAGACGCCTCTTTCCCGTGGCTGTGGTTCGACGAGGAACGCGCCTGCTCCGTCAGACAGCATGAAACGCAGGAAAACGGACATGAACCACTTGGACTTGCGTACATCGCGCAGGATGTTTGGAATGTCATACGTCGTACGGAAGTTCTTCGACTTTAGCCCGTCCGAAGATTGCTCGACGCCGACACACACCGCCGCCTTCGCCTCTCCCGATCTTACCGCGCGGTTCGCGTTCACGATCGCCTGCGCGCCTGATGAACAGATACCCGAATTCGAGTTGACCTCCACCGGGTGGGTGATGACCCTGTCCTTGCTCAACTGGTCGTGCAAAAGGGATGAAATTCCCGGCGCAAGGATCGGCGCGTGGGTGGTGCCCGCCGATAGATAATCGATTTTAGGCGCACTGTCTGCAAGGCAGGTCTTCACCGCGTTGGATGCCAACTCGAAGATGGTGTGGGTTGCGTTCTGCTTTTTATCCAGTGCATAATGTCTGGTGTGGATACCGTTGACTGCGAGGATCTTGTTTTGCACCCGCGATTCGCCAAAGACCCTGCCCAGAAAGCGATTGATGCTCTCGTTGTCGACCGCTTCGCCCGGCAGAAATGAACCTGTACTGGTGATGTAGGAACTGGTCATATCGCCTCCTCTTTAAGTCTCGGTCCGTCTTTTGCGCAATAACTCGTAGGCAAACTCATCGAACCCGATGTGATAATAAAGGTACTGGTTGGGATCGGAGCGGAATGCGTCGCTGTTGTAGTGTCCGCGGTTGCTGTACGATTGCAGGTAGAAATCGAGGT
>CAZFDL010000212.1:0-4680 GCA_964517905.1 uncultured Anaerolinea sp. | reverse complement strand
CGACTCGGACTCTGGAACCGCCTCCAGACTCGCTCACCTGGACTTCCTCAGGATGCTCGACTAAAGACTTGGCAATGTATTCGATGAGGTCTTTCATAATTTCATCCATGTCATTGCGCTAGCGCTAGCCCGGAACATATTCACCTAACCGGGTGTAAGCTTCGCCGCAACAAACGGGCTCCTCGCAACGACTCTAGAATTAGCTCTTACCTGTTTTAGTGGAGGCGCCGCGCTTGGTTTCAGCCTCTGCGGCTTCTGCGACGAGCGTTTCGACAGCTTCGCCCTTCTTGAAGCGCTCCCAGCGTTCGAGCGTGCCAGACGCCTTGAACACCTGCGCCATAGACTCGGTCGGCAG
This sequence comes from uncultured Anaerolinea sp., assembly GCA_964517905.1. Taxonomy (GTDB): domain Bacteria; phylum Chloroflexota; class Anaerolineae; order Anaerolineales; family Villigracilaceae; genus Defluviilinea. The sequence continues at coordinate 4,325 of CAZFDL010000212.1, read as the reverse complement.
AGCGCCGTTCTTCATCCAATGAAACACGCGATCTTCCTTCAAATGAACTGTTGCAGGTTGGGTGCGGGGATTGTAGAAACCCAGAATTTCAAGAAAGCGGCCATCGCGAGGGGACTCTTTGTCCGCGGCGACGACGCGATAGGTGGGCTGACCCTTCAATCCGATACGACGTAAACGAATTCGAACCATCTTACTATATCTCCTTGATGTGTTTTGTGTTTCAGGCAGGCATAGAGAGGTGTGCGAAAGGACACATGCGGGCTGAAATCACAGGCGCATATTTTACCACGCCCTTACGTAGGCAACGTAAATGAAATCTTCGTTCCCTGTCCAGTTTCACTCTCCGCCCAAATTTTCCCGTCGTGTGCTTCCACCAAGTGCTTCGCGATCGACAATCCCAGACCCATCCCACCTGAGTCGCTGGATTTGTAAAATCGGTCGAAGACGCGCCCTAGATCTTCGGTTTGGATTCCCTCGCCGGTATCCCGGACAAAGATGGATACGCTTCGTTGAGACACGGCTTCGCCTGCCAACGGGTCGCGCTTCTCAGGGACGGTTGATTCGGTCAACCCAACCTGTATCTCGCCCCCGGCGGGTGTGTACCGCACCGCGTTCGCTACGATGTTCGACAACACCTCACGGACACGCAAAGGATCGATGTCAACCACGTCCACATCGCTCACAACTAATTCAACACCGATATTCTTTTCTTTCGTCTGCGTTTCGAACCCTGAAACAACGTCCCGAATCAACAAACCGAGATCTGTTGCTTCCTTCTTTATTTTCAGAGAGCCGCTTTCTGCGAGCGCGAGCGTCCGCAGGTCATCCACCAGCCGGGCCAGGATCTGGGTCTCATCGTACAGCGAGTTCAACCGCTCCGCATCGATCGGATAGACTCCGTCAATCATTCCTTCGAGGTTCCCCTGCATGATCGTGATCGGCGAACGGAGCTCATGCGAAATATCCGCCAGCATGTTGCGGCGTTGCTTATCGTTCAACTCCAGTTTTTCCGCCATGGCATTGAATTCGCGCAACAACGCGCGCACCTCAAACGGTCCCCTCTCCTCCACGCGCACGGCGAAATCACCGTCAGCCACACGACTCGATGCCTCAAGCAACTCATCTAACGGCATCGACATGCGCCGAAGATTACGTACGCCGAAAAATACAGCCCCGATCAAGATTAGCAAACCTGCGAACCCAAACGGGAGAATGAAGTCGGGGCGATCGAGCGGCGGCACGCCGTGAAAATCAACGAACGGATCGAGGAAGAAGCGGAGCAGCGCCATGACCCCGGTACAAGCAAAGAAACTGAAAAGGATGAAAAAACATCCCATTCTGCGGAAGAAGAATGGCCCACGGCGCATTTGCCATCGTTTGGGCGGCCATTCTTCATTTTCGGGCCACCAGGGCGGTCGATGGCGAAAGGGTGGGTGATGTTTCATTGTGTTTGTAGGTGCGAAGCATGCTCCACACCTACCCATTCGTTATTTATCCGCAAGCTTATAACCAACGCCGTACACGGTCAGCACATACTTCGGCTCACCCGCCTTGACTTCGATCTTGCGACGGATGTTCTTGACATGCGCATCGATCGCACGCTCGTACGATTCAAATGCCACACCGTGAATCGCATCCAGCAATTGGGCGCGGGTGAAGACGCGTCCGGGCTGGCGAGCTAAGGTCGCAAATAACTCAAATTCGGTGGGAGTCAATTCCTCGATGTCGCGCCTTTCTGCAGTGACACGCATGCGAGGCACATCGAGAACCAAATCTGCTACTCGAATCATTTCCGAGCCCATGCTGGAGGCATTCTCAATCCGACGGAATACTACCCGGACGCGCGCCACCAGTTCCTTCGGGCTGAACGGCTTGGTCATGTAATCGTCTGCGCCGAGTTCGAGACCGATGAGTTTATCCGATTCTTCGGCGCGGGCGGTGAGCATGATGATCGGCGCGTTGGATGTTTTGCGAAACTCGCGGGTGAAATCCAAACCGTCCAGCTGAGGCAGGCCGAGATCCAGAATGACCGCATCGGGTTTATCCGTCTTTGCATGCGACAAGGCTTTCTTCCCGTCGTGCGCGATCAAAACGCCAAATCCCGCGCGCTCGAGATAATCGCGCACGAGTTGGGTGATCTTGGGTTCGTCGTCTACAACGAGAATGGTTTTCATTCGATTCTGTAGGGGCGGGGTGACCCCGCCCCTACTACGCGATCCATTATATTATTCTTTCTTTTCTTCTGACGATTCGCCGTGCGCGCGCTTATGCCACTCATCGAACATCGGCGGGACGCCACCTTCCCAATGCCTGCCCCAATGTCCCATGTGATGTCCCCAGCGCGGACCCCACATCATCACGCGGAAGGACTTGAGTGCGAGAACGAGCAGGAACACCGCGAAGAGAGGAATCAAGCATCCGAAACCCCATGTGAATGGGTGATGACCTCGCATCCCATATCCATATCCATAATGCGGATACGGCGCGGGAATCGATTCGCCCGAAGGCGCTTCGATGGTGATCGGCGAGCCCTGGGCAACGCCAGCCTGAAAGGCGAAGAAACCGATGGCGGCGATGACCGCGAGCAAGACCAATCCCGAGACGATACGTAAACCAATTTTTCCGTTCATGTTTCACTCCTTTTGTGTGAACTAATGCCCAGAGTATAGGATTCGCTTGTGAATTCGGTGTGAAGAGAGGAGGGAGAAAGGAAGTTGCTAAGTTCAGCTCAGGATCAATAAATCTGTAAAAATGAACCGGGGACTGCTTCCCACCTTGCCCAAGGAAATCGTCGCACAAAAGGATGTACGTAATAACTAGTCGATATAACCCCGCCCGTTGGTGCGAAACACCAACCTACCCAAACAGCTTCCCCAACCCTTTTCCACCTGTCTTCTGAAACATCTTCATCATCTTCTGCGCTTCACGGAACTGCTTGATCAGGCGGTTCACATCCTGCACTTCCATGCCAGAGCCAGCGGCGATCCGCCTTCGGCGTGAGGCGTTCAAAATTTCAGGGTCGCGGCGTTCCTTCAACGTCATCGAATTGATGATCGCCTCTGTGGATTTAAAATTCTTCTCGATATCCTTCGGGTCGATCTGACGCGCGGCTTGCCCCATTTGCCCGGGCAACATATCCATGATCTGCGCCAGCGGTCCCATCTTTTTCATCTGTTTCATCTGGTCGAGCCAGTCTTCGAGCGAGAACTGCCCCTTCATCATCTTCTCGGCGGATTTCTGCGCGGTCTCTTGATCGAACGCGGCTTCGGCTTTTTCGATCAAGCCGATCATGTCGCCCATGCCCAAAATCCGCGACGACAGCCGCGCGGGGTCATACGTTTCAAGCGCGTCAAGTTTTTCACCCGTACCGATAAACTTGATCGGCACACCGGTTACGGAACGGATCGAGATCGCCGCGCCGCCGCGCGAATCACCGTCCATTTTCGTCATCACCAGCCCCGTGATCGAAATGTTGTCGCGGAAACCCTGCGCGATGTTCAACGCCTCCTGTCCGATCATGGAATCGACCACAAGCAAAATTTCCGCAGGCGGGACTTTCGCCACAATGGATTTCAACTCGTCCATCAACTCCGCATCCAACTGCGACCGTCCCGCTGTATCCACGATCATCACGCCGTATCCGCCCTTTTCGGCTTTCTCAAACGCGCGCTTCACGAGTTCTGGCGGTTTGACAGTCAAATCCGACTCGACCGGCACATCAATCCGCTCGCCGAGTTGCTGTAATTGCGTCACTGCCGCAGGACGATATGGGTCACCCGCGACGAGCATCACCCTCTCCCCTTTCGATCGGAGCATCTTCGCGATCTTGCCTGCGTGGGTTGTCTTGCCTGAACCCTGCAAACCGACCATCATTATTACGTGCGGCTTCGGTCCTGAAAATTTCAACGGTGCGGGTTCACCGAGAGTTGCGATCAACTCCTCGTTGACGATCTTGATGACCTGCTGACCCGGCACTAAAGCCTTCGACACTTCCGCACCAACCGCGCGTTCGCGCACGCGCGCGATAAAGGTTTTGACGACACTGAAATGCACATCCGCTTCGAGAAGGGCAAGGCGCACTTCGCGCATGGCGGCATCCACGTCCGCTTCGGAGAGTTTGCCACGGCGGCGAAGTTGGTCGAATACTTGGTTGAGGCGTGAGGTGAGGTTTTCAAACATAGTTCATATCCAGCGTTCGTGCCGCAGATGAACTGCGGCACGAACGCGATTGTAGTGGCGAAGCAGGTTGAGGTCAAGAGAGAAGCGGTTATTAATCCTGTGCGCCTCCACTGCGGCTTCACTTCGTTCAGCCTCCACTCAGCGCG
>CAZFDL010000211.1:0-4720 GCA_964517905.1 uncultured Anaerolinea sp. | reverse complement strand
GTGAGCAGCGTGGTCGTTATTCTGTTTTTGAGTCTCTACTGGAGTATCAACCAGATTCATTTTGAACGGCTCTGGCTCTCGCTGCTTCCGTCTGAAGTACGCAAACATGCGCGGAGCATTTGGCGGACGATCGAACCCGACCTTGGCGCGTACATACGCAGCGAGGTTGTTCAAAGCGTCCTTGCAGGATTGCTATTGAGCCTTGGTTATTGGCTGCTTGGTTCTCCCTATCCAATATTGTTGGCATTAATCGGCGCTCTGGCGTGGCTGGTGCCTGTTGTTGGAGCGGCCCTGGCGATCATTCCACCTTTGGTATTGGGGTTGCTGACCGGTGTGGAATTGAGCTTATCTACAACTCTCTATACACTGGCAATCTTAATCATACTGCAAGTATGGGTCGAGCCCCGCCTTTTCAAACGCCAATGGGATAACCCGATTCTGACCCTGATTATCTTGCTCGCGATGGCAGACGCATTTGGCTTGCTAGGTATCCTTGTAACACCGCCCTTGTCGATGGTGTGTCAAATATTATGGAATCTGCTGGTAAGCAATCGCATCGCTTCAGGAGCTGCAGCTCAGGTCTCGGATCTCAAAGAACGACAGGCGCTCCTTTCGGATACCGTTAATCTGATGAATGAACCTCGTCCGCCGTTGATTGCCAGTAGCATGGAGCGGCTCAACTCACTTCTAAAGAGGGCTGAGCCAGTTCTGCAGGCTGGCTTGCCGGTTGAACCCTCCAATCCATTTTTACCCGTGACGCCTTCCTCCGACTGGGAAAATGGTTAGCGCCTACTTCTTAATTACTAGTCCCGCGAAGGTCATAATTTGTTACGGAGATCACATGGTTTGGATCCTGAGAAGGAAATTGTATGAATAAAAACGAAACACATCATCGCGTTATTCTACAGCGCATCGCCCACAACGCGATGTTGGAGCGGGGTTTACTGCCCGATTTTTCTGCCGCAGCTCTCGCCGAAGTTGGACGACTAAAGAAACCCACCATACAAGCGGACGGTTCGTTGTTCGCAGGCTCTTCCGGGATTCGAGATCTGCGAAACCTTCTCTGGGCGTCCATTGATAACAACGACTCGCGCGATCTGGATCAACTTACGGTTGCCGAGGCAATACCCCCGGACAAGGTCAGGATTTTGGTCGCCATCGCTGATGTCGATTCGGTCGTGATAAAGGATTGTGCGATTGACGAACACGCGCGTCACAACACCACCTCGGTTTATACCGCTGCTGAGATGTTCCCGATGCTCCCGGAAAAGATTTCCACCGACCTTACCTCCCTGAACCTCAATGAAGATCGTCTCGCCGTTGTCGTCGAAATGGTGGTTGGTGTAGACGGTTCAGTGCAGGAGTCCACTATCTACAATGCATGGGTCCGTAATCATGCGAAACTTGATTACAACGGCGTAGCCGCCTGGTTGGAGAATAACGAACGCATTCCTGATGGAGTTTCTGTGGTAGAGGGGCTGGCTGGGAACCTGCAAATGCAGGACAGTGTGGCACAACGCCTGAAAAATCGCCGGGTTAGTCAAGGGGCGCTGAGTTTGGAGACCATTGAAGCAAAACCGATATTCGATGGAGATCAAATCCGTACGCTTGAGATCGAGGAAAAAAATCGCGCCAAGCAGATTATTGAGGATTTCATGGTTGCTACGAACGGGGTGACCGCACGTTATCTCTCGACGAATAAATTTCCCTCCCTGCGCCGGGTCGTTCGTATTCCAAAACGTTGGAATCGGATTGTTGAAATTGCCGCGGAACGCAAGTTCAAACTGCCAGAGATTCCAGATTCAAAAGCGCTGGAAGAGTTTCTTATAATGGAAAAAGCGGACGATCCCCTGCGCTTTCCCGATTTATCTTTGGCTGTGATCAAGCTTTTGGGTGCAGGCGAATATATTGCTGAAACTCCCGATGGAAATACCCCGGGGCACTTTGGTCTCGCCGTCCGGGACTATGGTCACTCGACAGCCCCGAATCGTCGCTATCCAGACCTGCTCACTCAGCGCTTGTTGAAAGCAGCGCTGGAAGGGAGGCCCGCGCCGTATCGTAAAGAAGAACTGGATGTCTTGGCAACACATTGCACGGAAGCGGAAGATGCGGCAAATAAGGTGGAACGAAGCGTCGCCAAATCTGCCGCCGCTCTCCTGCTTGAATCGAGAATCGGTGAGAATTTCGATTCAATCGTGACTGGGGCCTCTGAAAAAGGCACTTGGGTCCGCCTGCTGGCGGTTCCTACGGAAGGAAAACTGGTACAGGGTTACGAAGGCTTGGATGTCGGCAACCGGCTTCGTGTCCAACTCATATCTGTGGATGTACAGCAAGGATTTATTGATTTCAAAAAAACGAATGGATAATTTCCCAAAATTTTTATTATGAATTATTTTATACAACACTCATAAACAAGAAAGAAAATCTAAAGGAGAAGATTCTATGTTACCCATTGGTGATGATGATAGTGGTCGGAGAACCACCCCGCTCGTTACGTATGCCTTGATCGCCATCAACGTCCTCTTTTTCTTCATCGAGATGAGCGGCGGTGAGGCATTTATCATACAGTGGGCTTTCGTTCCCAGCCGCTTCCTTGGCAACCCACTTGCGGATTTTCCAACGCTCTTGACCTCCATGTTCATGCATGCCGGGTGGCTTCACCTGGGCGGTAACATGCTCTACTTATGGATTTTCGGTGACAACGTAGAAGATCGTTTCGGGCATGGCACGTTCCTACTTTTCTACCTGCTATGTGGGCTTGGCGCAACTTTTGCCCAGTTGGCTTTTAGCATGGATTCCTCCATTCCGAATCTGGGAGCGTCCGGGGCGATTGCAGGTGTGCTCGGCGCTTATCTCCTGCTTTTCCCGCAGGGCAGAGTCAGGGTCTTGCAGGGCCAACGAGTCATTCAGCTGCCTGCGTTGATGGTCATCGGGTTTTGGATCGTCCTGCAATTGTTTAGCGGTATCGGATCCCTAGCCAATACAGCCGACACCGGCGGTGTGGCTTACATGGCGCACATCGGTGGATTTGTCGCAGGGTTTGTGTTGACCTTTCTGCTTCGAGGAAAAACATCGCCGCGTTTGACCAGCTAAGTGAACGCCGCCTCCCCCAACTGCTGGAGGTCAACACTCCCCGCCTGACGGATGTGGATTCGGCATACCCACGGTATGATGATCTTGATACGCACACATCGAATGAGAGATCAACTATGAAAACACGAAACAACATTATCCTCCTTGCCGGCATCATCCTGACTTTATCGGTAGTAACCGCTTGTACCGCACTCGTCCAGCCTGCGCCAGTCCCGACTCGAACCCCACAAGTTCAGCCTGCCAGCGGCGCGCAATATCTATTCGTCACAAACAAGCTGACCTTGCCTACTACGCAGACGCAGGCAGAAGCGCTGGCGCTGAATGTGGACGAGGACTCGCAAGGGCATACCGACAACAAATTTGGACAATTACTTTCGCTGCTAACCACAGCAGTCCCGAAACTTGAATTGCAGCCGTCGTTAGATCAGGCGGTTAACAACGGTCAGATCGTGTCGCTTCATGTGGTGCGTGCTGATGATCCCATGAATGATCCGAGCGTTTCGTGGTCCATAACGCTCGGACTGCAATCTCAATCGCCGCCGCAATTTGATGGCTCTGACAATTTCACGCTTGATTCCGGTGTGCCTGCCTATTCCCCGATCGTCGGCTCCCTTGCGAACGGCCAGTTCGCGGGCGGTCCGGGGACGGCAAAGATCCAGATATCCCTGCTGGGTCAATCCGTTGATGTGGACTTGATCGGAGTTCGTATCGAAGCCGACTTGAGCGTAGACGGTTGCCAAAACGGCAAGTTGGGCGGCGGCATTACCGGAGAGGTGTTGCGCGGCAAGCTACTTCCGGCCATGTCAGATGGACTTAACCAAATTATCAAAGCAGATCAGGAGCTGAGCAATACGCTTTTACAAGTATTCGACTCGGACAATAATGGAATGATAACCGGTCAGGAACTCGAGAACAATCCGCTTTTGATGATCGCGATCTCACCTGACCTCGACCTGCTCGACTCATCCGGAGCATTTAACCCGGGCCATGACGGCGCCAAGGAATCATATTCAATTGGCCTGGGTTTTTCCTGCGTTCCTGCCAGTTTTGCTCTTCCAGTGGCATCGAATCCGTAGGGTTTACGGATCGTTTTCACAGTGGTTGCCCCGGTGAGGGTGGAGATTATTCGCGATCTGCATTCAGGTATTGATCTCAGCGAACGTGCCGATGTGTATTGGAATAAGGAGAAACAAGAATGAACAAAAGAGTTGGATTGTGGCTCGACCGCAAAAAGGCGGTCATTGTAAGCATCGCTAATAATATTGAAGCCAAGAGGATCATCACCTCCGATATGGAGCATCATGTTCTTCACTCTGCCGTTGTCCCCGGCGATGGCCAGCCGGAAAACGCTCGCGACACGCGTTTCTGGAATCGCCTTGGCGAATATTATGACAAGATCATCGTCCATATTCGGGATGCGACAGAGATACGGATCTTCGGGCCTGCAGAAGCCAAGTTTGAACTTCAGAAGCGGCTTGAAGGTGAAGGACTAGCAGGATATATCCTCAGCATCGAAGAGGTTGGGAAGCTTTCAGACCTTCAGATAGCCATAAAAGTCCAGCAGTACTTTCCAGCCCGGTCCCGATTTGATATTCCCTGAACGAACATGCCTCCCCCAAGCGACCGA
>CAZFDL010000210.1:0-4761 GCA_964517905.1 uncultured Anaerolinea sp. | reverse complement strand
AAATGTTCGCCTCGGGACCGCGCGCGGCTTTCTCCCATTCGGCTTCGGTCGGCAATCGTCCATTCACAAACGAACAATACGACGCGGCCTGATCGTAATTCACGCCGGTCACCGGGTGATTGGCTTTCAACGGGTCGCCGTAGCCGTCGTTCTTCTCGGTGTTCGGCGGCGTGCATTTGCCCAGCGCCACGCAGAACGCGAATTGCGAGTTCGTCACCTTCGAGCGATACAACCAGAAATCGCTCACCACCACTTCGTGGATCGGGTTATCGTCTCCGCCATGCCCCATGATGAACGGGCCGCCCGGCACCGCCACCAACACACTTCCATCCACGTACGGGAATTGCGAACCCACTTCCATGGGAGGACCGGAGAGATCCGGGATGGCGATCACCGTTTCCGTCGGTTCGATCGGGACTTCGGTGATGCCCGGCGGTTCGGTCGCGACGGGAGGCTGGGTCGCGCTCCCCGGCTCGTCTGTGGCTTGAGGCGTTCCCCCTCCACAAGCCGCAAGCAGCGTAACGCCGACGACAAGGATGGAGAGCGCGCGATTCAAATTCTTCATATGGAAGTTCCTTGGGGGAATTGGAAGTTCATAATGAAGACATTATACAAGTGGAGGGGAGATTCTCACCCTTACAAAAGGGTGATTAAGTCGCAGCGGACGTTATGCAACGTCCGCTGCGATTGGAGGAGAAAACCCGGGACTGAGTTTCGTCTACGCGGGTCGGTCCGCCAGCCGCGCAAGTGTCTCACCGAAGATGAGATGGCCGACGTGATCGCTCTTGAGAAAGCCGAGCGGGAATCCCAGTTTGAACTCGGCAAGTGAATCCAGCTCGCTCATGTGCTCATCGCTCAGCTGGGAATTCAAACAACCGAGATTATCCTGTGCCTGCGTGAGCGTGCGGCAGCCGAGAATTGGAAAGATGCCCCCGGGCTTTTGCCGCACCCAATTGATGGCGACCTGGGCCGGCGAACAGCCTGCCGCGCGCGCGACCCTCGCCACAGCCTCGCCGGCTTTCAACCCGCGTTCGTCCACGTCCGATTCGCGGCGCGGCTCGGGAGAGGTCTGACTGTACTTGCCGGTGAGAATGCCGCCTTCCAACATGCCCCACGCAGAGACCGCCAGTCCGTACTCGCGCGCCATCGGCAGTTCGGCGCGTTCCACGGCGCGGTCCATGATCGAGTACGGGACCTGCAACGCGACGGGACGCGGCCAGCCGAAGCCATCCGCTTTGGCAAGCGCGTGCGATACCACCCACGCGGGCGTGTCTGAGAACGCGAAATACAACACTTTTCCGGCAGCGATCAAATGCTGAACCGCCTGCAAGACTTCCTCGACCGGTGTCATAAAGTCCCACATGTGCAGGTAGAGCAGGTCGATGTGATCGGTGTTCAAACGCTGCAGGCTGTGCTCCACATTGCGCACCATGCTCTTGCGCGAGTTGCCGCCGTAGTTCGGGTCGAATCCGTGTCCCTTGCCCACACGCAGGGAATATTTTGTGGCGATCACGAAACGGTCCCGCTCGCTCTTCACGAACTCACCGACGAATGATTCACTGGTCCCGTCGGTGTAATTGGAGGACGTATCGATAAAATTGCCGCCAGCCTCGGCGAACGCCTCGAATATCTTCCTGCTCTCGTCTTTTGACGCGCCCCAACCCCAGTCTTCGCCGAAGGTCATCGTGCCGAGGCACAACTCTGAAACGTGCAATCCGCTTTGACCAAATCGTTTGTATTTCATAAATGCTCTCCGTAAAATGATCCCGAAGGCGTCGCGCGGCGCCGTGACGACAGAGGACAGAACATGCAGTCCATGTCACCTCTTCGGAGTTGAAATGACTCGTTATTTCTCCCAAATCCTTTTCAAGGATTCGATCCGCTCCCAACCCTTCCCCGCCTGCACTTTCTCCACGCCAAGATTCGTGAAGTACGTATCCAGCACGGCGGCGCGCTCCTGGGCGAGAGGCGGCACGCAATAATCCTCTTCCTCCCATACCAGCCAGCCATCCCCTTGCGGGTCGACCCGCGCATGGTCGAGGCTGTATTGCAGCGCCGTCCCGAACGGACGCATCTTTTGAATCTCGCCGCTATCGAGCCGCTTGCGCAACTCGGCTAACAGGTTCTGGTGATAATTTGCCCGGACAAGGTAATGTGCCATGGGTTCTCCATCTTATTTGGCATTGCGAGGAGATTGCTTCGTCGCAACGACTTCATTACTTTTCGATTTCCAACTGCAACTCTGTGACAAACTCATTCGCGTCTTTCGCGAGATACGTGGGCGGAAGGTCGAAGCCCAACCCCTCCGCGCTGTAGCCCAGATACACTTCACGGATGGGTCCGGTCATGCAGTAGCCGTTCGCTTCGATCCAGGCCAGCAATGCGTTGTATGCCTGATAGACCGCCGCGTAACTGCCCGCATGAACCACACAGGCGGCTCGTTCGATACGCGGCATCTCGAACACACGCACCTCGTCCGAACCGGGGATGGGCATCGTCAGCGGCACGACCACCTCGGCGTCGATGTCCTCGTCGCGATAATCGGGGTCGTGGTAAATGGTCATCGGCGGTTTGTCGGCGCGCGCGTGGAACCGATCCACGTAGCGCTCAAGTTCTTCGAACACGTAGGTGATGCGGTCGTCATCGGGCGCGACCTCGCGGCGCGCCGCCACCAGTTGAGGTTGCACCGCCTTGACGATCACATCGAAGTGTGCCTGACCAGCCTGCCCGTCCATTTGACCGATCCGTGCCTCCAATCGCGCCAGTTTCATTTGTTCGGCTTGCATCCCCTGCTCGATCTCCGCGCGTTTAAGTTTGAGCATCCCAAGCAGCTGTGTGGAGGGCAGATCGTCGTCCAGCAAGCCGCCGATCTGTTCGAGTGAGAATCCGAGATCGCGCAGGGCGAGGATGCGGTTCAGCCGCGGCAGTTGGTCCGCCGAGTAGTAACGGTAGCTCGTCGACACATCGGTGTGCGCCGGCTCCAGCAAACCAAGCTGGTCGTAATGCCTGAGCATCCGCACTGACACGCGGGTCAACGTCGAGAACTCACCGATCCGAAACATCAGTTGTTACTTGCGATGGAATATACACTCTGACACAATGTCAGAGTCAAGAGGGAATTTTGCAGAATCCGAGCGCGAACTAGGGTGTTGCGCAACTGCACTGCTCGCCGTAGATCGTGTTCACACACACCATTTGTTGACCGGCAGGGCACCCATCGCCCGAGCCCAGCGGGCATAACCCCGGCTCACCGCCCTGTGCTTGAAAACCGATCGCCACGCGGCAGGTGTTGTCAATTTCTGCGACCGCCTTGATTGGGTAATACACTTCGAATTCCGTCAGTGACGAGCCGGCCTGCTCATGCGTGAAGTGATCGTTGATATCGAACATCGCCGGCTGGAGCAGTTCGTTACCCGCCCACGCGCCTGCCATGAAGGCGTTGGCGTTGATACCCAGCAAGGATGCCTTCACTGCAAATTGGATCGTGAACGGTTGAGCTGCGGGAATGCGCGTCCAGGCAAGGTCGGGGTCGTTCCCCGAGCCGCTGTCGAAAAGATTCGTGTCGTAGCCATCCCCCCCGGCTTGATCGTCTGCCGTGACCGAAAGCGACCCGCCCACATCGTTGTTCGAATCGAACCACACTTGCACGCGGTCGGTCGTCCATGAATTGGACGAAGGTTGTGAAACCAGCAAGAGCCAGTCGCCGCGCCCGTCAATGTCCGCGTCAATCTCGATGGCATAGTTCCCCGAGAACGCCTGATTCGAATCTCTTGCGCGCAATGTGATCGTGAAAAAGATCCAGGTGTTGTCGCGGTACGAGCTCGTCTCGGTGATGTCCAGATGCGGGAGGTACACGTCCATCGTATCGGCGTTGAAGGGGCGTTCGTACCTGCCGAACGTGAAGCGGTCGCCGCCCGGCGCGCGCTTCTCCGGCGATGTGACGAACGACTCCTGATCACCGGCAAAGCTGGAACGCACCGCCGGCAGCTCACCGGGCACATCCACATGCACAATGCTAACAACCGTGGAGGTCGGCGCGGCGGTCGATCCGGGTACAACCGTCACCAGGGTTGGCTGTTCGATGGGAGCATCTGTCGCAGGAACCGACGTGGCTGTCGCCGACGGCAACCCGCACGCCAGAGTAGCAAGGAATAGCAGGGAGAGAGTCAAACGGGCGTTGAACATCGAGCATCACCTTTCGAGTCTGTGTTTTCTCGCCGTGATTATACCGAACCTAACGCTGATACAGCGACATCTCCCAAATGAACAACCTGCGGACGGATGTGCGCGCGAAGCCTTCGCGCTCCAGCAACCCCTCCATTTCCGCCACAGGGTGCACGAATACACGGAACGGATCGCTCATCAACCTTTGGAAAAAATTTATCACCCCAACCCCAATTTTCATGTACCACGTTTCGCGCGGGTACGTGAGTGCGATCGCAGTGCGGCTCTTCGACGAAGCGGCTTTCAACAGCGAACGGAAATCTGGATAACAGCACACGACTCGATCCAACGTGACCACATCCACTTGCGGAAGTTCATCCGCCACGTCGGTAAAATCGGCATGGATGAATTTCACCTGCGCTTCATGCCCCAGTCGTCTTGCTTCTTCCGTGGCGACCTTTAAATACGCCGACGACGCGTCCACGTGCGTGGCTTCGCTGGCAACATCTTTCAACAACTCGTGATGGATCGTCCCGATCCCGCCGCCGACATCGAGCAGCGCGGCATTCTTCAACCCCAACGAGCGCACCGCTTCGA
>CAZFDL010000209.1:0-4770 GCA_964517905.1 uncultured Anaerolinea sp. | reverse complement strand
AACTCCGCCCGAAGTTGCTTTTGTCGAGCAATTGCTCGATGCGCCCGATCTGGCCTCACTGGAAAAGATGCTTGAAGATAACAAGGCGGTGATCAACGATCAGTTCATGCAGGCGTTGATCGGTCTGGTCGCGCAGGTGGATCAAGCCGCTGAACAGGGAAATCCCGAAGCAAAAGGGCTGAGTGAAAAGATAAATTCGATCTATAAAACTGCTTTGAAGTTCTCGATGAAGCAGAATCTATAACGAACGGACCGGGCAGGTTTCCAATACCTGCCCGGTCTTTCTATCTACCTCAGCCCCTCGAAAAGATCTGTTTCCGCTTTTCTTCCCCCATTGACCAAGCTCATCCCACGATAGAACGTTCCCTGCAAATTCAATAAATTTCGAATTTCTTCCTCAGGCAACTCCAACAACGGAGCGAGGCTGGGTAATTGGCTTTTGTGACACAAGATTGCCTCCCATGCAGTTTTCCAATGCGCTGAAACATCCACGCGCGTCGTGATCATCCATTCCTTCCACGGGGCTTCACCGCGTACCTGATCGTCCACGGGGAATTCGATCGGTCCGAGATGTTTCACGAACAGGTCTGCTATTGCCTCCGAATCCACGAAATAATATAACTTCGAGATGCGATGCGGAGGCTGGTTCTCAGCATCCAGATAGCGCGCGTCCGCCGCGCACACCACCGCCGCGTTCGTAAACTGCGAGATCGCGATGTGGTCGGGGTGCCCATACGAGCCATCGTGCGCGAATGTTACAACCACCTGTGGTTGGATGCGTCGAAGATGCGCGACGATCCTGCCGATGGCTTCACTTGGATTTGCCTGATCCAGATCGCCGTCCACGTAATTCAGAAAACGAATCTCCTTCAACCCCAGGACTTTGCCCGCGCTTTCTAATTCCTGCGTGCGAATGCGTGCGACTCCTGCGAAGCCCGGGTTGGGTCCCTCCGAATCCCACCAGCCCCGTTCCCCGCGCGTCGCGCAGACGAGATAGGTCTGGATTCCCTCGGCGGCATACTTCGCGAGCGTACCGCCCAACCCCATCGACTCGTCGTCCGGGTGGGCAAACACGGCAAGCAGTTTTAACATTTCAGTCATTGGCGACCTGCCACACTCGTTGAAATTCCATCATGAATTGTCGGGCTATCGCTTCGTTGTAAATGATGAGAACGACCTCGTCGTTGCGTTCCTCCGCGGCTTTTGAAAAGTTATACGATCCAACAACGACGATTGATTCGTCGATGATGAACACCTTGTGATGCATCTGTCCGTCGATGCCATCGATGCGCACGGCCAAATCCATTTGTTTGAACGGGTCGTACTCTGTGCCCTGGTTGGATTTGACCTGCTCCTCGTCCATCACGCCTTGCACAATAAGTCCAGCTTCCGCCTTCTCACGGACAATATCGCCGAGGTCGTTGGATGTGAATGAAAAAGCCAGGAAGTGAACGCTCTCGTCCGCGCCGCTCAACACGGTTGCGATCTGACTCGCCACACCGTCGTCGGGGGAGAAGAACGTATCCACGCGGGTGGAATCGATCGTCAGCGTGGGATGAGGCGTTTCGCGCCGGACATTTTCCCCGAAGCTGTTCTCCAGATACATCTCTTCGAATTCCCTGGTGAAATTTTCAGCCATCTCCGCCGAGCGGATGCGGATAATGTGATTGTTGGAGTCGTACGCGCCCGAGTCGGTGAAGTTCATCGAGCCGAGCCACACTTCGGATTTGTCAATGACCATGAATTTGTCGTGCATCAAACCATCGCGTTTATCGCCCACAATGGGAACACCCGCCTCCAGCAGAATCTCAACGTCGGAACTATCCATGTTCGTGGATTCCATCACCATGCGCAGGGTCACGCCGCGATCCTGTGCGTTCAACAGCGCGTTGCGAACACTGTTCAAGGTGAGGCTGTACGCGGCAACGTCAATGCTCAAGCGGGCTGAGTCGATCGCCGCGACAAGCGGACCATCCACGCCGCCCGTGGCTTGCGAGGAGAACGGGTCTACGGGATCGGTGAAATACAATTCGAACCACGAGCCTTGCACCCCGTAGCCTGTTTGCAGGTCGACGGGAGTGAGTTCGGTATCCGGAGTTGGCGATTCGGTGGTTTCAACGTCGGGCGTCGGCGAACTTTGCCCGCAGGCAGAGAGGAGTAAACCGACGACCAACAGTATGTTACAAACCCTTTGCATATTCTTCCCTTGCCAGTTGCACCGCAGTATTCAGGAACTGGTCATACTTCATCTGATACTTCATGACAAAATTCGCAATCGGACGCCTTAAGAAGCGCGGCAGGGACAGGTGCATCAGCATGATATCGTGGACGCGCGTCCCGCCGGCAGGTAATGGTTCCAACCGGATCGTTTCAGACATGGTTTTCTTCCCGTTCTCAAACGAATCGATGGTGGAATACTCGAACGGACGCCAGTCGAGAGTCACTTCGGTGCTGATCGTCTTCCCGTGGGCACAGTGATTACTCGCGCCCCTGCCCGCGCGTCCTTTAGGTCTATCGCCGACACTCCATTTCACATGACCCTGCATCCACAAGTTGCGTCTGAGCGGGTCTTGCATCCATTCCCACGTCACAGCAGGAGGCGTGGGGAAATCCACGCGCAAGACCACGTCGGCATCCTTTTCGTCAATCACAATGCGGCGTTCTTCGGTCAGTTCTTTGTAGCGCTGATGCAGATCTACGTTGTAGGTTTTCACTTCGCCCAAATGCTCGTACTCCTCCATTTGAACATGTACATTTTGAAGATTTATATTCAAATGGTCGAGGCATTTTTCAGTGATCAGCATATACGCGCGCCAACCCGTAGACTCGGTGACGTGGTTTTTCAACAACCGATGCACCAAATTAACATCCATGCCGACCATCTCGCGAATGTCGCGCACTTGCTGGATCACGTAATCGCCGTGATGTGCGATGAATTTCAGGTCGAGCGTTGGGATGTTGCGGCAGGCATTGCAGGTACAGGTGGTTGCCCGCTTCATCGAGAGTTGTTTATCGCGAAACGTCACATAGGTGGATTCCATCAATTCGAGAATTGTCTCGCCGCGGGTAATTCTCGATTCAGGGATATACGCAAACACCGCGTCCCCTTCCAACTTGTGCAACGTCAATACCGATTCGATCTTTTCGCAGATCGTGGTGAGCAGGTCAGCGATGATCTCCTGCGAGTGCTCCAACTCTGTCCCTGCGAGGAACGAGGTGTATCCCGAAATATCGGCAATGACCAAATATCCGTGTTGAGTAACTGCGCTCATCATCACGATTATAATCCTCCCCCATGACGAGTTCCAACGCCAATCGCCAGATCGCGCGCGCCGCAGGGACGGTGATGTTCGCCATTCTCTTCGGCCAACTCGCAGGTCTTGCGCGCGGCATTCTTGTTGCCAATAGGTTTGGCGCGTCGCCTGAATTGGATGCATTTTTCGCCGCCAACCGCGTGAGCGAGACTCTTTTTCTTCTGGTTGCGGGCGGTGCGCTCGGCTCGGCGTTCATCCCCGCCTTTACCGGGCTCCTCGCCAAAGATGAAAAGGATGCGGCATGGCGACTCGCTTCCGCACTTGCAAACACGGTCGCTCTCGCCTTGAGCCTGCTCGCGGCATTAATCGCCTTGTTCGCCCCTCAGGTAGTCCGCTTCGCCCTTGCCCCCGGGCTCTCTGCCGACCCAGAGCTATTTGGGCTTACCGTTTCACTGCTTCGCATACAACTGATCTCTGCGGTCTTATTCGGCTTGGGCGGATTGATCGTCGGCATCCTCAACGCGCATCGGGTTTTCCTCATCCCCGCGCTGACACCCGCTTTGTACCAACTTGGAATTATCTTCGGCGCGGTCGTGCTGGCGCCCTCGATGGGAATCTACGGCCTGGCGTGGGGTGTGGTTATCGGAGCGATATTTTACCTGGTGATCCAGATTCCATCGCTGCTCAAGCAAAAAGGAACCTACTCACCTGCGCTTGAGTTGAATAACCCCAACACCCGACAGGTAATTTTCCTAATGGGTCCTCGCCTTTTGGGTGTGGCTGTCGTTCAACTCAACTTTTGGGTCAACACGAATCTCGCCTCGAAAATGGAAGAAGGCAGTGTAACCAGTCTTACATACGGATTTTCACTTATGCTCATGGCGCAAGCCGCGATTGCGCAGTCGGTGGCCATTGCAGCCTTGCCGACTTTCTCTGCTCAACACGCGCTTGGCAAAGTGGATGAAATGCGCGGATCAATCGCGGCCTCCCTGCGCGGAATTCTGTTGATGGCCGTCCCTGCCAGTGTGGGACTCATCATCCTGCGCGAGCCCCTGATCGCATTCCTGTATCAACGCGGCGAATTTGATTCGCGCGATGTCCAACTCGTGGCGTGGGCATTAATGTGGTTCGCGGCTGGACTCGTCGGTCACTCCATCATGGAAGTGCTCACCCGCGCCTTTTACGCACAACAAGACACAAAAACTCCCGTCATCATCGGCACCATCGCGATGGGACTAAATGTTGTGTTCAGCATTTTGTTCTCGCAATACTTTGCAAAAATCGGCTGGCTTCCGCTGGGCGGGTTGGCGCTAGCTAATTCGCTTGCAACCGCTCTCGAAGCGACTGCGCTTTTCACTCTGATGCGGAGACGATTAAACGGAATCGAAGGCGGGTCCATTGCAGGCGGCGCATGGCGCGTGGGACTGTCCGCGCTGGGGATGGGAATCGGCTTACTAGGTTGGATTCAATTGACCGTCGGATGGACGCGATGGCTCGTCGCGCTGGGAGGGGTCGC
>CAZFDL010000208.1:0-4865 GCA_964517905.1 uncultured Anaerolinea sp. | reverse complement strand
TTGTCCCAAATCGTTTTTGAAATTCATCCTCTGAAATGCCCTCTTGTGTCAGGCGCAAACCGGTCATCATGAACTCGGACATATCGTCGCGGAGAGTTTGTTTGTGATGGTTGACGGCCGCGGGAGAGAGAGGGAAGTGGAGGCTGGAGATTGAAGACTTGTCCTGAGCAATGCCGTCGAGCGGTTGGAGAATTGGAGAATTGGGTAATTGGTAATTGGTAATTCGCTCGATGTAGGTTTTGATCCGCAGAACGTTTGAATAACGGATGCCGTTTGCGTATCCGTGCGCGCCGGCGCCGAAGGCGAGATACGGGAGACCGCGCCAGTATTGCAAGTTGTGACGGCAAGCAAAGGATGGATTGATTTCATCTTTTATCCTTCGGCTTTTATCCTTTTTTTCTCGCGCCCAATTTGAAATTTCATATTGAACATATCCATTGGCTTCGAAAATCTCACTCGCCCACTCGTACATTTCCGCGGCGAGGTCGGGGTCGGGGAGCGGGAGCAGTCCCTTCGATGCCCAGCGACCAAACGATGTGCCGTGTTCGAGGGTCAACGCGTAGGCAGAGATGTGTTCAGGGTGCAGATCAAGAATCCGTTTTACGGATGTTTGCCACGTTTGCAGGGTCTGTTCGGGCAACCCGTAGATGAGGTCAAGGTTGAGATTATCAAATCCTGCCCTGCGCGCGGAGGTGACGGCTTGGATCACGGCGAAGAAGTCGTGAGCGCGTTCCAACATGCGGAGTTCTTCCATGTTCGCGGATTGCACCCCGAAGCTGATGCGATTAATTCCGATATCGCGCAATTCACCCAACGCCTCGTCGGTGACCGTGCCCGGATTCGCTTCGATGGAAATTTCCGCGTCGTCGGTCACCGCGAAGCAGGCGCGGATGCTCCGAAGGATCGATTCAAAATGACTGGGGGAAAGAAGCGAGGGAGTCCCGCCGCCGAAAAATATGGTGTGAATATTTCCCTCACACCCAACCCCTCTCCTGCGGGGAGAGGGGAATCGCGCGCCGACAAATTCGATTTCTTTGCAGAGCGCCTCCACGTAGGACGGAATCGAGTCTTCCTGTCCCGCATAGGTGTTGAAGTCGCAGTAGGCGCAACGATGCGTACAAAAAGGGATGTGGAGGTAGAGGCTGTACACGGGAGAAGTTTTACCACAAGAGCAAGTAAAATACATCCATGCAGGACAAGCTTCAATTTGCGACGCGCATTCTATACACTGCGTTGTTATTCGGTCTGATCGTGCGCCTCGTCGCGCCAATGCACGCTGATGGTCCCGTCAACGACGGCGGGCTTTTCTACCAGATGACGCGCGATCTGCAAGCGAATCGTTTTTTTCTGCCCGAATTCACCGAATACAACAATGCAACCATTCCTTTTGTCTACCCGCCGCTGGGGCTTTACCTGGCGGGCTTGCTTCAATCGGTTTCGAAAATCTCACTCCTGGCAGTTTTTTCCTACCTGCCTGCCATCTTTTCTTCCCTTGCCATCCTTGCGTTCTATTTTCTCTCCCTGCAATTCACACAAGATAAACTCCACGCATCCATTGCCGCGTTGTTCTACTCGATGATTCCCAAGAGTTTCGATTGGGCGGTCATGGGCGGAGGCGTCACACGTGCACCCGCGCTGGTCTGTTCCCATCTTACGCTGGCGTTCGCGTATCGTCTGTTCACCACGGGAGATTCTCGCAACCTGCTGCCCACCTCGGTCTTTGCATCTCTCCTGACGCTCACACATCCAGAGATCGCATTGCAAACCGCGGTCAGCGTAATCGTGCTTGCAATTTTTTTCCTGCGCGGGCGCAAGAGCTTTCTCCATGCTGCCTCGGTCGCTTTGCTCACTCTGGTGTTCACATCTCCGTGGTGGTTCACTGCCATCAACCGTCATGGGCTGGCGCCGTTTCAAGCGGCGCTCGGCGCGCATCCACGCGATCTCGCGTCATCCCTGCTATACGTCGTCCAATTCAATTTGAGCGGTGAAGTGATCCTTGATATTGTCGCGATGCTGGGATTGATCGGTTTGGTGGCGGACATCTACCGCCGCGCATTCTTTCTCCCAGCGTGGATCGGACTCAGCTTCCTCGGTGACCCACGCACCGCGCCTTTCGCTTCATTGGCACCCTTGATCCTGCTCGCTGTGCGGGGACTCGAAGCCACCCTCAAAGGACTCACCTCCGCTGATGAATCGCTGCACTCACCATTTGCTCGCCGGATCATCCTTGGAGCAACTGGTTATCTCTTTCTTTCTGGCATCATCTTTTCGATCCAATTGGGAAATGAATTCCGACTCTTGCCACAAGAGAGGCAGGCACTGGCATGGATTCAACAAAATACGCCCGCGGCATCCCGCTTTCTCGTGTTGACCAGCGACGCCGTATTGAGCGATCCGCTTTCGGAATGGTTCCCTGCCCAGACCGGGCGGACGAGCCTCGTCACTGTGCAAGGTCACGAGTGGATGCCTGAATTTCCACTTCGGGAAAGTTTGCGCGATTATGCAGAGGCGCAGTCTTGCTTGAACCAAAGTCTGGAATGTCTTTCAAAGTGGGAATTCGATTTCATCTATATTCGCCGTATTCGACCAAACGCCGACGGCGGAATTACCTTGCAAGCTTCGATCCTTGAACAATCCCTGCGCGCATCGGATGAATATGTCGCTGTTTATGATTCAGACGTCGCGGTCATCTTCTCGCGCGGCAAGCCTACGAGCAAAGCGATCGGTCCCAAGATCAACAACCACATTGCAGCTCCGAGCCCGAACTGATCGGCGAGAAAGCCGATGGCGAGCGGAAAGAATTTGGCGATGGGAGTCGTCACCGCACCGATCGCCATGATGCTGGCAGATTGGCCCGGCAGGCTGGAATATAACCGTCCCTGTAAAATGGAATACCAACCGGTGTTAAACAGGTTGACGAGTATGACGAAGACCAATTTGGGGATAAAACCGGGTATGAGCATGAACCCCGCAAAGGCGAACAATTCCACGAGTGCGGTTCTGCGTAGAAATTGAATCGTATCTTTCTGGCGGTCAACAATGGGGATGAAGAGGAAGTCGGTGATGAGCCCCATGGCAAGCCAGACCGTGACTGCGATTCCGGCCTGCGTTTGGGTCGCAAGGCCGACATCCACAAAATATAAGGCGAGGAAGCTGAAAAGCACATCCAGCATCAGGTCCGCAAATTCGAGGAGCAGCAGCCACCGCCAGACCTCCCTGCGTTTCAAGGCGGAAAATGCAGCGCGGAATCCGTCGAACACTTCACCAAAGGATGGGAAGGGTGCCGAGGATCGGTCGAGCGGCAGGTATCTCCACGCGGCAAGCAGACACACGGTCGAAATGGAGGCGAGGACGGCATACGTCCCGCGCCAGCCGAGGCCGAGGTAAACGAATAATCCCAGCAGAATCGGACCCATCAACACTCCAAGCGAACCGGCCAACGTCCAACGTGCCATGTTTTGTTCGTGCCGAACTGGGTCCGAGTCCATGAGATTCGCCTGTGACAGATTCACGAACGCACCGGAAGAGGGGTTAAAAAGGATGAAGGAGAAAAGCAAAAGGACGAAGGAATTACTCGCAGAAGTTAGCATGAGTGAAATCGTAAAGAGCAATCCGCCAAAGAGGATGAGGGCGCGGCGTCGCCAGACATCTCCGAGTACACCAATGAACGGCTCGATAAATGCGGCAATGACCCCCGGCGCACTGAGGAGCAGACCGATTTGTGTATAGGTCAGGTTAAGATCGTCGCGCAGGAGTGGCCACGCGATTTCGCCCACGCCAAAGACAAGTTCGTCTAGGAATTCGATGATGAGATAGATGAGTGGCATGAATCAGCTGTCCGGGATCAAGTGGTAGGTGCGAGGCATCAGGGATTTGTGAGACGGATACGGGCAATCAACACCGGGGGAATCTCGCTGAATTTTCCGCCCCAGCCCAGGGCTGTGTTTTGAGGATGTTCGGGAGAAAAAGCGCATTCTTCAAAACCGTCGATGACGAATCCGTTCTGGAAGGCGACGTTGAGGTAATATCGAATCGGGCGGTGAAAGTAGAGTTGCGGTTTAGGCTGGTTCCGCAGGGCAAGTCCCCTCGATTCAAATGCGGTCATGTACCGCGTGGTCTTCACCGCGTAACGCGTGTGGATTTCGCCGTCATCCCATTCTTCCGCCATCAACGCGGCGGAGGGATTGTTGAATGCGGGATGCATCAGGGAAAAGACGAAGACTCCGTTCGGTTTGAGCAATCTTCGCAGGGCACGAAACAGCGGCTCGATGACCGGCATGTCGAAGAGTGCCATGTTGGAAACTGCCGCGTCGTAAGTTTGTCTTCCGAGGGAGAGGAGAGATTGCTCGTCGGTGGCGTCGAGGACATGGTAAGAGAGTAGAGACCGGAGACTGGTTGATCGCGCTTTGGCTTTATCGATGAGGTTGGCGGAAAAGTCGAAGGCAGTGACGCGGCATCCGAGCGCGGCGAGGCGGCGTGAGGTAAGCCCATTACCGCAGGCAATGTCGAGGACGTCCGAACCAGGCTTAACGTCGAAGAACGACGCGATAACGGGCCAGCAGAGGATGTTGAAGAAGTCGTTGCCATCATTGCCCATGCGCGCATCCCACATTTCAGCGTTCGCGTCCCAGGCTTCTTTCGAAACTTGATTGGAGTCTTGGATTGTCATGAGCCGATTTAACCATAAATTTCAGCCACGGTGTCTCCAAAGACTTTGAGATACTCGTCCGGTGAACACGGCGGTCTCTCCCCAAGACCATCGAGACAGGATGTGGCTAAACAAAATTGACCGGACAAAAAGGTTGACATCCAGCGGCATCGTAGTATAACTGCCGCAACAGAGTCTATTCGTAGGCGCTTCGTCC
>CAZFDL010000207.1:534-4910 GCA_964517905.1 uncultured Anaerolinea sp. | reverse complement strand
GCAAAGACCGCGCGCGCGATAGACGCTTCTGGTCTCGACGTGGGGCTGGTCATCGTGTGCGGGCGGAATCAACGCCTGAGAGCGGCTCTCGAATCAGAACGGTGGGAGAATCCTATTCGTATTTACGGCTTCACGCGCGACATGCCGGACTTCATGCGCGCCGCGGACTTTATCGTCACCAAGGCAGGTCCCGGCACCATTGCCGAGGCGCTCAACGCGCAACTGCCGATAATTTTGTATTCCAAAGTGCCGGGGCAGGAGGATGGAAACGTGACCTTCGTTGAAGAGGAGGGCGCGGGCGTGTGGGCACCCACCCCGCAGGAGGTGGTCCGCGCGCTCACGCGTTGGATCATGCGACCTGCCGAAAAACAAAAAGTGATCGAAAACTGCCGCCGCGCTGGCAAGCCCGAAGCCGCGCGGATCATTGCCCGCACGATTGGGGATGTGTTGAAGTTACGGAAGTAATAAATCGCAAGGGAAAATGTTGACCTGTCGACCAGCATCTCCTTGTCTGCCTCCCTCACGGTATAATCCCCTCAATGCTTGCCGTTGATTCACACACAATCGAAGTGAAAAGCAATAGTCCTGAACAAACTCGTCGATTTGGCGTTCGTTTGGGCGGAGCGTTGCAACCCGGCGATATGATCTGCTTGCAGGGCGACCTTGGCGCGGGGAAAACGACTCTCATGCAAGGCGTCGCACAGGGGTGGGGTTCTCTCGATGCAGTTTCCAGCCCAACGTTCATTCTGGTCAATCTTTATCGCCGCGCCGATGGAGGTAGGGGCAGGGTTACCCAGCCCCTACTCTTCCACATGGACGCGTATCGTATCGATTCCACAGCCGAAGCAGAAGAACTCGACCTCGACTCGATGCTTGCCGAAGGCGCGCTGATCATCGAGTGGCCAGAACGGATGAACGGACTCATTCCAAATGAAAGATTGTGGGTACATCTTGAACACGTCGGCGGGAACGAACGCACGATGAAATTCAGCGCACGCGGCAAACGGTACGAAGCCTTGCTCGAACGAATCCGCGGAGGCGAATGATGCTGCTGGCGGTCGATACCTCTAATGAATGGATGGGGTTGGCGGTTTACGATGGCAGGCAAGTCGTCGGTGAACGCGCATGGCGGAGTGGTCAACACCACACGGTTGAACTTGCCCCGGCGGTCGAAGAGTTGTTAACGCGCTCAAACGTGAGGATGAGTGATCTGACCGTGTTGGGCGTTGCCATCGGTCCCGGTTCATTCACCAGCTTGCGAGTTGGGCTGGCGCTGGCGAAGGGGCTTGCTTTCGCACGCGGGATTCCCATCGTCGGAATTCCAACTCTCGATATTCTTGCACGTGCACAACCGGTGAGCGATCTTCCGCTGGCGGTTGCGATCCAGGCCGGGCGCGGGAGATACGCGCTGGGCTGGTATAAAAACATCCATGGGCTGTGGCAGGCTGAGGGTCCGGCACGAGTCGTGTCGGTCGAAGCGTTGAAGGATGAAGTACAGAGTCTGTCGCTGGTGTGCGGTGAATTTACGGATGAAGTTCGCCAAAAAATCGGTGAAAATAAAAATGTTCGGTTGGCGACGCCCGGCGATTCGCAGCGCAAGCCCGCGCTGCTGGCACACCTCGCGTGGACGCGTTTTCAAAACGGCGATGTGGATGAGATCGCGTCGCTCGCGCCGATCTATCTGCACACTGCCGCGCCGATTCAAACATGAACATCCGCCCAATGACTATTGATGACCTCGCGCAGGTGGTCGCGATCGATCAGGTTTCGTTCAGTCTGCCGTGGCCCGAACGTTCGTTTCGTTTTGAGATCACGGATAATCCCGCTTCGCGTACGTGGGTGGCAGAGATTAATGGAAGGATCGTCGGTATGCTCGTGGTATGGCTTCTCGTGGACGAGGCACATGTCGCGACGATAGCCACGCACCCCGAGTTCCGTCGGCAGGGGATCGCGAGCAGGTTGTTGATCCATGCCTTGCAAATGATGCAGGGCGAAGGCGCGGCTACATCGGTATTGGAGGTGCGCGAAAGCAACCTTGCCGCGCAGGAGATGTATCGCAAGTTCGGTTATGAAGAATCAGGCCGCAGGCCGCACTACTACAAAGACAATGGCGAAGACGCGATCCTGATGATGTTGACGAAGTTGGAAGGTTGGAAGGTTGAAGGTTGATGGTTGCGCGCCAAGTACACCTTCAACCTTAAACGTGCAAACTTGATCCCGGAGCAATCATGACCGCCGAAGAAACCCTTGCTCAAATTGCCAAAGAAGTAACCGTGTGCACGAACTGCGCACTGCATCACTCGCGCAAGAAATCGGTGCCCGGCGAGGGACCCGTCACCGCCGAGATCATGTTCATCGGCGAGGGTCCGGGCTTCCACGAAAACGAGCAGGGACGTCCGTTCGTGGGCGCAGCGGGAAAGTTTCTCGATCAACTGCTTGCTCAGGCGGGCGTCACGCGCGCGGAGGTGTGGATCGGCAACGTGGTAAAATGCCGTCCCCCCGAAAACCGCGATCCATTGCCCGAGGAACTCGCCGCGTGCAACGAATACCTCGAACGGCAGATCCAGGCGATCAACCCGAGCATCATCGTAACGTTGGGCAGATATTCGATGAACAAATTTTTCCCAGGCGCGAAGATCAGCGCGGTGCATGGGCAGATGCGAAAGGTTGGCGAGCGATACGTGATCGCGATGTTCCATCCCGCGGCGGCACTGCATCAAGCCTCGCTCAAGCCGGCGATCCTGGCTGATTTCGCGAAACTGCCGGAATTACTCCAGGAAGCGCGCGCCGGGTTGGGTAAGTCCGCACCGGTTGCGAAGGTGGCAGAGAAGCCGGAAGATGATCCGAAGCAGTTGAGTTTGTTTTGACCTCACCCCCCAACCCGTCTCCCCAAGGAGAGCGGACTGCAAGGAAAAGAATGCCAATCAAAGAAGATCTGATTCAAAAACTGAAGAATAAAGAAGCGTGCGTTGCAATTCTGGGACTCGGCTACGTGGGACTGCCCCTCGCCGTCGTCTTTGCCGAAGCGGGATTCAAGGTGACGGGCATCGATCCCGACTCAGGGAAAGTGGATTCGCTGAAGAACGGCGTTTCCTACATTCCGGATGTGAAGACCGGAATAGTGGATAAGTTGGTGAAGTCTGGTCATCTCACCGCGACCACGGATTTCTCCGTTTTGAAACAAATGGACGCGGTCAGCATTTGCGTGCCAACTCCGCTCCGCCAGACCGGCGACCCGGATATGTCGTTCATCATCTCCGCCGCGGACGAGTTGTCGAAGTACATGCACAAAGGAATGGTCGTGGTATTGCAATCCACCACCTATCCCGGCACGACGCGCGAACTGCTCCTGCCGAAATTGGGAACCGATAACGGACTCAAAGTGGGCGAAGATTGGTTCCTTGCATTCTCTCCAGAACGCGTGGACCCCGGGCGTGAGGATTTCACCACCAAGAACACGCCCAAGGTCATGGGTGGCATCACCGGAGCGTGCGGCGAAGTGGCCACGGCTTGGTATGAACAGGCGATCGATATTGTGCACCGCGTCTCGACTGCCGAAGCCGCTGAGATGGCGAAACTGCTCGAAAACACCTTCCGCATGATCAATATCGGGCTTGTCAACGAACTGGCGATGATGTGCGAACGTCTCGGCGTGGATGTGTGGGAGGTGATCGACGCGGCGGCGACCAAGCCGTTCGGCTTCATGAAGTTCACGCCGGGACCCGGCCTGGGCGGTCATTGCATCCCGATCGATCCGCTGTATCTTTCGTGGAAGATGAAGTCGTTCAACTACAACGCGCGCTTCATCGAGCTGGCATCCGAGATCAATACGAACATGCCGCGTTATGTGGTCGAACGGATCATGGACGCGCTCAACGATAGGGGCAAAGTGTTGAAAGGGTCGAAGATCCTCGTCCTGGGTGTTGCCTACAAACCCGATGTGGACGATGTGCGCGAATCGCCGGCTTTGGATGTGATCGGCTTGCTACAGAACAAGGGCGCGCTCGTTGAATATCATGACCCGTACATTCCGCATATTCATCACGAAAAGGATGGCTGGCAGATGGACGGTGTGGAGGATATGATGAGGTCGGTGAAGGGTTCCGATGCGGTGGTGATTGTCACTGATCACAAGGTTTATGATTATGAGGCGATCGTCAACTCGGCGAAGTTCGTGTTTGACAGCCGCAACGCGACGCGGAAGGTTGCAAGGGACAACGAGAAGGTCGTCAGACTATAGATAAACCGGTGGTTGAGTAGGGCGGGTGCTTCTCCCGCCCGTATCGAAACCACCAGTTTGAATCAAATTATTCGTTACACAGGTTACTGGTGGTTTCGATACGCCGCTTCGCGGCTACTCAACCACCGTGTGCATG
>CAZFDL010000207.1:0-524 GCA_964517905.1 uncultured Anaerolinea sp. | reverse complement strand
ACCGGCGCGGCGGGATTCATCGCGGCGCGCACAGCAGAGTTATTGTTAGAGGGCGGTCATACCGTCGTCGGCGTGGACAACATGAACGACGCGTATGATCCGCGCATGAAAGAGTATCGCCTGAACCGATTACAGGCGTTGAAGGGATTCGCCTTCCATAAACTGGATGTGGCGGACAGGGCCATCATCGAGCGCTTCAAGAATGAAAAATTCGATGCGGTCATCAACCTGGCGGCGCGGGCCGGTGTGCGTTACAGTGTGGATAATCCGTGGGTGTTCGTCGAGACGAACATGATCGGCACGTTGAACATGCTGGAGCTGTGCAAGCAGAATGGAATCAAGAAATTTGTTGTCGCATCCACCTCGAGCATCTACGGAGAGGACCCGCCGTACCCGACGCCCGAATCCGCTTCAAGCAGTGAACCGCTCCAGCCGTACGCGGCAAGCAAAAAGGGGGCGGAGGCGATGTGCCATGCGTATCATCATCTTTACGGCATTGACGTCAGCATCCTGCGATATTTCAC
>CAZFDL010000206.1:0-4931 GCA_964517905.1 uncultured Anaerolinea sp. | reverse complement strand
CGGCGTTCGATCCGCCGACCTCCTTCATCATGCGATCCATGTCGTATTGCGTCAATCGGAATGACAGTGCGTTCGTCGTTGCAGCTTCAAGATGATGTCCCTCGTCGATGATGAGATGCGAATACTCAGGCAGGACTTTGCTTCCCGTGGCGACATCCGAAAGCAACAGCGCATGATTGACGACCAGCACATGCGCGGTTTGCGATGCAGACTTTGCGCGGTGGAACGGACAGCTGCCCCCCGCACGTTTGATGCACGTTTCGGTGGTGCACGCATCATCCTCCGCGGAGAGCCGATTCCACACCTCGCGCTCGGTCGGTCCCGTGAGGTTTAATTCGCTTCGATCCCCGCTTTGGTTGTTCAATTGCCACACCAGTACTTTGGCGAGCACGCGCATCTCGTCCGTGTTTTTCGGCCCGAAATGGCGCAGGTTTTCCAGGCGGCGCGGGCAAAGATAGTTCGAACGCCCTTTGAGGATCGAGAATCGGAAATCGAGATTCAAGGCTTCGCTCAAACTGGGCAGGTCGCGTTGGACGAGTTGATCCTGCAGGTTGATGGTGTTCGTGGAGACGACGACGCGCGTGTTGTTCTGTTTGGCGAACAGTGCGGCGGGTACGAGATACGCAAAGCTCTTGCCAACACCCGTTCCGGCCTCGACCATCAAATGGCTGCCATGCGAAAGCGCATCCGCAACCGTGCGCAGCATCGCCACTTGTTCCGGTCTCTGCTCGAACGATTCGAAATACTGCGAAAACGGACCACCGTATTCAAGTACCGAGGAAACCTCTTCGGTGTTTAAGGGGACAGGTGTTTCAGGATTGTCGAGCGGCGGGAATTTCGTATCATCGGACCAGGAAAGCGTCTCTTTCTTTTTGGTTTTCTTCGATTTGATGCCCTCTTTTGCCCTTGCTTGCAAGACCTGTTGAAAGACCCAGCGCGCGTCCCATTCGAGCGGCTCGCTCATTACCACGAACTCCGAGACGATCTCGAGTGGCAGTTCGCGGGCTAATTCGAGCAATTTGTTGAATGCCGCCATCGTTACTTTTGCATCGTCGAGCGCGCGATGGGTGGCTGGCAACAAGATGCCTAACTGTTTACCCAACGCGCCGAGGTTGTATCGGCTGGCGGTGGGCATCAGCACCGCGGCGAGCTCGTATGTGTCGATGACTTCGTTGTAGTGAAGGATTCCCGCCTGCTTTTGGATGAATCCCAGATCGAAGCGGACGTTGTGCCCAACCACCGGTGCATCGCCGACGAACGCTTCCAACTCGTGGATGATGTCGCGCAACTTCGGCGCGTTGCGCGTTTCCGCGTCGCTGATGCCCGTCAGCCCGGTGATGAATTCGGGGATGTGCCGGCCGGGGTTGATGACCGAGGTCCACTCGTCTTCGACGCGGTGTCCCTTGAACTTGACCGCCCCGATCTCGATGATGGCATCCCGCTCGTCGCTAAGTCCCGTTGTTTCGATGTCTATGGCTACAATTGAATTCATAGAACAAGTGTATCATAAATTTATCTCACCCTCCGCCCTCTCCCGAAGGAAGAAGGGATTCTTTTAAACGATACACAAACCAGTCCCCAAACTGCGCCACCTGTTCGTAATTGTCTCCGAGATAAACAACGCCGTCGCTGACAATTTGTGACCTCTTTTGAAGAGGCTCATACAAATTATCTGTGAGAGCTGGTCTACCGCGCGTGTCAATGATCAGGACGGGCTTGTTTGCTAAAATGTCGTTGAAATATTCCTCGAACATCGGCCGCCGCCCCAGCAGTTGAAGCGGATATTGGTAAACATACCTCGTCGGCGCTTCGCGTTGCGTCAGAAAGTTGACGACGCTCTCCGCGCCGATGATGAGAACTGTGTCGCTTTCGATGGTGTTTTGCTTGACGTAGTCGATCATAGGTGCGTGTGGGTTGAATCTCGACGCGGCGATAATCGATGGATAATTTCGGGTCTGATTAAATTGGAGAAGCAACGTCGCGATCACGAGAAAGGCAGGGGTGATTGTCTTGGCCTGCTCAATCCTCGATCCTAGGGTCGCTGGAATAGTCATAGCCATGGAAGCGATGAGAACAGAGGCAACGGGGAGTAGCGACAGATAGTAATGGATGATGGAACGCCCGGACGTGGTAATCAACAAGATTTCAATCGGTAATGCGATAGATAGCAGCCAAATAAGCGGATTGAAATTCGCATTCCTGAATTTCCAAAGATATGCAAGCGCTGCGAGCCATGAAGTGCCCAGTAGATAAAGCAGGCCGCCATTTGCCAGCAACAGGAAACCCTTCGAAAATACCGGGATGAGGCTTCGAATCCCTTCGTGTTTATTGATGTAAATGAAGTTGTAGGCGTACGCCTGTTCCCAGAAATCGGTTAACGCGTTTTGGCTGGCAAAATATATGACGATAGCAATGGTTGGGAGGAGATATCCCCCAAGAAAGACGAGCCCGTCGCGCCACGGGAATTTTCGCTGGCGGAGGCGGGTAAAGGCAAGGATCAGTGCGAAGGCGATCCACACGCCGAGGGTGGTCTGCTTGAAGTTGAAGGCCAGTCCCGCCGTGAGTCCCAGCCAAAAGGTGGAGGGAAGCGGGTAGTCCGCTCGATGCGCGCGCATAAATAAGAGAAGGCAAATCGCCTGGAAAACCAGCGCGTATTCCTCGGTCACGTTTCCCTGTTCGAGAAGCGTGACTAAGCCCGAGGTCAGGACAACGACTGCTGATATCGCGCCGAGGATGCCAAACTCATGCGCGCAAAGTTTGTAGATGATGTAGCTCGTGAAAAACAGAAAGATGAATTGCAGGATCCAAACTCCCCACATCGATTCGGGCGTGATTGACAGGCCAAGGGCGTCGACAACATAGATGAGCGGCGGTTTGTGATCCCACACATCCTTGTACGGGATGTCGCCACTGAGCCAACGCCAGGCGACGTACAGAAACACGCCCGAATCGCGCGACGGCAGGGTCATATTGCCTGGATTGCTGGGATACAACGCGATCAGCGTACCGGTCAGTGAAACCAGACTCGCAATAAGGTTTTCTGTCGCCCCTTGTTTTCTCGCACTCTCGGTTGACCGCGTCATTGCTCGATGGCTGACTTGATCTTTTCCGTGAGGCTTGCAGATAGTTTCACCTGTTTTGCCTTCTGGCGAATGAAATCTTTGAGTTGTTTTAGCTTCATTGCAGGCACGGGTGCGCCTTCGGATTGTATCTCTGTTGATTCGTGCGTGAAAACCAACGCGGCATTTATTTCTGGAACATCGTTCTCTTCAAGACGTTTCGCCAGAAATTTTTTTACGGTCGAGATCTCATGCTCTGCTTCGAGATCGGGTCTTCCAATTCCTTCCTGACCAAAAATGCTCATGTATGCCTGAAGAAATCCTCCGCCTCCCACCCGCCAGCGGCTCTTGGTATAGGTCACCATCCCGCGCTGTCGATATGCCAGCAAAATCCAAACCCCCGCCGGACCCACAAGGAGGTGCGAGGCAGGCACAATATAGTGATAGATCGTAAATTCGCCCGGTAAACCTTTGAGCCCCGCGTCGAGTTGTTCATCCGGGCGCGGGCTTCGTCCCCAGCGGTTACCTAAATATAAACCGATCTGCGTAAGGATGAATCCGACCACGAGCGCCACCATGGAATATATGACCCGCTGAGGGTCCGATGGATCGGAAAAGGAGAAGAACATGCCTCCGCCCAGGATTGCCAACGCGGCAATCGTGGTCCAACTGCCGATGCGGCCGTTCCGTTTAATCAGTTTTTCGTTTTTGATGATTTTCATTTTTTTTTTCGTTTCTACTTCTTTAAACTTTCCTCGATCGCGGACCTCATCGCGTCCAGCACCTTCGACTCGGCTGCTTCTTTCGCCACGCGGATGGCGTTCTTCATGGCAATGGCATCCGAGCGGCCATGACCGATAAAGACCAGGCCGTTCACGCCGAGCAGGGGAGCCGCGCCTTCTTCAGCAGGGTCGAGCATCTTGCGAACCTTGCCCATCGCAGGTCGAATCAGCGCGCCGCCCAGCATCGCCAGCGGACCGCCGCCTTTGATCGACTCGCGAATCTTTTCGATCAGCAATTTCGCCACCGCTTCCGTTGATTTCAATAATATGTTGCCGGTAAATCCGTCCGTTACTGCCACATCGGCGTGACCGTTGAATATTTCCTTTCCTTCCACGTTGCCGATGAAGTTCAGGTTGGCGTTTTCCAGCAGCGGATACGCGGCTTTGACCAGTTCACTTCCCTTCCCCGCTTCCTCACCGTTCGAGATCAAGCCCACGCGCGGTTTTTTCACACCCCGCACGCGCTCGGCATACACACTACCCATAATCCCAAATTGCAGAAGGTTTTCAGGTTTGCAATCGGGATTCGCGCCAATATCGAGAATAACGCAATATCCCGATGCGGTTGGAAAGGGTGGCGCGAGCGCGGGGCGATCGACGCCCCTGATTCTGCCAAGTCGAAACAACGCGGTGACCATCGCGGCGCCAGTGTTACCTGCTGTCACAAATGCGTCCGCTTCGCCGTTTTTTACAAGATCGTAACCCACCGCCATGGAGTTTTGCGCCTCCTTGTGGCGCGCCTTCATCACAAGGTCTTCGCCTTTGTCCTTCATCGTCAGCACCTCTGGCGCGTGGACGACGCGGATGGGCAGAGTTCCAGCCTTGTGCGAATCGAGCAACGGCTGAATCTTTGAAGCGTCGCCAGTCAGGATAATATCCACGCCATACTCACGGGCTGCCAACACCGCGCCTTCCACGTCGGGTGTTGGGTAGGTATCGCTTCCCATTGCATCTACTACGATTCGCGTCATGATTTCTCCTCTTCAACATGTTGCTTGACAGGCAAAGTAAGCCGATTATAATACGCCGTGCTCGTGCGCTGGTGCTGGAATTGGCAGACAGGCATGGTTGAGGGCCATGTGTCGCAAGA
>CAZFDL010000205.1:0-4983 GCA_964517905.1 uncultured Anaerolinea sp. | reverse complement strand
GCTGGTTCGTCTCCAAGAGCGAACAGCGCCGCATGGAAAAGAAAAAGGCAATCCGTCGCATCAAGCGACGCACATTCACCCGCGACGGTGAATAAGAGGAGGCAGTAGTATGGCCAAGGAAGATGATAAAATTCGCGCCGAAGGCGTTGTGATCGAGGCGCTGCCCGGCACGCAGTTCCGTGTGCGGCTTGAAAATGGGCACGAAGTGCTGGCCTATCTCTCGGGCAAGATGCGCAAGCACTACATCCGTATTCTGCTCGGCGATCGCGTCGCGATGGAAATGTCTCCCTACGACCTGACACGCGCGCGCATTACGTTCCGGCAGC
Source organism: uncultured Anaerolinea sp. (assembly GCA_964517905.1). Taxonomy (GTDB): domain Bacteria; phylum Chloroflexota; class Anaerolineae; order Anaerolineales; family Villigracilaceae; genus Defluviilinea. The sequence goes on along the minus strand of CAZFDL010000205.1, from coordinate 4,657 downwards.
GCAAGAACGCGCCCATGCCCGTACCCGTGGAAGAATAGCCATCCCTGTAAATTATAGGATCGAATAAAAACGGCTCTCGATGCAATCGAGAGCCGTTTTGCGTTTATCGGATACGCTGACGCGTCTGTTCGACTTTTTGGCTGACCGCTACTAGCCGTCGCGTAACCGGCTCCCGCATGTGCGGCAAAAGCGGTCGCCCGGCATCGAGCGCGTTCCGCACTCGTGGCAATAACTCGCCTGGCTTGGATCCGCCGTCCCGGCGTTTGACCGTTTTCGTTGCCGTCCAGATGGGGCCGGCAAGGAGGTATTCCTGCGAAGGGAACGCCAATAAAAGAGCAGGGCGGACACGATCATGGCAAGCCCCACCAGCCCAATGATCCAGGGGATCTGATCGACAGAAACGCGGCCCGGTGTGTCCTCATTTATGGGTTCAGAGGGTTGCACTTGATTCGCCGCGCTCAGGTCTGTGAGCGCGTCGCTATCACGCTCGTACTCGATCTTAAATTGATAAGATTGGCCCATTTTCAAAGCGGATCTGGTCATCATGCCGATCAAGTGCCGCCCATCGGGTGTGAATTCGAGCGCATCAAGGGCTGGCGAGGGATTTACATTCACGCTGTCGGCAGGTAGTTGCACACGCAGGTTGAAACTCTCGGCGGGATAGTCACCAAACCATTGGAAGGAGAACGAGCGCTTGCCTCCCTCGCGGTCTATTGCCTGATAGTATTCGATTCGATAGGGAACATACGATTCTACGTTCAAGGTAATGGTCTGCCAGTCGCCTTGTTCCGCCGGGCTCTCAAATGGTGTGTTGACAAGTTGCCCGTTGGCTTCGTATGCCACCGCGATCAGGTTCCCGTCGCGGGGGAAGCGCAGTGTGATTTTTGCCGGCAGGGGCGTCTGCGGCGAGACCACGAACTCGTTGATGACCAACATACTGGGCTGGTCGAATTCAGCCCACAGTTCGATGTTGATCGATTCGAGGGCGAGTCCGCCCTGAGCGCTCACGCGCGTGGAAAGTGAAAGGCACAGGATAAAAAGAAGTAAGAGCAACCGATACCGCATCGGCAACCTCCAAGTTTTCTTCCCAAATCTTACCATAGAGCCGTTCACAAGCCGTTGAGCGCTCGCACCAATTTCCAGCAGGCGAGGTTCGACGGAGTAGCGATGCCGTGCTTTACCCCTGCGCGAACAACCGCGCCGCAGATCGCATCGATTTCCGTCGGCGCGCCGCGAAGCACATCCTGCAACATGGAGGATTGATTTGCAGCGGTCTTGCGCGCCACCTCGGCGACCATAGCCGCCGGATCATCGAAAGGGAGTTTTATCTGCTCGGCGCCGGCCACTTCAGCAACTTCGCGTGCCAACTTCCCCATCATTTCGCGCGCAGACGGACGGTTCAACAATTCGCCGTTCGGCACGCGGAGCAAGGCGGTCAGCGGATTGATCGCCGCGTTGATGACCAGTTTGCCCCACACCAGCGATTGCGCATCCTCGACGAGATGTACGTTAAATCTCGCCGCTAATAACATCGCTTCGATCGGACCGAGAGATGGATGCCGCTGGATGGAAACGACGCCCTCGCCCCCGGCGCGCGCCAAACCAGCCCCAACGAGAGTGGCACCGGTTGTGGTACTGCCCAGAGCAACCCGAGCCGTTCCCAGAATTTGAGCAAGCGTTTCGTAATTGCCGATTCCGTTCTGAAGCGTGACCGCGAGACCATCGTCCGCGAGGCATTCTGCGAGTTGGGTTGCGGCGCGTTCCGTCTGCCAGGCTTTGACAAGGACGAGCGCATGTTTTGCGCCGGCGCATTCGCGCGGATCAGCGGTGGCGTGAACTTTAAAGCTGGATGTGTTCCCATTTGCGTCAACAATCCACGCGCCGTTCTTCTGCACGGACGTGATTCCCTCCTGCCATGTGCCAAGCATGGAAACGCGTTGACCCGCCCCGGCGAGTCGCGCCGCGAACAACACGCCCAGCGCGCCGGTACCAACAATGAGGATATCGTTCATATTGAATTTGCAGGGGTGGATCGCGATCCGCCCCTGCGCTTTTAAATTCCCTTCAACAAACTTTCCCACTCTGCATCATCCATCTCGATGGTATGCTCCGGAGCGGGGAAGCGTTTCGACTCAACATCCTCGATGAAATCGCCGAAGGCTTTCTGCATGTCGGCGTGAAGATTCGCGTACTTCTTGACGAACTTCGGCGTAAAGCGCTCGAACAAACCGAGCAGGTCGTGGGTGACCAGCACTTGCCCGTCACAACCCACCCCAGCGCCGATGCCGATGGTGGGGACGGAGATCTTCTTCGAGATCAATTCCGCCAGCCGCGCGGGGACCGATTCGAGCACGATGGCGAAGCAGCCCGCCTCTTCGAGAATGACCGCATCTTCCGCGAGTCGTTTCGCGGCGACGGCGGTCTTGCCCTGCGCGCGGAACCCGCCGAGTTGGTTGACCGATTGCGGAGTTAACCCGAGATGCCCCATGACGGGAATCCCCGCACCGACGATGGACCGAATCGCGTCCGCCCGTTCACGTCCGCCCTCGAGTTTGACCGCGTCCATGCCGCCGTGTTGGAGGAAGCGGCCCGCGTTGCGCGTCGCCTCCTCGACGGAGACCTGATACGACATGAATGGCATATCGCCGATGAGCAGGGAGGTTTTCGCACCGCGTGAGACGGCGCGGCAATGGTGGAGCATCTCCTCCATGGTGACGGGAAGCGTGTTCTCGTAGCCGAGCACGACCATCCCGAGTGAATCGCCGACGAGGATGGAATCGACTCCCGCCTTGTCCATCGCCAGCGCGGTGGGATAGTCGTAGGCGGTGAGCATGGTGATGACCTCGCCGCGTTCCTTCTTCTGGCGATAGGTGAGCGTAGTGACTTTTTTGCGCGCGGCAGGCACGCTGGTGGAAACAGGTGTTGCAGACATGGTATCCTCCGAAAAATGGTAGGAGCCGTTTGATGCGGTCGCCCTCTGGTTGCCGCGGTGGACAGGCTTGGTGAGATTTTCCGTCGCGTTCACGCAGGGCGGATACGCGCGGTAGGCTGATTATTCCACAATTTTCCTTTTTCGCCTATAATAAATTTATGAATAATGCTCAAGCCGCCGTCCTCGGCGGCGGGGACGCCGCCGAGAGCAAGGTAGAAAATAGAGGAGAATCAACATGAAACGAATGTTTGGCTTTTTGATCGGGATCTTTGTTGGTAGTTTGGTGGGTTCAACGATTGCGTTGTTGCTGGCGCCCGAATCGGGCGAGCAACTGCGCGGGATGATCCGTGCCCGTGGTGAGAACTTCTTCAGCGATGTGCGCCACGCGGCGGACGAGCGCCGCATCGAACTGCGTCACAAGTTGGATTCCATGCGCGCGCCGAGGGAAGGGTAAAGCAATTTGCAATTAAAGAGTGTCTGTCGTTTCCTTGTAGAATTCTTCCGCCCCCTCCATATTCTTCCCATGCTCCGCCCGCGCGGAAATGATCTCCCGATTCAAACCTGCGGCTACCTCCCGCAGGTTTTTGTTTTCGATGGCTTTGATCAGTGATGTTGCAATGGATTGTGCATCATTCGAATCGAACAGCAACCCGTTCTCGTTTGGCGTGATCCACTCGCGGATGGATTCGAGATCGCCCGCGACGGGGAAGCATCCGCACGCCATGCCTTCGAGCAGGGTGTTCGGCGTGCCATCGTGAACGGACGGGGAAACTAAAATTTGCGCGCGGCGATACACATCGGCGATTTGGTTTGTTGGAATCAAACCGAGTAACTCGACTGAATCTCCAACCCGTCGCGCTGAGCCTGTCGAAGCGTCTAATTCTCTAATTCTCCGAATTGCTTCTTCTTCCCCAGCCATTCCTGTACAAATGAATTTTGCGTTTGGGTGTTTCGCCAGCACCAGCGGAATGGATTTGAAGAACATGTCGTTGCGCACATACGGACGAAATCCGCGCGGGTTGAGGATGATTGGCTCTCCTACAGGTTTTGCTGGGGGATAAAAAATATCAGTCCGCACGCCGCCATTCCCCGGCGCGACCAGAGTCGGCTTGGAAGAATCGAATCCCCACTCGATGGCTAGTCGTATATCGCGATGACAATCGGAATGGATCGCATCTGCAACTTCCAGTGTCTTACGCGTGTAGTATCGCATGAGCGGGGAGGATGGCGCGTGCAGGGTGAAGTCATTGCCCCAGGTGGAGATAATTAACCTGTGGTCTCGATACGTCCCGCGAAGGTCACGCGGGACTACTCGACCACCGGATTTGCCGCTCAGCGCGGAGGAAGCCATCATCCCCTCGTATGGAATCCGCATGGCGTGAATGAGATCGGGTTGTACTTCATCAATGAACTCGCGGAGTAGTTTTGCCGCGCGGGGAATCGTCAGGGGACCGAGCCATTGCCGAATGACGGTGCGCAAGCCCAGGGTCCGGGCGGAAGCGGCTCCGGGTCGTTGGGTCTCTTTCTTGAGTCCGCTGAACGCCACAGGGATGGTTTCCATCCGCTTGATCGGCAGATCCATTGACGCGGGGAACGTGGAAGCGATGTAAATCTCATCCCCGTGTTCGATGAAATGGCGGATCCAGTTGAGCGCGATGGGGGAGCGGGCATCCACCACGTACAGAATTTTCATATTTGTGATTATACGTCATTGCCCGAAGCGGC
>CAZFDL010000204.1:0-4996 GCA_964517905.1 uncultured Anaerolinea sp. | reverse complement strand
CAAGCCAGCGGCCTTCTTGATTCGCGCCGACGATCACCGCCGGGGTGAGGAAGAATCCCTGGCGCCTGAGGTAATAGACGCACCGGCGAAGGATGAAGCGGCCGACGGAGGCGAACACGAACGTAAATACCCACGCCATCAACAACCATCCGCGCGCGATCAGTAAAGAGGCTTGCAGGAAGCCGGCGATCACGATCAGCATGAAACCGACGGTGGAGGAACGAAATACCATCGAATACTCGCGTGTGCCGCCCAGCAGGTTTTGTTTTGAATATAAACCGTTGAGGGTGAAGATGGCGAGCCATAGAACGGAGGAGAGGACGACAAACGTCCGGTAGTAGGTGGAAGAGACAACCACCGTCTGGTCGAAGAAGGTGAAGGCAGAGACGTTAAACCGAAAGAAGTATGCCAATTCGAAAGCAATGTTGACCGTGATGAAGTCGGCAAGAATCAAGGCGATTCGGTAAATCCACCATTGGGTGGTTCTGGAAAGTACAGAATTTACCCTGCCGATCTTCTTGCCGAGCGCAACTCGATGAAGTTTCTCCATATTTGGTCCTGCGGTCAACATTCTAGACTCCTGACATCACTGCGTACAAAGGATAATTACAAGCCGCGCACCCCGGTTTGTCCCCACCATTTTCTCGAGAATACACGCGGGGCAACTTGTTTGTTCTATGGCTGATGCATGACGAGTGGAGCACTGAAAAGTTACTTCGACGGTCTGCAACGATTTTCCGCCAGGGATGAGCCGCTAGCAACTTTCAGGAACGCTTCACCCGGGAGATCTGTTGCTGACCCAACTCAACAACCACCTGCCTTTTTTGCAGGAAGTTCAGGAGAACACGAACCCGTTCCTGGCCTGAAATTCTCCCATCGAAGATCGCCTCATACCCGGCGAACGGACCCGCCTGAATTACCACGGGCTCGCCGCGCTTGAGCTTATCCACCGCCGTTGTGTTCGACGTGTTGATCTCCTGAACGCGCTTTTGGAGAGTAGAGATGAGAACCTCAGGCACGGGCGCCGGCTCCCCGCCGAAACTGACGAGGTTGGCGGCACCAGCCATCCATTGCAAGGCGGACGCGCTGGTAACGTCCAGATCCACCTGCGCGAACAGGTAGCCGGGAAAATACGGACGTGTCTTCCGCGCGCGCGGATTCACGGGCGAAACGCGGAGGCGCGGGTAGAACACATTGATCCCATACGCCTCGAACTGGCGCGCAAGGAAGTCTTCTTTATTTGGCTTGCTTCGTATCGCATACCAGAGAAGGGTCATTGTTAAAGAATAATCGTTACATCAAATTATACTCGCGCCGTCAGATTTCCACGTGCCGTGCTAACCGATTTGAATCAAGAGAAATAAAACAATCCTCAACGCGAGGATTGTTCTGTGACTCCGGGGGGATTCGAACCCTCAACCAATTGATTAAGAGTCAACTGCTCTGCCATTGAGCTACGGAGCCCCTGATGCGGACGAAATTATACACGATGAAATAGTCGTGTCAATAATGGGGAACGGATGGTTTCGTGCACATCCTCCGTCCGCCCATCTATCCCTGTATAATGTGAACCGCATGGATTACACCGAACCCCCCTCACAGCCCGAGCCCGACCAGGATTTCGTCCCCGCTCGCGCGCGCAGGCGACGCGCACAGCGGCGCGCCTATTTCCCCACCGATGAGGCCGGTCGTGCCGCGCTGTTCGACCATCTCGCGCGCCGTGCCTTCCCTTCCTATGAATTGTTCGTGTTCGCGCTGGTCGCGGGTGTGATCCTCGGCGCGGGGTATTTTGTCAACTCGCAGGCTTTGCTCATTTTTGGCATCCTCGTCGCGCCTGTGCTAACGCCGTGGGTCGGGTTCTCCCTGGCGACCATCGCCGGGTCAACGCGCTTCTTCGTGCAAACGCTCGCGGCGCTGCTGCTAAGCTCCGCACTCATCTTCATCAGTGGCTTGCTCGCGGGCTTTGCCTCGCGTGTGTTCGGTCCGCTCAACTTTAACGAAGCCTTCATTCACAGCCGCTTGTGGTGGCCCGATTTCCTCACGCTCACCATCGGCGCGATCGTGCTCACCATTTCCTTCGTCCGTTCGGAGGAACGCCCCTACCTGCCCAGCGCGCTGGTGGCATATGAGTTTTTCCTGCCGTTGTGCGCGGCGGGCTTCGGGTTGGGCAGCGGCGTCAGCGAAATCTGGCCCCAGGGAATGCTCGTATTCCTTGCACACTTTGCATGGGCGACACTCTTCTCCATCCTTACTCTCTTCTTCCTGCGGTTCTATCCCATTAATTTCAGCGGCATTTCCTTGACTGCCGGTTCATTGATCATCCTCATTACGGCGACCGTATTCCTTACGGGCCTCGACGATTGGATTAAGATACGCGCGGGTCTCGCCACGCCTCAGCCTGCCCCAACAGCGGCAGTGACTTCCACTCTCGCGCTCGCTCCAAGTGCGGCGCCGTCTGTGACCGCGCCGGCGACTGTGTTCATCGGCGTACCCACACAGACCGCCTCGCGCACCCCGCGTCCCCCAAGTCAATCCACCCTGCCCCCCACGGCAACGCCGACATCCACCATCACTGCCGAACCCACTCCCATCATTGCCCAGATCCGCGCGGCGGAGGGAGGCGGGGCGTTCATCCGTGAAAAACCGGGCGGGAAAGTACTGGCGACCCTGGGTAACGGTGCGACGGTCACCATCATCCCCAACGATTTCCAAGAGGTCAACGGCGTGATCTGGGTGCATGTCTTCACTACCGTGAACGATGTGCGCGTGGAAGGCTGGATGATTCAGGGAGTGCTCGTCACTGCGACGCCCATCGCCGATTGGCAGCCCTCGCCCACACCGGAAGTCACCTTAACACCATAAACCTTTGATTGAATAACGTAGGGGCGAGTGATGACTCGCCTCTACGAACACAAATTATTTCTGGAACCCACATGCCCATTCACTTTGGAACCGACGGCTGGAGAGCCGTGATCTCAGACTCGTTCACATTCGACAATTTGCGCATTGTCGCGCAAGCCATCGCGGATGCGGTCGACTCGGAGCACTGGAATAAGACCGGCAGCGGTGACCACGCTCCCGACCCGAAAAGAATCGTCGTTGGGTTCGACACGCGCTTTCTGTCGGATCGTTTCGCCGGTGAAGTTGCCCGCGTACTCGCCGCCAACGGATTCACCGTCCTGCTCGCCCAATCCGATTCACCGACACCCGCGATCTCCTACGCAGTCAAACATCAACACGCGATTGCCGGTGTAATGATCACCGCCTCGCATAACGCGCCGCGTTACAACGGGGTCAAACTCAAAGGCGCGTTCGGCGGCTCTGCCCTGCCCGAGCAATGCCGCCGCGTGGAAGTGTACATCAACGATAACGAGGAACAGGCGCGCGGACCCAACCTGATGGATTTCAAGAAGGCACGTGAAGCGAAGTTGATACAAAAGTTCAACCCATTGCCCGCTTACTTCGACCATCTGAGAACGTTGATCGATACTGACGCCATCGCGGACCATCCACAGCGCTTCGTTGTGGATGCCATGTTCGGTTCGGGACGCGGGGTGATCAAATCGTTTTTACAAGGCACAGGCTGTGAGATTTCCGAAATTCGCGGCGAGATGAACCCCGGCTTTGGAGGAGTCCACCCGGAACCGATCGCGAAAAATCTCGGCGCACTCGCATCCGCCATCAGCGCAGGGATGGGCACATTCGGCGTTGTCACCGACGGCGACGCGGACCGCATCGGCGCGATGGATGAACGCGGGGCATTCGTTGACCCTCACAAGATCATGGCTCTTTCATTAAAGTACCTCGTGGAAACACGCGGGTGGACCGGAGCCGTCGTCCGCACCGTTTCCACCACGCGCATGATCGATCGCCTCGCAAAACGCTATGGCTTGAAGCTGTACGAAACACCCGTCGGGTTCAATCACATCGCGGACTATATGATGCAGGAGGATGTGTTGATCGGCGGCGAAGAATCGGGCGGCATCTCGTTCAAGGGACACATCCCCGAAGGCGACGGCCCCATCATGGGATTGTTGCTCGTGGAAATGATCGCGCAATCGGGCAAGACGCTTCAGGGCATGGTGGATGATTTACTCACTGATGTCGGGCCCGCCTTTTACGAACGCACGGACTTGCGCCTCAGCCGCCCCGTCGCGAAAAAGGAGATGACTGAATTTCTCACGAATCAGGCTCCTGCAGAGATCGGAGGCGGGAAAGTTGCTGAGGTGAGTCAACGCGACGGGGTGAAATACATCATGGAGGATGATTCGTGGTTGTTGATTCGTCCATCCGGCACGGAACCCGTTCTGCGTGTCTACGCCGAAGGTCGGACTCAGGCAATGGTGAAATCATTGCTCGGTTACGGCGAGCAGGTAGCGAAAAGTGTGGTGTAGATAAACAAGTCCTGCGAGTTCGTAAACTCGCAGGACTTGTCATTGATTCACGTTCTCCTCAAACAGTGGGACTTACGGGGTCGCATCGCGTGAGGCGAGGAATTTTCCATTGCGCTGGATTTCTACAATTCCATTTGCCAGCACGTGGACGGAGAAAGTATCCCCGGCGGCGAACTTGACCGGAATATCCTTTCCGGACTGAATCCAGCCTTTTGCAGAGTCATACACCCATACCTGAATACGCCCACCCTTCACATCGTACACCACTTGCACAATGTCTTCACCCCACACACCGTTGCTCAGCGGCTTGAGGTTGGGTGTGCTCTTGTTCACAGCAACGTTGGTAAACGTGATCGTCGCAGATTGTGAAGGGTCGAGCGGCACGCCCTGCCAGAATTGACCCGCAGAGTTGAACTCCACATTCCACGCATCGGCTTCGAGCGTTTCGGAAGAGGCAGTCATTGCCCCGCCTCCCGCCAGCATGGATTGCATGCCACTCGTGAGTGTCCCGCCGCCGAAATCATCCGCTTTCGCGCCGCTCGCGCTTACAAAGCCCATGCCGATGTATCCGCCGTCGTCGTAGTAGGGCCACGCTGTGATGT
>CAZFDL010000203.1:3992-5052 GCA_964517905.1 uncultured Anaerolinea sp. | reverse complement strand
GTCATCAATTGGATTCCCTTATCGGTCGCGTTCTCCAGCATGTTCTCATCACGCATCGCGCGGATGGTGGCGACACCCGCCGCGCAGGCGATGGCATTCCCGCCGTACGTGCCACCTATGGAGCCGGTATCCAATTTTTTCATGATGTCTGTCCGGGTGAACACACCGGAGAGCGGCATGCCTGAGGCGATTCCCTTGGCGGCGGTGATGATGTCTGGGACCACACCGAAGTGCTCGAGCGCGAACCATTTCCCAGTGCGCCCGAACCCCGATTGGACTTCGTCGAAGATCAGCATGATACCGTGCTTGTCGCAGATCTCGCGCAGCCCCTTCATGAAGGAGGCGGGAGGGACGACATATCCGCCTTCGCCCAAAACGGATTCGATCAAAATCGCGGCGGTCTCTTTCGGTGCGGTCTGTGATGCGAGCAGGTATTCGAGTTGCTCCAAGCAATACTGACTGGCTTGTTCTTCGGTCATTTCAAGAGCATACGCATACGGGAAAGGAGCAACATACACCCCTGCCATGAGCGGAGCAAAGCCGGTGCGATAAATCGTCTTCGATGTGGTCAATGCCATGGCGGCGTGAGTCCGCCCGTGGAAGGAACCGTTGAACACGATGACATTCGGCCTGCCGGTGGCCACTTTCGCGATCTTGACCGCGTTCTCCAACGCTTCCGCTCCGGAGTTGGCAAAGAAGAACGAATCGATCGAAGCCGGTGTGATCTGACGCAGTTCTTCTACCAGTTGCAACATCGGCTTGTGAATGACGATATTCGCCTGCGCGTGGATGAAGTTCGCCGCTTGTGCTTGAATCGCTTCGACGACTTTTGGGTGGCAATGTCCCGTATTTGTCACGCCGATTCCGCAGGTGAAGTCGAGGAGTTTGCGCCCGTCGTCGGTGTAGATATACGAGCCTTCGGCTCGCTCGGCAACGAAGTTGAAGATGCGACTCCACGCGGGGGTCATGTGGGGAAAATTGTCTTGATGAAGTTGGTTAGCCATAATTTTCCTTATTGGAAAACACCGGTGGTTGAGTAGCCCCGCTGGTTTTTGCGGGG
>CAZFDL010000203.1:297-3892 GCA_964517905.1 uncultured Anaerolinea sp. | reverse complement strand
ATTTTCCTTATTGGAAAACACCGGTGGTTGAGTAGCCCCGCTGGTTTTTGCGGGGTGTATCGAAACCACCAGGCTGCAGAGAAACTTTTCCTATCTGGTGGTTTCGATACCGGGCGGAGGATCACCGCCCCTACTCAACCACCGACTTGACCTTTAAACGGGCAAATATTCCGCCGCCCACTCGATATCGTGCTTCTTCAACGTCTCACGAGTCGGGATGCCGTCGGATGTCCAGCCGGCAAACTTGTAGTAATTATCCAAGGCGGATTCGATCTCACCCGGCGTCAGAGCGATGCCTGCTGTCGGACCCGTCCCCTTGAGAGCTTTGAAGAATTTCTTCGGGAGTTTATCGGCATTGCGATTGAGTCCTTCGCGCGCGTTGAATGTGCGGAAGAGGTTCAAACGGCGTTCGCCAACCGCCATCAATTCATCCACTGTGACGTCCCAACCCGTGACCGCATTGATCATCTCGACGGTTTCGGCAGGACCATATAACGTCCACGCGGGACCGAAGACAAATTGGCAGAGCTCTACCGAGTCGAGCATTGAATAAAAAACCTCGGTGAGATACGCAAAGCGGACTTTTTCCTCGGTGAGGCTGTAGCCTGGCTGCGGCGTGTCAAGCCCAAGCAGTTTTAGGCGATTGAGATTAAGATCAGCAACGCCCTCTTCGTAATACGGATCATGCTCTGACGATTGATGATCCGCGCCGAACGGGTTGACCGCGTAGATGAGACCGAGGCTTCGCTTAGCCTGCGGCATGTGGGCTGGCGCTTCGGCGCCTTTGACCGTGATGAGGAACTCGTCGGCACCGTTGCCCCATTTCTTCGCGGCGCGTTCGGAACCCATGCCCAGCGTTTTACCGAAGTCGCCTTCGCCATTCAACATCATTTCGAGCGCTTTGAGCATCGCATCGGCATCGCCGAATTTCAATTCAAGACCGCCCGTCTGTTCTTTGGTCAGGATGCCGTGTTCAAAACATTCCATCGCAAAGGCAATTGTCGCGCCGGCCGCGATGGTATCCACCGCATATTCATTGCACATCTGGTTCGCCAAGTTGATTGCCGCCATGTCGTTGATGCCGCAATACGAGCCGAAGGTGCCGAGCGTTTCATATTCCGCGCCGCCGTATTTCGGGTCAACTTTATAAGCGCCTTCTTTTATCTCAACGACGCGCTTGCATCGAACCACACAGGCATAGCAGGTATCGCGGGCCTTCAAAATCGTAGCGGACATTTTCCCGCCGCTGATGTCTTCGCAGTATTCAAATTGACCTTCATTGTAGTTACGGGTCGGGAGGGATCCGATCGTGTTCTGGAAAATCACAACATTCGCGGTACCGTCTTCGGCAAGCGGCGGCATATCCGGATTATCGGGCATGATCTTCGGACCCGTCTTGTTCAACGCGGCTAACGCCTTTGAATCGGCAAGCGTCGGTTTCTTTTTGCCGCGCACGACCACCGCCTTAAGGTTCTTCGAAGCCATTACCAGCCCCATCCCCGTGCGCCCATTGTTGCGATTTGACATCGACACCAGAGACGAGAACAACACGCCCTTTTCCGCGGCGGGACCGTGCTGCAAGACTTCGATCTTATTGTCGCCGAGTTCTGCCTTCAACATATCTTCCGCTTCCCCTGTCTTCTTGCCCATCAAATGCGCGGCATCGCGCAATTCAAATTCGCCGTCCTTGACCCACAGATACACTGGCTTCGGTGACTTTCCTTTGATCACCAACCCGTCGATGCCCGCGAACTTCATTTCAGCGGGGAAGAATCCACCGCCTTGTGAATCGCCGATTCCGCCGCTGATGGGCGATTTGGCGTTGGCATTAATTCGGCTCTGTCCGGAAATTGCCGCGCCTGTCGTCACGCCTGCCATCAACGTCAACACATTATCGGGTCCAACGGGGTCGGCGCCCTTCGGCATATCGCGCAGGATGTAATGCATACCCATCGCGCTCCCGCCCATATACTTGCGATAGAAAGCCTCGTCCGGTTCTTCCACCGTCAACGCGCCTTTCGTCAAATCCACGTGCAAGATCTTGCCGTTGTATCCGTTTGGCATGGCGACCTCCATTCGATTTCAGATTTTGATTATTATACAGTTGCGACTTTCCGTTGACAACACGCATATTCCGAAAAGGACACGCGCCCGCGTCATTCCACGGGGTGGGCTGATTCGGCTTCCCGGAACTCAGCCTTCCCTCAGCCCATACGGAAATCCATACTCAGCCATCCGCTCCATGAACGGGATGGGGTCGAAGGCTTCCGGACCGAGCACGCCCGCGCCTTTCCAGATTTCCTTATCGAGCAACTCCATTGCGATAACAGGTGTGAAGGCGGTCTGTGCAACGACCGCCTGACAGTTCCACTTGCTCATGCAATCCTGATTGTCAGCGACCTGATACAGATACACCTCTTTTTTCTTTCCATCTTTGAGCCCCCTCACCCACGTGCCGGCACAAGTCTTGCCGCGCATTTTGTCGCCGAGATGGGCAGGGTCGGGCAAACACGCAGCGACCACATCGCGGGGAGAGACTTGCACACCTTTCACTTTGATTTTTTCTTTATTGTCCAAGCCCAATTTGTGAAGCGTTTTCAACACATCCATGAATTCATCGCCCAAGCCATACTTGAAGGTAACGCGTTTTGTTTTCACCCAACGTGGAATCAACACGACCTCCTCATGCTCCACGTTGACCACCTCCACTTTTCCGATGCCTTCTGGGAAATCGAACACTTCGGGTTCGGAGAACGGCGCGGTGGTGAACCAGCCCATTCCCTCTTCGTAGATCACAGGCGGATTCAAGCATTCCTCGATCGTCGTCCAAATGGAAAAGGTCGGGGCAAACTTGTAGCCATCCACAAGCAGATTCGATCCGTCACGGATACCGATCTCTTCGATCTCGTCGAACAGCCGGTCGGCGGCATAGCGCGCGAACACGTCTGCCATGCCCGGTTCCACGCCACAACCGACGAGGGCGAGCAAGCCTTTCGTTTCCCACTCTTTGGCTTTCTCGAACTGATAATCGCCAAGTTTGACGCCGACCTTGTTGAACGGGTCGGTGGGGTGCGGCTCGGAGAGGGTCATCGCCATGTCCATGTAGTTGACGCCCACGCAATATGCCGCATCAAAGATCTGTTTGTTGAAAATTGGGTCCACCGAATTCATGATGAGGTCAACGTTATATTTCTTCGCCAAGGCTTCAATCTCAGATTGTTTGCCGGCATCAATGACCTCAACAGGAAAGCGGTCTTTATCCCCCAGTTTCTTCTGCACCTCTTCGGCGCGCTGAATGTTGTAATCAGCCAGCACCATCAACTCCAGCCACGGGCGTGGTTTGGCAATGGCGGCAATGGCTTCCCCCACTCCCCCAACACCCACGAGTAGGACTCGCATAAACTCCTTTCAAATGGCTCCACCGCCCATCTTTGTTGCGGGGGCAGACAAGTTTGAATGAACCTGAATCAGATCTCTCCTGACGCGAAGCGTGAGGCGGGTCGAGAATTGGAGGAGTGGAGAATTCTCCACTCCACCCAAAAAAAGTTTTTTTTTAAAAAAAAAAACCGGGTTTAAATAACAGCAAAATCGATAG
>CAZFDL010000203.1:0-287 GCA_964517905.1 uncultured Anaerolinea sp. | reverse complement strand
CGGCCGCCTTGGGTGTGGGGGGTCTCTTTTTGTTGTTGTTTCCATTTCCCCACCCCACCAATTCTCTGTTTTTGTCAACTTCCTGCGGCGGCTTTGAATTCCGTCCAGATGCGGTCGTAGAGTTCAACGGCATCGCCGACGTCTTCGATCCACTGTAGGCGGGAGGCAACGTCAGCGGGTGGATAAATGCCTTCGTTCGCCAATACCTCGGGATCGATGAATTCCTTGGCGGCGGCGTTTGGCGTGCCGTAGCCAACGAACTCGGCATTCTGCGCGGCGATCTCAGG
>CAZFDL010000202.1:0-5160 GCA_964517905.1 uncultured Anaerolinea sp. | reverse complement strand
CGCATCCACGCGGGGCGCAAGGAAGCAACCTTTTTATAGACCGGGCAATCCTTCGTATGCGCACCCGGCAAATACCCCGTAGACATCAGGAACTCGTTCACGATCTCGCCGCCTGTGAAGACGAAGGTCTTCTTGAAAAGTTTTGTCCAATCTTCTTTTGTTCGCGGATGATGCGCGTCCAGCCAGCCCTTGAACGAACCGAATTCCTTTTGCAGCCTTTGAATCCGCTTTGCATTTTCGATCGCGGCGTCCACTTTCAGCCGGTTGCGAATGATTCCCGCATCGGCGAGGAGACGGGCGCGATCTTTCTCGCCGAACTTTGCCACCTTCGCAATCTCAAATCCGCGAAACGCTTTGTGGAAGTTATCCGCTTTCTTCAGGATCGTGATCCACGAAAGCCCGGCTTGATTGATCTCCAGGATCAATCGCTCGAAAATCAGGTTATCGTCATCGAGCGGGAAGCCGTATTGGGTATCGTGATATGTTTTGTTGAACAGGTCTTCAGGGTGGGAGTTACAGTAATCGCAGTAGGTGGTCATAGGGCATATAGCTCAAAGCTGGCTTCGCTGGATAAAACAGTTGCAAGGCGATTATCTCGCGTCAAAATTCCAAGCCCCGCGATCTTGCCCGTTGCAGAGATCAATGCGTCCATCCATCCAAGCCCTGTTGTCGAATATTTTTGCATCCAAGAGCCAGCCAAACGAGCTGCGTCTGAATCAAGGGGCAGGGAAATAAATCTCTCAATGACCAATTCGTGTCGTTCCACTTCATCTGCATGAAGTCCGCGCCATAACTCGGCTTCCGTCAAAACCGAAACATAAGGAAGCAGCGAACCGTCCAGAAGGAGTTCAAAATATTTTTTGATGCCGCTCTTACCGCGATACATATCTATCAAGGCAGTCGTATCGAACAGTAACTCGGCTTGTTCAGCCATTTTTCCAACCGCTTTCCCAATTCGCGCGGTTCTCTTTCAGCCAGGCATCGGAAATGTCCGACCGGTCTGCCCACATGCCAAACGCACCGCGTACTGCCTCAATTTTTTTTGGCGTCAACTTTCCTTTGCGACGGGTGCGTTCGTATTCGCGGATGCTCAAAATGACCGCGACGGGTTTCCCATCGCGCTCGACATATACCGGACCGCCCGCTCTGACAACTTCTCGCAGAACGCGCCCAAAGCGGTTTTTTACCTCCGTGGCAGGCAGATATTTGATCGACATGGTTGCTCCTGTTAGCCATTTTAATTGGCTAACGCATTGTACCCTCACTGGATAAATCAATCAAGTCTCTTCCGCCGGAGTAGTTACGGATCAACCTGTCTTCGCAACTCCTGTTTTATATCGTCTGGCAGTTCGTTCCAGGGAATTCCCAGAAGTGCGGCTTGCAAACCCCACAACATGTTGAGCGTCACCTTCTCTGGGTAGGCGGCTTTGACGCGCTTGTATGTTTCAACGACACCCAGCCGCACAACATCATCGAGGGTATGCACACCAATTGAGGCAAGCCATTCGCTGCTTTTGGGTCCGAGGTTTTTCACAAGTTCACCTCCCGGAATTGTTTCGCCTGCTTGGTCACATCATCGTAATGTAATTGGTCGTGGTAAATTCCGATCCGTAAAGTGACGATGAGATTGCACCAGCCGAAGACAGGGTCATACAAATATAGGTTCCCCAACACATCCTCGTCCTTGTTTTCATAGAACTCTCGAACGGTCGCATGAATTTCTTTCGTCTCTGCTCTGAGCGCCTTCAAAGAAACGGGTTTGCGCGTATTGAAACGCGGCGTCCACAGGAAACCCACCCACTGAGGGAAGCGCGGGTCGCGATAGACATCTTCGATCTGCGTCGCGTAGGCGCGCGTTCTGCGCAAGCGACCGTACCAACTCATCAGTTTCCACATCCCTCTCACGGCGGGGAGCATCGAAGCGATCAACAGGTAATTGTGATCGAGAATTTCGCCGATGCTCCACGCCTTTGGCGCGGGTCTTTGCCAGAGCTGGGAATGGGTCAACCCAGCCAGCGCGTCAAAGGCTGATTCGCGCTGGGAGTCCATCAGGTTGAGATGCGAGTGAATTACTCCTGACATGTGAGAGTGAAAACCTCAGTGCGATTTTTCACGAATTTTTTCTCGAATTCGCGTCCATTCGCGCTCGTTCGCGGCAAGATATTACCCGACCACTCGCATCTCCCTAGGCATATCCGACAGCACATCCGCGCCTGATTGGGTAATCACTACATTATCCTCAATCCGCACGCCGTTTCGATCGGGCAGGTAAATACCGGGCTCGACCGTGAATGCCATGCCGGGCTCGAGCACTCGCATGTTGTCGCCGCGCATGTAAGGCTCTTCGTGACCCTCCATGCCGATGCCGTGACCGGTGCGATGTGTGAAATACTTTCCGTAGCCCGATTTCTCAATGACATCCCGCGCGGCTTTATCGACATTCGCGCAGGGGACGCCCGGCTTCGAGGCGTTACGCCCTGCCGCATTCGCCTCCTGCACGATTTTGTGAATTTTCTTAAACTCATCATCCACTTCACCTACTGCAAAAGTTCGCGTAAGGTCAGAGATATAACCTTCATGCGCCGCGCCCCAATCAACCACGAGCAGGTCACCGTCTTGCAATTTTCTTTCTGTCGGCGAGGCATGCGGATTGGCAGAGTTCGGTCCCGATGAAACTATCGGACTGAACGGCATTTCTGATTCCGAGCCGTGTTTCAGTAACTGGACCACCAATTCCGCTGATAACTCTTTTTCGGCCATACCGATTTTGATCAACGGAATCGTTGCCTCGAGCGCGGACTGGGCGATCTGCACCGCCTTACGCATCGCCTCCACTTCGGCATCGTCCTTTCTCAAACGAAGCTGCGACAGCACATCGCTCGCGTCGGGGAAATCGGCTTCGGGTGCGCCATTCTTGACGTGACGGAATTCCAACAGACGTAATTGTCGCGGCTCGACGCCGATGCGCTTCCCATCCAGACCCAAAGCCTGCACCGCCTTGCGGAAAACCGCATCCCACTCGGAGGGATTTTCGGGATACGAGAACACCTGCAACTTATATGGAAGGTTTGCGACCTTCTGCAACTCCAATTCAGGCAGGACAATCGCGGGCGGTTGGTCTTTCGCGAAAAACAATACCACGGGGCGTTCCATCAGGTGGAAGTTGAGCCCGGTGAGGTACTTGAGGGTTGGACCCGGGTTCAGGATCACCGACTCAAGCCCCCCCGTCTGAAGCGAAGCGTTGAGTTTGTCCAAGCGGGATAGGTGAGTCATGGAAATCTCCTGAAGTTCATCCAGCAGTTGAACTGCTGGATGAACGGATACGTGTTATTCCAAATTATGATTCTTCTTCGAGAAAAAATATAGAATCCAATCGACGGCAACAGGGAAAAGTGTGTCAAACATGGTGATGACCCGGAACCACCACGGGATGACGAGCGTTCGGCGAGGACGTTTGGCAACTTCTACAATGCGCTGCGCCACGTATTCGGAGGTCAGGTGCGGATATTTGATGCGTTTGATGGCATCGCGTGATTTCGTGCGTTCGAGTTTTTGACCAAACTCGGTGATCGCGGGACCGGGATAGATGCCTGAGACTTTTATACCGAGGTGGGAGACCTCACGGCGGAGCGCATCGGTGAACGCGCGCAAGCCCCACTTGCTGGCGGAATAGGTGGTGATGGTCGGCGCGGCGATCAGCCCACCCACCGACGCCATGTTGATGATGTGGCCTGCGCCGCGCTCCAGCATGTGCGGAAGCACTGCACGCGTGACAAGCATCGTGCCGATCAGGTTGACCTGGATCAACGACTCGATGTCGCGTTCGGGTTTGAGATTCTCGAACCAGTTGACAGCTCCGTATCCCGCATTATTGAATAGAATGTCGATCCTGCCATACAGATCGAGCGCGGTCTGCACCATCACGTCAACTTCGGCGCGTTCACCCACATCCGCCGGGACGGCAAGCGCTTCGCCGCCCGCACTCTGGATCTCCGCCGCAAGCGACTGCAATCGGTCGAGGCGACGTGCGGTGAGCACAACTTTGCATCCTTCCCGCGCGAAAAGCCGCGCCGCGTCTGAGCCAAACCCTGACGATGCGCCGGTGATGAGAACGACTTTGTTTTTGAGCGAGACAGTCATGGGATTGTCAACAAGGTTTTGCCGCAGAGACGCGGTGACGCAGAGTTTTCTTTTTAATTTCTCCGCGACTCTGTGACTCTGCGGCTAATCATTTTCTTCGGAGGGCTCTTCCTTAATTTGCTTCTTCGGACGCGGCGGCTGCATGACCGCATCTTTTCCTAGCGCGATCTGCAACACATCGTCCATGTGCTTGACCGGGATGATCTTCAATTCGGATTTCGCGGTTTTCGGTAATTCCGTAAGGTCCTTCATGTTCTTTTCCGGGAGAATCACGGTTTTCAAACCTGCCCGGTGTGCAGCCAGGACCTTCTCGCGCACACCGCCGATCGGCAGGACTCGGCCGCGCAGGGTGATCTCACCGGTCATGCCGACATGTTTGAACACGGGGCGGCCTGTCAACGCGGAGATGATGGCGGTCGCCATCGTGATGCCAGCCGAGGGTCCGTCTTTCGGAATCGCGCCCTCAGGCATGTGGACGTGAATATCCATGCGCTCAAAGACCTCAAGATCGATCTTCAATTCGTTCGCACGCGATTTGATGTACGTCAACGCGGCTTGTCCGGACTCTTGCATCACATCGCCCATCTGACCGGTCATTTGCAGGCCTCCCTTACCCTCGAGCACAGCGACTTCCACCGGCATGATCTCGCCGCCGTTTTCCGTCCATGCAAGACTTGTTACAACGCCAACTTCGTCCGAGCGTTCGGCTTCGGGCTGGAAGACCTGTTGCGGACCAAGGTATTTTTCAATCGAATCGGCTTTGACCACAGGCTCGAACTTCTTCCCCTCCGCTTTCATACGCGCCACTTTACGGCTGATCTTCCCGATCTCACGTTCGAGATTACGGACGCCCGCCTCGTACGTATACTCGCGGATGATTCTCCGCACCGCATCAGGCTCGAAGTTGAGGTTGAGCTCCTCAACGCCGTTCTCTTCGATCTGACGCGGAATCAAATAGCGGTTCGCAATTTCGAGTTTTTCTTCTTCGATGTAGCCGGGGAACTCGATCACTTCCATGCG
>CAZFDL010000201.1:3772-5160 GCA_964517905.1 uncultured Anaerolinea sp. | reverse complement strand
AGACCTGACCAAGGTTACTGATTTTTCTGAAGGCCATGCCGAGACACCCTTTTGGTCACCGCGTGGGAACACTTTATCTTTCAATGTAGTCGTAGATGGTAGAATGACCGTATTCATTGTGGACATCGTAACAGGCGAGGGAATGCATGTGGATCCAGGATTTTCCTGTTGTCCCGCGTGGATTCAATAATGAAAGTGATTTGAATGTTTCACCGAATTTTCTTCATCATAATTCTGTCCCTGTTAATTTCCTCGTGCGGTCCCGCCGCTCCCGCGACTGTAGCGCCCGCAACGGAACCACCTGCCGCCACTGAACCACCCGCGACAGAATTTCCCCTCGTGGTCGAATCCTCTCCCACGCTCGAACCCAGCCAAACATCCACGCCGGAGGCGACTCCCACCCCAGCTGCCACGTTGACCGATACACCTCTTCCGCCTCTCGAACTGCCGACGGAAAATATCAATGCATCCGCGCGAATGGTTTGGGACGGTGTACCGACGTACCCTGGCGATTCGCAAGCGGGCTTTGCTTTTCGCGTCACGTATGATCCTCAAGTGTGGGCGTTGACGAACGACCAGTACGGTTTCCCCGCGCTCGGTCACCGCGCCATCGAGTATTGCGTGATCGCGGTCACATCGGGACGCGGCTTGCCGCGGAACTTAACCGTTGAACATGACATTCTGTATCTGGACAATTTGTTTTACGATGTCAGTGTTGCCTATGAAAACGGTGTGAAAAAATTCGTCACATATATTGGAGGCGATAAAGTAATATTCACCGGCTTTGAGGTGACGTTTCAGGATCAGTCGGACCAATGCCTCACAGACGCGGAGACGGTTCTTTCCACGCTTCGTTCTGTTCCCACCTCGCAAGCCACACCCGCGCCTTGAATCCCCTATCCTTTTGGGAGAGGGAGAATTTAGTTTTGCATGGATGTATGCATAAATCTCGTTTGACTTGAGTGCATCGTGACCCGCTCGAACAAGAACCTCTTCATCGCCCTCCTCTTGTGCGGACTCTTCCTCGGCGCGCGCGGCGCGTACGCCGTGAAAAATGACGCGCTTGCACAAACGGTCACGCCTTTCCTGTATCCGCCCTACCCCGGGCGAGCCTCGCAGGAATCCATCTTCGACCATTCCACGCCAAACTACACCTACGATAATCGCGTACTTGCCTTCAACGGCAAAGAGGCGAACAAGAATTGCCCATCTCCCGCGCCGCCAGGCGTGCCTCCGCCGGTGGCGGGCGTGTGCAACGCCGGCGATGGAATTTATTGGTCGTACAGCCTTGCGGACTGGGTCGCGTATGACGGGCATGATGGCGTGGATTATGGCTTATCGTATCGTCCTATTTATGCCGCGGCCGATGCAGATCAGGTGGTGTACGC
>CAZFDL010000201.1:2491-3672 GCA_964517905.1 uncultured Anaerolinea sp. | reverse complement strand
GGCGCGCAGATCTACCCTTCAGGTGAGCAACTCGCGTATCCGGCCCCGCCATCCACCGGGATCCTCGTCGATGATGGTTCTGCCAACTTCGATGAAGACCCAGATGCGTGTTGGACGATCACATCGGCAGGCAGCGCGCAAGGGAATTCATTCCGCTACACCAAACCGCGGACCTCTCCAGCCAATTGCACCGCGCAGTGGGCTCTTCCGTCTGGCTCCCCCTCGGGCGTTTACTCCGTGTACGTCCGCATTCCTGCGGTGAGGGCAACCACCGAAGGCGCGTTGTACAAAGTCCGTCACGGGGAAATAACCGATCAGGTCGTGGTCAATCAGGCGGTCTTCCCGAACGGGTTCTACGTCACGGATGGATGGGTGTACATCGGGCGATACAATTTCACCGGCGAGGGAGGCGAATACGTCGAACTGACGAATCGAACGCAGGACGAAGCCGCCTCGATCACAGACTTGTTCGTCGGCGCGGACGCGGTGCGATTCGTGTTTGCGGGGAACACGACTCCGACGCCGCCCGGACCTGTCACCTCCACCCCAACGGTCACTGCCACGTTGACTCGCACTGCAACAATGTCACCCACTCCGACAATGACGTTCACGCCTTCGAGTACCGCCACACCCACCTTGTCGCGGACCCCGACCATAACGCGCACACCGACGATCACACGAACGCCGACGGTTACCCTGACGGGAACGTTATCCAAAACTCCCACCCCCACGCGCACGGCAACGCGTACTCCGCGCCCGACCGTCACGCCACAGTACACGCGCATCAAATTGTTCTTCGCCAATAGGATTCGTTATCACGCGAACACACCGCCCATCGAAGTGACCGGTACGCGCTACGTGAAATCAGACAACGTATATAAAAACACGCTGGTCGAATTCTTCAAGGGTCCCGGTTCAACGGAGCGATTTTCGTTCGGCTGGATCGGAGTCTACAACGGCTTCACCGGTTACAGCAGGTTGGAAGTGCGTGATGGTGTTGCGCAGGTCCATCTTACAGGCGTATGCACTTCGGAGGGCAAGAC
This sequence comes from uncultured Anaerolinea sp., assembly GCA_964517905.1. Lineage (GTDB taxonomy): Bacteria > Chloroflexota > Anaerolineae > Anaerolineales > Villigracilaceae > Defluviilinea. The sequence goes on along the minus strand of CAZFDL010000201.1, from coordinate 2,629 downwards.
GTTCAACATTGCGGACTTGATCGGTTTGAACCTCAAACAATTCCCCGAGATCAGGTTCGTAAAAATTTACGACGAAAATGGTCTCACCCAAACCCCGAACGGATTAAGCGACTCGGAGCCGCGTTGTCTATCGGAGTT
>CAZFDL010000201.1:0-2391 GCA_964517905.1 uncultured Anaerolinea sp. | reverse complement strand
GCCACGGAAAAAACATCATTCGGCTGGATCGCCCTCTACAATGGCTTTTCTGGTTATAGCAGGATTGAATTGATCGACAGCACCGCGCACGTGTACTTGAAAGGGACGTGTACATCCGATGGCAGGGATTTCACGATCGCGAATCTGCTTATCTTGAACCTCAAACAATTTCCCGAAGTCAGGTTCGTGAAAATTTACGATGAGAATGGGTCAACGGAAAACCCGCTTGGGTTGGCGGATTCCATCCCCGCGTGTTTGATACCATAAACACGTAGGGGCAGGTCACAAACCTGCCCCTACAAATTCATTCAATCACTGCCGCTTCGACCGATTGGATTGGCGGCAGGAAATCTGCCAGCAATTCCCAGTTGTCGCCCGAGTCGCGCGTATAAAACAATTGACCGGTGTTCGTGCCGATGTACACGCCCGCATCCTCGAACGAATCGGTCCCCATGGCTTCACGCAGGACGTCCACGTGAGCGCGTTCGGGCAAGCCATTGGTGAGTTGTTTCCACGAGTCGCCCGCGTCACGGCTGCGCCATACGGCAAGGCGATTATCCACGCCCATGTGGTATTCGTCGCTTTCTTCGAGGACGATGTAGATCGTTTTTGGGTCAGTGGGATGGACGGCAACGGGGAAACCAAAGCGCGAAGGTAACTTGCCCTCGCCGATATCGATCCAATCCTCGCCGAAGTTATCACTGCGATATACGCCGCAATGATTTTGCTGATACAACACGTTCGGCGTTGACGGATGCATCGTCATCTTATGTACGCATTGACCGAACTCCGGGAACTTGTTCGGCATGAAATCTGCGCGGACGTTCTTGTTGAAGGGTTTCCATGTCTGCCCGCCATCGTCGGTCCGATAACAACCCGCGGCTGAGACCGCGATGTACATGCGATTTATATTCGTTGGGTCGAGTAGTATGGTGTGCAGGGTCAAACCACCGGCGCCCGGGTTCCACTCGCCGCGTTGAGGATGGTCATACAGGTTTTCATTGAGCGTCCAGGTCTCGCCGCGGTCAGTGGATTTGAACAACGAAGCAGGTTGCGCACCTGCATACAACACATTCGGCTCGCTCGCGCGTCCGGGCTTGATGTTCCACACCTTGATCATCTTTTCAGGTTTATCTTTGATGCTCTCGCCTGCCTCAGAAATGAACGCTTCATCCATTGTGCTGGCTGGTCTGCCGGACCTCGACGCCCGCGTCAGCGCCGGCGACTGCTTCGCCTGCGTCCATGTGTTTCCAAAGTCATCTGAATAGTGGATGGTTGGACCGTAGACGAAGTGACTCGTCGCCGCGTGAAGCCGCTGATCGCGTGGATCCATTTGCATGTGCATCACATTCCAACCCTTGAATTGTATATCGCTCATCTGCCATTTGTTGCGTGTTTCGTCGCTTGTAAAAATGAAACCACCCTTGGTTGTCCCTACGAAGACCCGGACCTGTTTGCCCATGAGAATCTCCTTTCGATTGGATGCCGAAAATATGTTCTAAAAACGGATTGTACCACACACCCGGTTCTGGCTGCCATACCCGAAGGGCTATTGCAGTAACCGGCATGCCGGATTAATATCCGCCTCATAAGGAGGATGAATGAGAAATAGGCTAGGGATCTACGCCGCTATACTTGTACTGGTTTTGTCCGCTTGTAATTTTCCAGTTAGCCCAACGCCGGCCCCAACTGCATCCGCGCCAAGCCCAACACTAACGCGGGTTGCGGTTCGGACTCCTTCCGTTACGTTCACTGCCACGCCTTTTTTTCTAGTCGCGTACCCCATAGCGCAGACGGTCAATTGTCGTTCGGGTCCGGGCACCGCGTTTACGGTCATCGGAGAATTGAAACCGGGCAGGCAAGCGGAGATCATAGGGAAAAACATTGATGTTACATGGTGGTACGTGAAGAATCCCAGCGACCCGTCCACGTATTGCTGGCTCGCGGCTGATTTCGTGTTCACCGAAGGGAATGTGGAGGCGCTTCCCGTGGTAAACCCGCCGGGGGTGACTGTAACAGCCGTAACTGTGAGCGTCGATCCGCCGGTGATCAACGCTGCGTGTGATGGGTTCCCACAACTGGTCACGATCAATATCCAGATATCGGTGAGCGGTCCCGCCATCGTGATTTGGCGTTGGGAAGAGGTGAGCACCGGCGATATTTCTGAGGAACAAAGCCTGTTGTTTGAAGAGGGTGGCTCAAGGACCGTGCAGGATCTGTATCAGGTGCGAAGCGCACGAGATTACACCATGATCGTGCGGACGCTTCAACCGAATGAGGTAACGGGTCAGGCAAACTTCAAGGCGGTTTGCACACCGTAGTGAAATTCATTGCCTGTAAACGAGTTAAGAATGCCCATTGCCGGGGGGAGGAGCTGTGCGCGGTTCTGCG
>CAZFDL010000200.1:0-5203 GCA_964517905.1 uncultured Anaerolinea sp. | reverse complement strand
TCATCTTGTTGTGGCGGAAAAAGTAGGAGTAGGCGCGCGCCGCTCCACGTCCGACCCGGCCGCGCAGTTGATAGAGTTGAGCCAAGCCGAACGTGTCGGCGCGGTCCACGATGAGCGTGTTGGCGTTGGGGATATCCAAGCCTGATTCGATGATGGTCGTTGAGAGCAAAATATCAGTATCACCGTTGTTGAAACGATGCATCACTTCGGAAAGCTGATTCTCAGGCATCTGCCCGTGACCAATGTCCACCTTCGCTTCGGGGACGAGTTGGGTGAGATGTGCCCTCATCGCGTCGATGGTCTGGACGCGGTTGTGCACGAAGAAAATCTGCCCGCCGCGTTCGAGTTCGCGCAGTATTGCCTGACGCACCAATTTCGGGGAGTACGGACCGACGTGCGTAACAATGGGCAATCGTTCCTCGGGCGGCGTGTTGAGATTCGAAATATCGCGCACGCCTGTGAGCGCCATGTAGAGCGTCCGCGGGATCGGCGTTGCGGTGAGGGTTAAAACATCCACTTCGGTGCGAAGTTTCTTGAGATGCTCCTTGTGCGTAACACCGAAGCGTTGCTCTTCGTCGATGACGACCAAGCCGAGTTCCTTGAATTGGACATCACCTGAGATCAAACGATGTGTGCCAACGACAATATCGATCTCGCCAATCGCAAGCCCGTGCAAAATCGCGGTCTGCTCGCGCGGTGTGCGGAAGCGCGAAAGCATTTCCACTTTCACGGGGAACGCGGCGAGACGTTGCATAAATGTTTCGTAATGCTGTTGTGCCAGGACAGTTGTTGGCACCAGGATCGCAACCTGCTTGCCGTCCATCACGGCCTTGAACGCGGCGCGCAATGCCACCTCTGTTTTGCCGTAGCCAACATCACCGCACAATAGGCGGTCCATGGGTCGTGCAGATTCCATATCGCGTTTGATCTCCGCCAGCGCACGCCTCTGGTCGTCGGTTTCCACATATGGAAACGAGTCTTCCAATTCTTTTTGCCACGCGGTATCAGGCTTGAACGTGTATCCCCGCACCACATTGCGGCGAGCATACAAATCCAGCATATCCTGCGCAACTTCCAACACCGCCGCCTTGACCCGTCCTTTTTTCTCGTGCCATTCCTGCCCGCCCAAACGATCCATTGCTGGCACAGCGCCCTCCGCGCCGATGTAACGCGTCAATCGATCGGCCTGATGGACGGGCACATACAGCTGACCTCCGCCGTCATATTCCACGGCGAGAAACTCGCGTATATGGTGATCGATTTCTCGCGTCACCAAACCCGCAAAGCGACCGACACCGTGATCGATGTGCACCACGTAATCGCCTTCGTTCAAATCGGCGTAGACCGACTCAGGCGTCTCGGCAACAGGTCGCTGGCGCGTGCGCGGCTGCGGGCGTTCCCAGCCGAAGACCTCGGAATCGGAGACCAGGTGTATCGAGGGCAGGGATTTGTCTTCGAGTGTAAAGCCCTCGGACAAGGACGCTTCGATGAATGCCGGATTATCGATTGAGGCTTGGCGGCTGTCGGAGGCAAGCCAGAGTTCTTGCAGGCGCTGGGATTGACGCGAGACAACGTAAATGCTCTCGCCTCTTTCCACTAGTAATGCCAGATACTCCACAAACGGCTTTAGCCTCCCGCCGAACCTTTCGTCGTGGCCAAAACATGAAGCGAGTGAGGTCTCCATTTCACCGTTCGGTGTGCTCGTCGAATGTCCCAATTCCAGTGAGCGATTCGCCTGTATGCCGTCATGCAACTCAGACCACGGAATATACGGCAGAGGGAAATCCGCGGACAGTGTTTCTTCGTCGATACTCTCCTGCCTGAATTTGACAGCCTGCGCTTCCACCTCCTCCGCCATGGATTCCACAACGGAGATATCGTCGATCAATACAATGGCTTTTTGCGGAAGATAATCAAGCAGGGTTGCTGGTTGCGAATGAAGCAATGGAATGTGGAATTCGGAATACTCGATATTAGATATTCGATCATCGTCATTCAGGTATCGAGTATCGCTTTGCGAATATCGGGCAATGTATTCCCTCGCTGGTGTGACAAGAATAGATTCCAATTTCTCGATCGTGCGCTGGGAAGCAGGATCAAATTTTCGAATCGTCTCGATCTCATCCCCGAAGAAATCCAAACGGGCGGGCAAAGTTTCCGCGGTTGCCCAAATATCGAGGATCCCGCCGCGGCTTGAGAATTGCCCGGGTTCCAACACGGTGTTGACGCGCAGATATCCGATCTCTGACCAACTTCGCAACAGCGCATCAGGCTGAACGGATTGACGGACGGTTATTTTTTTGCATGCCTTGAGAAATTCACGCCGCGGCATCGTGCGCGTCATCAGCGAGCGCACGGAGGTTACGAGAACGGGAGGCGTTTCTGGTTTCTGCGAAAAGGGAAGGTGAAAGGTAGATAACGCCGTAAGGGCTTGCAAACGGTCGCGGCGGGTGGTCACGCCCCATGCCGCTTGTTCGTAGAACAGCGGATTCGGCTCTGCAAAATGATAGCGCGGCGACTTGACCCAAAATCCTAACTCATCAAATAAAGAAAGCGCATGGTCGGCGCGATCAGTGATGAACAGAATTGGTTGTTGAATATCTTCGAGCAGGGTCGCAAGCACAGGCAGTCGCGTGGCTCGCGGCAATCCGAGCCCGGCGATTTGTTTACCCGATTTGAGTTGCGTCAGCAGGTGTTGGTATTGAGAGAGGGAGCGGATGTTGTTGAGGATAGATTGCATGTTTCATCAATACGCAGCTGGTTGAGTAGTTCCGAACCTCAGCGGGGAACGTATCGAAACCAGCAGATAAGCATAGGTATTCCTGTTGGTGGTGGTTTCGATCTGGACGGGGCGCCTCGACTTCGCTATCGCTCCGCTCAGCGCGATCCCCGCCCTACTCAACCACCGAGTTTCAATCTTTCATGCCGCCGTTGAATTTATTCATCGCGGCGGTCAATCCGTTGGTCACAAATTCGAGTGCGGCGTCGGCACCGCGGTCAAGGATCTCCGAAATCACCTGTAGATCATCGCGCGAGAAATTTTGCAGGACATAATTGGCAGGGTCCATACGTCCGGGCGGGCGACCAATGCCGAGTCTCATGCGCGGAATGTCCTTTGTTCCGAGTTTTTCAAGAATGGACGACAGCCCTCGTTGTCCACCGGGTCCGCCGGAGGCGCGAATGCGGATCGTACCGAATGGCAGGTCAAGATCGTCGGAGAGGATCATCAGGCTTTCGTTGGGAATCTTGTAAAAATGAGCCAGTCCCTGCACAGATTGACCTGAGAGATTCATGAAGGTCTGAGGCTTGGCAAGGATCAGTTTGTTATCCTCGTACAGCGCGGTCGTAACGATGGCTTTCGACTGCACCTTCAATCCCTGCGCGTTGAGGCGCACGGCGAGACGGTCAATGGCCATGAAGCCAAAGTTGTGGCGGGTGTTGGCGTATTCGCGTCCCGGGTTGCCGAGACCGATGAGCAAGAACGTGCTAGGTGTCATGTGTCAGTTTCCAGGTGTCAGCATTCGGGTTAAGAATTGCGGAGGCGGACGAGGATGGCCGAAAGGATGAACAACCCAAGGATGATCAAGGCTCCGCGACCGAAGCTGGCAATGACGGTGTTTTGGGTCAACGACGCAGGATTATGCGGCAATGGAGTCGGTGTGGGGCGCGGGGCTTCGGTAGGAGTCGGTGAGGCTGCGAGCAGGAACGGCGTTGGGATCTGTACGCCGATGGAGGAGTCAGGAGTTGATGTTTGAACAAGGGTTGGAGTAACGACAGGCGCATCGTTTTGGATCGTGATGGGAACGGTCGCCTCTTGAAAGAAGCCGTCGGTTAAGGTAACGCGCAGCCGCAAAACGTAGTCACCGTCGGTGACAGACGCCGTGTTCCAAAGGTAAAGCGGCGATTCGGTTGCGGGCTGAGATAACGTAGCGAGGGGGAACCAGGTATCCCCTTCGTCCGAAACGTACCTGAAATCCAATTCAGCGAGGGCAAAGTTCGGGACGTCCGTCGAGCCTACGACCGCCACTTCGCCGCGAAGAATTTCACCAGCCGCAGGTGAAGTGATCATGATCGGAGGCGAATCCTGCGCGGCGGTCAAAAATATTACGAACGGAAGAAGGACGCGAATTTTCATTAATCGAACGTTCAAGTTTAACACGAAGAGATATGCGGGTCAAATCTGCACGTGGAAGTCGAATGAAACGCTTTGGCATTCTCCGGCGTTTTGAAGTATGGTAAACTGTGGCAGAATTAATCCAGGAGAATCGTCATGACTAAATCACGCTCCGACCAGATGGTGGAACGCCTGCGAAATATGCAGGCGGCCGCGCCCGATATCGAGGCGTCGGCGGTCGTCTCGGTGGACGGGTTGATCATGGCTTCTGCACTGCAACAAGGCGTTGAAGAAGACCGCGTGTCTGCGATGTCCGCGGCAATGCTCTCGCTCGGCGAACGGATCTCCACCGAATTGGGCCGCGCGGGTTTGGAGCAGGTGTATATCAAAGGCAATGCCGGCGCGATCGTGCTGACATCCATCGGAGATGAAGCGGTTCTCACCGCGATGGCACGGCCGGACGCCAAACTCGGCATGATCTTCCTCGAAATGCGGCGCGCCGCGGAAGACATCGTGAAGCTGGTTGGATGAAAACAAAGAGCGATCGGCACCTCACAAGAAATGCAATCCCCGACGGGGAGGGCTTCACTGCCCTCCCCGTTTCCTTTAACGATTCGACTACGCCAACGCTCCGCTCTGCGCGGGCAATGAGGAGACAAGGATGACAAAATATTTATTCTTCACTGGCGGAGTTGTTTCTTCAGTGGGCAAAGGCGTGACCGCCGCGGCGACAGGCCTCTTGCTAAAAGAACGCGGATTCAAGGTTGCGGTGCAAAAACTGGATCCTTACATCAACGTGGATCCCGGCACGATGAGCCCGTATCAACACGGCGAGGTATTCGTCCTCGACGACGGTGCGGAAACGGACCTCGACCTGGGTCACTACGAACGATTCATTGACATCCGCCTGAGCCGCTCAAGCAACTTCACCAGCGGGCAGGTGTATGCGGAGATCATCGGCAAAGAACGCCGCGGCGATTTCCTCGGCGGCACAATCCAGGTCATCCCGCACATCACCAACGAGATCAAGAGGCGGGTCGCATCCATCGGCAAAGAGACCGATGCAGACATTGTGCTGGTGGAGGTCGG
>CAZFDL010000199.1:0-5251 GCA_964517905.1 uncultured Anaerolinea sp. | reverse complement strand
TCGCGCCAAATAATCCTGTTTATCTCACCGCCAAATCGCTGCATGCCGCGTGGGCGAATACAAACGCGCTGAAACTTGCGAATGTAACAGATTCAACGGCTGACCCGCACAATGGACAGATCCAACGCGACGCGCATGGCAGCGCCACCGGTATCTTGCTCGAAACCGCCATGGGGCTTGTGGGAAAGGTGATTCCCGAACCGACCATACGTGAAATTGCCGAAGCGATGGAAAAAGCCCAACCCATTTTATGGAAGATGGGTCTCACCGGCGTCCACGATTTTGACCGGCGCGAGTCGTTCATGGCTCTGCAAACGCTTCACACACAACACAAACTCAAACTGCGCGTGCTGAAAAACATGCCCGTCGAGTTGTTGAATGAACTCGAATCTGTCGGTCTGCGTGGCGGTTTCGGCGACGACATGCTACGCATCGGCAATGTCAAAGTCTTCATGGATGGCGCGCTCGGTCCGCATACTGCCGCGATGTTCCAGCCGTACATCGGCGCAGAGAACAACCGCGGTATCCTCAACCTGGACGGCGAAGAACTATTCGAACACGGGCGCAAAGCTGCGCAGGTGGGTCTCGGCATGACCGTTCACGCCATCGGCGACCGGGCCAACCACGAAGTGCTCAAGGCTTATGAACAGCTTCGCAGGTATGAACAGGAAAACAATCTGCCGCCACTCCGTCATCGCATCGAGCATGTGCAAGTGATCCACCCCGACGACGCACCGCGGCTTGGCAAACTCAATGTGATCGCATCGATGCAACCCATCCACGCCACATCCGACATGTTGATGGCAGACCAATTTTGGGGAGAGCGCGCCAAACTATCCTACGCGTGGAAGACCCAGCTGGAGTTCGGCGCGCCGCTCGCCTTCGGGTCCGATGCGCCGGTCGAATCGCCGAACCCGTTTTGGGGACTGCACGCCGCCGTCACACGCCGGCGCGCCGACGGTTCTCCCTCCGCTGAAGGCTGGTACCCGGAACAGAAATTATCCATCTCGGACGCGTTCGCCGCCTACACACTCGGCGCCGCCTACGCGGCTTACCTGGAAGACCGTCTCGGCAGACTCGCGCCCGGCTTCCTCGCCGACCTCATCGTTCTGGACCAAGACCCGTTCAGCTGTAATCCAATTGAACTGTACGAGCTCGAGTCCTCGGCTACAATGGTGGGCGGAGAATGGGTGTACACTTCGTTTTAGGTCTCACGTGTCAAGTTCCACGTTTCAAGCCTTTACCCTTGGAACTTGACCTTTGAAACATGGAACCCGGGTAACGCATGGCAGACCAACCTCGCCTCACGCCTGAAATGCTCGTGCCTCGCATTGGGGAATATTTGATTCAAAAAGGTTTGCTCACGACCGAAAACCTGCAAAAAGCGCTTGCTCACCAGCAGGAGGAGATCGCCAAAGGCAATCACTCCATGCTCGGCCAGACGCTGATCGAAATGGGATTGCTCGAACGCGCGGCTCTGGATCAGGCGGTCACAGAACAGATCATCCAGTTGCGTTCCGCTTTGCATGCCGCCAACCGCACGCTCGAACGCCGCGTAGAGGAGCGCACCGCCGAACTGCAAAAAGCGCTGGCGCGCGTCTCTGAACTGAGTCAGTTGAAATCCAATTTCGTCTCGAACATTTCACACGAACTGCGCACGCCCCTCACCCACATCAAAGGCTATCTGGAATTGCTGGTTTCCGAATCGCTCGGCACGATCAGCGAGGAACAGCGTCATGCATTGCAGGTCAGCCAGCGATCGGCAGATAACCTTGAAGGTTTGATCGAAGACCTCATCATGGTCTCGGTCGCCTCGCGCGGAGAACTGAGCCTGAAACAGGAGGCCGTGGACATCCGTCGAATTACCAACCTTGCCGTCAAATCTGCATCAGAAAAGGCGCAAAAACGAGGCGTCAGCGTCCACGCGATGACGGACGAGGAGGTGCCCCTTGTGCATGCCGATTCGCAGAAGATCGCCTGGGTATTGTCTCAGTTGATCGATAACGGGATCAAGTTCACCCCGTCGGGCGGACGCGTGATCGTCAACATCAAACGTGAAGGTGAAAATCTCGTCAACGTTTCGGTCGCCGACACCGGTATCGGAATCCCCGCCGACCGGCAAAAAGATATCTTCGAACCGTTTCACCAACTGGATGGTTCGTCCACGCGTCGCTACGGAGGGACCGGGCTGGGGCTTTCGCTTGTGCGCGAGATCGTCGAGGCCCACGGTTCGATGATCGAGGTGCAATCCATCGAAGGCCGGGGCTCATCCTTTAGGTTCCCGTTGCTCTCGGCTCCAACGACGAGCTGATTCATGGATAAACCCACCCTCGACTATCTGCACGAACTGATCCAGATCGCGGCACAGGCAGGCAACTCGCGCGGCACCATCGAAAAATTCCTCTCTGCCCTTCGCAGACATTTCGTATTCGACAACGTGGCAGTCTATCTGCAGGATGAACACACCGCTTCGCTCGAAATTGTGTATGCGCGTGCCGTCGGACGCGCCCGCAACGCCGAAGCCGACGCCGCCTGGGGCGAGATGTTCGCCAGTCAGGTCTTCGCCAAAGACCAGGTAATGACACAAGACCCGCAACCCAACGCCCCTATCCAGGATCGCCTGCGGCAGGCATACCTGCTCGGTTTACCGCTGGGCGAAAATGGTTCTTCAACCAAAGGTGTGCTCGTTTTCGTGCGCTTCGGAGGACCCGTGTACGAAGACGAACACATCCGCCTCGCGAAGATCTCTGCGGAATTGCTGTCGGTACTGTTCGAGCGCGCTGAATGGAGGTCGACCGACTCGGAACTGCGCGAACTCAGGCGTCAACTGCAATTGCAGGATGATTTCGTCAGCACTATCTCACATGAACTGCGCACGCCGCTGGGTTTCATCAAGGGCTACAGCACCAGTCTCCTGCGCGAGGATACCAGTTGGGACGAGGCAACACAAAGGGAATTCCTGGCGATCATCGATGAAGAGGCCGACCGGCTTTCGCTGTTGATCGAGAACGTGCTTGAATCTGCCCGTTTGCAGAGCAAGACCCTCCCTTTGCGCTTCCAACCCCTGCGGCTCGAATCCGTTCTGCGCGACGTGGTCATGCGCATCCGCTCCCGGTACAAAGACCTCCAGGTCAACATGGACACACAGCAAACGTCTCCGATTCAAGGCGACGGTGTGCGTATCGCGCAAGTCTTTGAAAACCTGTTCACCAACGCCATTAAATATGCGGCTGGCGCGCCGATCACAATTTCGCTGTACCCAAAAGATGACAACGTACTTGTTATCTTCGCGGATCAAGGCCCGGGCATCGAGCCCGACGCGCTGCCCTTGATCTTCGAACGGTTTTACCGCGTGCGCAGCGAGAAGTCCGTCACCGGATCGGGGCTTGGGTTATACATTTGCAAGCAGATAATTCACGCACATCGTGGTAAGATTTGGGCAGAATCGACGCCCGGCAAGGGCACTACGTTCTTCATCGAACTGCCCATCAATCCATCGAACTGACAGGAGGTCTGGCATGGCAAAGCGCATTTTGATCGTGGACGATGAACCGCGCTATTTGCGTCTGCTCGAAGCAAACCTTCGGACGGAGGGATACGAAGTGATCACCGCGCAGGATGGGTTGCAGGCTGTCAGCGTATTTTCAGACCAGCCAGTAGACCTGGTGTTGATGGATGTGATGATGCCCAAACTGGACGGCTTCGGGGCAACCCAGCGCATTCGTGAATTTTCCAACGTTCCGATTATCATCCTCACGGCAAAAGGCGACGAGCAGGACCGCGTGCGGGGACTCGACCTCGGCGCGGACGATTACCTCGTCAAACCATTTTCCGCCACCGAATTGCTGGCGCGCGTTCGCGCAGTACTGCGCAGAGCACAACCCCCCAGCGAGGCCGGACAATCCCGTTTCTTTACCCACGACAACCTGAAAATCGACTTTGCACGCGCAGAGGTGTGGCGCGGCGAAACTGCGGTCTCCCTATCCGCCACCGAATACCGCTTATTGCTGCAGTTTGCCCATCATGTGGGCAAGATCATGACCTCCGAAGAACTGCTCACAAGCGTATGGGGGCCGGAATATCGGACCGACAAGGAGATCCTCTGGGTGAGCATTGCACGCTTGAGACAAAAACTGGAAGACGACGCGCACACTCCAAAGCACATTGTGACGCGCTCCGGGCTCGGCTATCTCATGCCGCCCATCGAGGAATGAAAAGACGGTTGACGCCTCTGTCATGATAGTCAACTGTAAAGTAACGCAAGGCAGGTGAAAGGTTAAGGCACACGTATTTCGGCTACACTCGGATAGCTGGCAACGAGCCCATGCACAGCGACAAGCCCCGCAGGTTGTCGCTGTTTCATTCTGAAAGAGGCACTATGTCCATCGAATACGATGAAAAGGGAAAGATCTTCACCGAAGTTGTGACCAAGATTCCCGTATTTGTTACGATCCAGACCAACACACACCGAATGCGCGGGCGGCTGCACGTACGCCGTGACCAACGCGTAAAGGATGAACTTGACCGCAACGAAAGCTTCCTCGCCGTGACCGAGGTGACCGTGTTCGACGCAGACGGGAGTGTGTTGTACGAAGCACCTTTTCTGGCTGTCCAACGCACCAGCATCGTCTGGGTGATACCCGAATCAAATCCCAACGGAGGAAAATCGTAGTGGCAACCCCCCTTGCGACGAACCCCGCCCGCCTCACCTCAACCGATTTACTCAAATTCAAACGCTATTTGGTCGAACACGTCAGCCGGTCGCTCGACGGGGAAGAACTGCTACTCGGTAACCGCGCGGAAGCGATCAAAACACGGCTTGAGGAAACCTACGTACAAACCAAGGTCAACCTGCCGCAGGATTTGCGCAAACAGATCTTCGATGAGATTTTCGATGAATTGACCGGTCTCGGTCCCATTCAGCCGTTGCTCGATGATGCGGAAGTGAGCGAAGTGATGGTCAACGGACCCAAGAAGATCTACGTGGAGAAGAACGGCAGATTGACGAAGAGCCCGATCACGTTCGACGATGATGCCCACGTTCTGCGGATCATCGACCGCATCGTCCTGCCCCTCGGAAGACGCGTGGATGCAGACAGCCCCACCGTGGATGCCCGCCTGCCCGACGGCTCGCGCGTCAACGCGGTTGTGCCCCCGGTTGCCATAGACGGTCCATCCATCACCATCCGCAAATTCAAAAAGGACAAACTCTCCATCGAGCAGTTGATCGAGTACGGCTCGCTCACGCCGA
>CAZFDL010000198.1:1766-5258 GCA_964517905.1 uncultured Anaerolinea sp. | reverse complement strand
GATCTTCCTCACCATCATCTCCGTCAACTACATCGGCGACGGTCTGCGCGATGCGTTCGACCCGTACAAAGTCCTCGAACGGGTCGGGGAATGGACGTAAATCAATGAACACCTCCCTACTCATCCAAACCCTCGGATGGACGGGCTCCGTGCTGTACCTGATCGCCTACGCGCTGGTCTCCCTCAAAAAGACCGAAGGCGATTCGCTTTTGTATCAGGGCATCAACATCGTGGCGGGTACGTTTCTGGTGATCTACACATTCACGCTCGAAGCCTTCGCCACTACAGGACTCAACGCGGTGTGGGTTGCCATCGGTCTGTTCACACTCGGGCGCAAATGGCTCAACCGAAATTAATTCCGCATATCACACCCAATGCACGCGTGGATGAGATCGAACGCGGCTGGCGACTCTCCATCCCTGCCGGTGATGCAGACAAGTATCGCAACGCGCAACTGGATGACTATGCATGGCTCTCGCGCCGACGATTCCCACATCGCTTCCCTCTTCAGTTTAGCCTGCTCGCCCGCACCTCAAGCGACACCATCCCCGGCACATGGGGCTTCGGCTTGTGGAACGACCCGTTCGGGTTGTCGCTCGGCTTCGGAGGAAATCCGTTTCGTTTGCCTGCACTGCCGAATGCGGTTTGGTTCTTTGGCGCATCGAAGGAGAATTATTTGTCGTTCGGTGGTCGAGTAGGCGAAACCGTATCGAGACCACCCGTGGCAAACGGTTTCATCGCACAAACATTTCAAAGTAGGGGCGGGGTAACCCCGCCCCTACTTGCCGCAGGGATCACCTTCCCCTTCTCGCGCAAAACAACGCGCCTGCTGTTGGGGAAAATCATCGGCGAGGACGGAGTCGCCCTCCGTGTGGATGTTACCGAATGGCACCGATACAGCCTCACCTGGGAAGAGAAACGTGTCGCTTTTGAGGTGGACGGAGTCCACGTGTTTGAATCGTCCGTGAGTCCGAATCCGCCACTGGGGTTGGTCATCTGGATCGATAACCAATACGCATCGTTCACCCCCGATGGAAAGATCGGGTTCGGAGTTTTGTCGAACCCCGAACCCGCGTATTTAGAGATTAGAGAATTAGAGATTAGCTAGCGCATCGTCCAAAATGTCGGTAGATAAGTTCGCAAAAGCGCGTCGACGATCAAACCGAGCAGGATGTAGCCGCCGAATTGACGGTTGTGCAGGAAGGCAAACCCTGAAAACCAGACGGGCCAGAAGGCACGGGCTGCTTCAGGCGGAGTGGACGGTTTCGGGGAATTCAAAACATTGATCGCGTTCCGCGCATCTTTCGCGGCAAGAAAAACCACAAGCATGGCCGGGGTGAAATAGCGAGTGACAAAAACAAGATAGGCGATGACCGCGTAGATGAGGATGATCGCAGCCTGGTCGACGCGGCGTGCCAACGCTTCGCCCACGCGCACCGGGAACGTGCCCACACCCTTGGCTTTATCATCGTCGTGCTTGTCTATGTGTTTGGCAATATTGATGCTGGCAACGCCGAGACCATACGGCACGCCCGCGAGCACCGCGCTCCACACGTTAGACATGACGATCTCGGCACCGCTGAACAGCGCGAGCACGTAATACACACCGCCAATGAGGATGGGTCCCCAGATGAGGAAGATCGTAAGCTCACCCAAACCCCAATACTTGAACGGATAGGTATACGCCAGCAGGGCGATCGCTCCAAAAGCGAACAAGCCGATCACGACGGGGTTGAAGCCGGTATTTAGCAGAACATAGATCCCGGCGAACGATGCAAGAGCGCCACTGATCAGAAACCAGCGGATCTGTTGCGGCTTCGTGAAGAATCCCTGCACGAGAGGATGCACACCGTATTGGGTGCGGAAGTAATTGTCCTTATCCACGCCGCGCGAGAAGTCGGTGTAATCGTTGAGCAGGTTGTTCGTGCCGTGGGCAAGGAAAAGCCCGATCGTCACGATGAGAAACGGAACCCACGAGAAATACCCGTCGCGCCCGGCGAGGATGCCCGCGATCACACACGAGTAGACGGTGACCAGCGTCACCGCGGAGCGCGTGGCGATCAACCACTTCGAGACCACATCGAGCGCATCCCATTCCTTTTTATCGTCCATTTTGATGAGTTGCCACGAGGCTTTGCGCCACATGGCGAAGTTGATTTGCGTCATGATCACTCCTCTTTTTACATAACCCGTCACTGCGCGCCCTGTCTCCAGTCAAACGCGAATGCAAGGGCTTGAAGATTATACCTGACTTGTGAAATCGGTTACAATTCAGACGATTGGCATGAAAATTCACCAGATTAGACCAGACTGGTACCTGCAGGAGCAGCTGAATGGCAAACATGAACGACGAATATATCCCGGCGCTGAGCTACCGGTTCCTGACACCTTTCTATGACTTCATCCAGAAGTACGTCGTGCGCGACGTGCGCTACAAGACATTGTTGATCGAGCAGGCAAACGTTCAACCCGGTCACCACGTTTTGGATCTGGGTTGCGGGACTGGGACCCTGGCGATCATGGTCAAGCAGGCGCAGCCGAGCGCGGAGGTGACCGGTCTCGACGCCGACCCCGATATGCTTAAAGTGGCGCGTTACAAATCGGCGGAACGCAAAGCGCACGTGAAATTCGATGTGGGCTTCACGAACACGCTCCCCTACCCCGACGCGTCATTTGACCGTGTGATGTCCAGTATCATGATCCATCACCTGAAAACTCCGGACAAGATCACAACCGCCAGGGAGGTTTTCCGCGTGCTCAAGCCCGGCGGTCAACTGCATATCATCGACTTCGGCAAGCCGCACACGTGGTACGGAAAGGCGCTCGGTCCGTTCTTGCACAAATTTGAGGAAGCCAACGATAACATCGACGGCAAACTCCCCGAGATATTCGGCGCACCCGGTTTGAAGACCGAGATCGTCGGTCACTTCTGGACGTTCTTTGGGGATTTGGCTTTCTTGAAAGGCGTGAAATAAATTGAATCTGTAGGGGCGACCCGTCTGGGTCAGCAAGGGAACTTCATCGTCCGTGGCGGGTCGCCCCTACTATTTGCAAGAGGTATGCAAAAATCATGGCACGAATTGAGTCAAGCATCAACGTCTCAAAATCAGTTGAAGAAACGTTTGCTTTCTTGAGCAAACGTGAAAGCCATGAGAACTTCATCCCGCGCATGGTTTCGTTGACTCAAACATCGCAGGGGAATTTTTCTCAGGTAGGCGGGACCGCGGATGGATTATTGAATTATTTCGGCATCAAAATCCCTGTGAATTATGAAATCATCGAAAATACTCCAAACCAAACCTTAGCCATGAAAGGCTCCATGCCTTATGTAAATTTCAAGGATGGTTACATTCTGAATCACCAGGAGAACGGAACAAAAATTACTTTCTGGCTTGAGCTCACCCCAATTGGCTACGCGACAATTCTATCTCCGTTATCAGGGCTGATCGGCAAAGTCCATGCGTGGGAGACACTGAGGAATTTGAAACGGGA
>CAZFDL010000198.1:0-1666 GCA_964517905.1 uncultured Anaerolinea sp. | reverse complement strand
ATAGAACCACTCGCCCTACTCAGCCACCGAAATAAACTATGGCAATCGATCTTTATAAGCCCTTCACCAACCCGATCACGCGCGAAACGTTCCGGTGCATCTCGTCCACGCCGGAGGCATACATCATGGAATGGACGGTTGCACCGGGCGGATACGTCCCGTTCGAACACGTGCACGTGGCGCAGGATGAGATCTTCCACGTGGAAAGAGGCGAGATCCGCGCGAAGATCGACAAAAAAGATCGCCACGGCAAAGCAGGCGACATCGTCATTGCGCCCCGTGGAGTCCGTCACATCGCCTACAACGATGGAGATGTTCCGTTGGTCTGCACCGTGGAATACAAACCAGGGCTCGACCATTACACGACCATGCAATGTTTCGCAGGTCTGACGCTCGATGGAAAAATAGACCGGAGAGGGCTGGTCAATATTTCACGAATCATGTATCTATTGAAACGAGGAAATATTCTGTCGCTGCCGCGTCCCGCGTTTGCGCCAGAAATCGCGTTCAGGTTTGGATTGGAATTTTTTTATGTGATCGGTTCCGTGCTGGGATGGGAAGCGTTGTATAAAAAATATACCTATAAATCGTAGGGGCGGTGGTCGAGTAGCGAGCGGTTTTCGCAAGCGTATCGAGACCAACGGAGCAATACAAACTGGAGAAACCATGAACCTCAGACTCTGGATATTCGCAATCCAAAAACCTGTGAAAGAAAAAGACAAAAAGGTATGGGACTCGTTCGATGTCGTCGCCAAGTGGCTGATCTCGACGCGCGCCACGGTGACGCAACTCACGCTGCTGTCAGGGGTCATTGCAGGCTTGCTTGCCTTCCGCGACGGCTTCTTCGACATGCCCCTCTGGCTGGCGATGACGCTCGGGATTTATTTCGCCCACTCCGCCGAGAATCTCGTCAACGATTACATCGACTTCACGCGCGGCATCGATGAAGACAATTACTATCGCGGGCAATACGGCATCCATCCGCTCGTGCATAACTTTTGGACGAAAAAGGATTGGGCGCGGTGGTTCGTCACAGCGGGCGCGATCGCGGTGTTGTGCGGCGTGTTCGTTTTGTTCTACACGAACTTCTCCCCCATCGTGATCGGGTTGTTCATTTTCGGCGCGGCGATCCTCCCCACGTACGCGTGGCCCTTGAAATATTTGGGGCTGGGTGAAATTTTGATCTTCGTCAACTGGGGCATGATTTTGATCCCCGGCATGTACACGATCCTGGCTGGCGAAATACCGGGGAACCTTCTGCAGCTCGTGATGGCGGGCATGGCGTTCGGATTCGGGTTCGGCAGTTTCAACTGGGGCAAGCACATCGACAAGATCGAAGCGGACAGGAAGAAGGGCGTCGGTTCGCTCCCCGTTCGGCTTGGTGAGCCAGCGGCAAGGATGGTCAACATCTTCACCGTTATTCTCGGATATACGCTCGTTGTTTATCTCGTCGCCACTGGATTCTATTATCCGACCGTTCTGCTCGTGTTCCTCGCGGCAGGCCGCGGATGGAACGTAATTCGATTGCTCAGCAATCCGCGCCCCAGCGAAGCGCCCGCAGGATTCGAACTGTGGCCCCGCTGGTTTTCCACGCCGCAGTTACTGCACATCCGACTCTTCGGCGCGATGTATATTTTGGGGATCGTTTTGGATATTGTGTTGAGAA
>CAZFDL010000197.1:0-5270 GCA_964517905.1 uncultured Anaerolinea sp. | reverse complement strand
TCCATGATGGCGTATTCCGATGTGGTGGTGACCGTCTATTCAACGATGCTGGTCGAAACTGCTGTCCATGATACGCCGATGATCGCGGCCACGATCGACGTCCCAGGCGGGTGGAACAAACCGAAGAAGTTTTCACTGTCATTGAAAGAAATCGGAGATTGGCCTACGCACAAGCGATTTCGTGATGCGAGGGCAGGGCGTGTAGCGGAGAACGAGGACCAACTTCGGGACGCGTTGAATCTCTATTTGGCGGATCCAACTCTAGATGCGGCGCAGAGGCGGAAATTCGTCGAAGATGAGATCACCTTCACCGACGGAATGTCTGGCCGACGCACGGCGGAGTTTATCCTGAAGGTTCTGAAGTTTTGATACGTCGCGCGAAAAAGTTTCTGCAAATGCCTTTGGTATAATCTTTCTCGCTCACTGCAAGAGGAAAAAAAGCCTTGAATTTTCTCAAAAAATTTCCCACCCGGGATCAGGTGATCCCTGTCTATGCCGTAATCGTCACGATGATCTATTCATGGTCGATCGTGTTTTTTTTCTGGAAGCTTCCCAGCCTGTTGTTTTATTCCACGATCGGCGAGATCGGCGTGATGTTTGCCTACATGATCACAGCAGTCTTTGTTGACAGCCTCATTATTCTTCTTCCGTTGCTCCTTCTTTGCCTGCTCCTTCCTGAGAAATGGTTTTTTAACCGTTTCTCAACCAAAGGTGTTTTTCTGTCCGCTCTGATTCTGGGAAGTATTTTTGCATACGGACAGTATTATCGTGCCGAGTCGTTGTCCCTGTTGCTGCAGAGGGCGGTTTGGGCGGGTCTCGTTATTTTCATTCTTACATATCTTTTGGATGAGATTCAGTTTGTACGCCGATTGTTCGCAGGGATCGCGAATCGGGCGATCGTTTTTCTATATCTCTTTCTCCCGATCACGGTAATTTCCGTGCTGACCGTGCTGATCCGAAACTTGTTTTAGATAGGACCCCCAATGACAGGAATGACTCGTCGGGATTTTCTCAAATCGACTGGGGCGCTGGCTTCGGCGGCGTTACTGCCCGGCGTTGCTTCATGGCTGGGCGGAAACTTCAACCAGGGCGGAGATAATTCCAAGCCGAACATCATCATCCTGTTGTTCGATGCGATGAGCGCGCGGAACCTGTCGGTCTATGGCTATCCGCGGCTGACGTCTCCGAACATGGAGAAGTTTGCTCAGCGCGCAACGGTCTATCATTCACACACCTCGGGCGGAAACTATACGATCCCCGGCGTTGCCTCTTTGTTGACGGGCACGTATCCCTGGACGCACAGGGCGATCAATCATAGCGGCGTGATGCGACGCGATATGGTGGCGAATAATCTCTTCAACGCAATCGGCTCGGACTATCATCGGATCGCCTTTCCGCAAAGCGTGTGGGCGAGTCTCATCGTTACGCAGTTCCTGAACGATGTGGATACCTACCTGCCATCGGGAACGTTCAGCGAGTTGGATTACCTTCTCTTTGAGCATTTCCCCAACGACGCCAATATGGCGCTGCGCAGCCTCGACGATTTTGCGTTCGATATTACCCAACTCCCGGTTTCGCCGGTGATGGGTACGATCCAGCGTGCCTTGTACGCGCGCGACTCCGCGCAACTGCCGTCGCACGGGTACCCCAACGGCATACCGAACAACGTTAACTACCCGCTTCGATTCCGACTGGAGGAGCTGTTCGCTGGGGTCGCGTCGCTGGTGAGCACCCTGCCTCAGCCGTTCGTTTCATACATACATCTTTTTCCGCCGCATTCCCCGTATAGGCCTGAGCGCACGTTTTTCAACAAATTCACCGACGGATGGTCGCCGGTCGAAAAGCCTGTTCACAGGCTCTCCGACAACTCCCCAATTTCAAAGGTCAACAATGCCCGCCGGGTGTATGATGAATATGTCGCCTCCGTAGATATGGAATTGGGAAGGCTCTTGGACTCTTTGAAAAATGCTGGCATCTTCGACAATAGCTACATTATCCTGACCTCTGACCATGGCGAGATGTTCGAGCGGGGAGAGATCGCGCACTCCACGCCGCTCTTATACGACCCGGTGATCCATATTCCATTATTGATATCCGCTCCGCGTCAAACTACACGTCACGATGTTTTTTCTCCAACGAATGCCGTGGATCTCCTGCCTACCCTCACACGCGTGGCTGGCAAGCCGGTCCCGGCCTGGAGTGAGGGCAAATTGCTCCCCGGGTTTGGCGGTGTGGAAGACATGGAGAGAAGCGTATTTGCCGTTGAGGCGAAAACAAATCCCGCCTTTGCTCCTCTCCAACAAACCACCCTCGCGATGCGCAAGGGCAACCAAAAGATGATCTATTACACAGGGTACGAAGGCGGGGATTCCTTCGAACTTTACGATCTGGAGAACGACTTGGAGGAGTTGAATGATCTGTACCCGGAAGACCTCTCCGTGGCAAAAGTCATGAAAGAGGAACTACTCGATACTCTCAGCCGTGTAAACAAGCCTTTTGCGCGTTGAATTGAGTCCGTCATTACAAGGAAAGCAACTTGTAACGGGTATAATCACCTCGGAGGCACTACTCATGACAGAAATCAAACCCCTCAATTGGACTCCCAAACCCGGCGTGGGACTTACCGTGGTGCGGCGCGGCGACGGCGGGCTGACGCTGACATTTACCGATCTCTCCGACGCGACACTCAACGACTGGCGTGCGTTCGCCATGGAACACCTGCTGGGCTTGTCCGGTCGTACGCGCAATCTCTACGATCTACGGGCAGTGAAGGAGATTCCCGAAAAAGCCATCCGCGCCGCGGTGGAGGCGAATAGCGACCCGTCCGCGCGCAATATCCGTGTGGCGGTTGTGGTAGCGGATGAGAAAGTGGCGAATGCGGTCCGCGAAGTTGCCGCGCTGGCGCTGGCTGGTTCCGCCTCTGCGATGAAGATCTTCACTGACATCAACGAAGCCGAAGCCTGGCTTGCCCGCCCCCTCGATCAGATACCGTAGTTCCAAGCCACAGAAACGCGAAAACACAGAGCATATTTTTTCTCGCGTCTCTACAACTCTGCGGCAATATGATCTTGTGAAATCTCCCTCCCTTCAAATCGGAAACCAAATTTTTAACTGGGGATCCCGCACCTACATCATGGGCATCCTCAACATCACGCCTGATTCGTTTTCAGGCGATGGACTTTTATCGAATGGTGACCTCCTCGAACGAGCTTTGCGGCAGGCGGAATATTTTCTCAAATATGGAGCGGATATCCTCGACATCGGCGGCGAATCGACGCGGCCAGGTTCGGTGCCCGTCGATGAGGACGGGGAGATCGAACGCGTATTCCCCGTCATTCAGGTGATCCGTAAAAATTTTCCCGAAGCGATCATTTCCATTGATACATCCAAAGCCAGGGTTGCGCAGGCGGGATTCCTGGCCGGCGCAAACATCCTCAACGACGTGTGGGCGCTTCGCGCCGACCCTCAGCTTGCTTCGGTTGCGGCGGCATTTGGCGCTCCTGTGATCCTCATGCACAATCGTAGTAACCCCGCGAGCGTGGAGGTCCGTGAGCAGTTGGGTAATGCCTACGTCGGCGCGGAATATCAGGAGTTGACCGAGGATGTAAAACGCGAATTGTTGGCGAGTGTGGGTATCGCCGTCAAGGCTGGGGTGGATGAGTCGCGCATTATCCTGGATCCAGGCATCGGCTTCGGAAAGACTCGTGAGCAAAATTTGGAATTGATCAACAGGCTGGAGGAGATCCGCGCGCTGGGATATCCCGTGCTTCTCGGGACGTCCAGAAAGTCATTCATCGGCTTTACACTTGACCTGCCGGCCGACCAGCGCGTCGAGGGCACCGCCGCAACGGTTGCCGTCGGCATCGCGCGCGGCGCAGACATTATCCGTGTGCACGATGTGAAAGAGATGGTGCGCGTGGCAAAGATGACGGATGCGATCGTGAGGAAATGATTTTGCACGGGCGGATCTCAGACCTGCCCCTGCTGGAAATAAATATGTTCAGCGAGTACGGCAAAGAATTATTACGCAGTGGAATCATTGAAGCGAAAGCGGGACACAAAGAGGCCGCGCTCCGCTATTTGGATCGCGCCTTGTACATGAGCAACGACCACGTGGCGCTTGCCGAGGCATGGTTCTGGATGAGTCAGTTGATCGATGACAAAACAGAGAAACGCAACGCTCTCGAAAATTGCCTCGCGCACGATCTGCAACACGCGCGGGCGCGGCGCGCGCTCGCGATCCTCGACGGCAAGCTCAAGGCAGATGAGATCGTTGACCCCGATCGTTTGCCGCTTCCGCCGGAAGGCTTGCGCGCGGTGGATGCGCAACGCTTCATGTGCCCCAAATGCGGAGGGCGGATGTCTTTCTCTCCGGATGGTCAATCGTTAACCTGCGAGTATTGCTCGCGCAACCACAAGTTCACCGCCCAGCCCGGTACTGCGGACGAAAAAGATTTCATCATCGCCATGGCAACCGCGCGCGGACACGGCAAGCCGCTCAACCAGCAGGTCTTTCATTGTGAAGGTTGCGGATGCGAGTTCATTTTGCCGCCGAACCAGATTTCATCCACGTGTGTGTATTGTGGTTCGCCGCACGTCGTTAACTGGGAATCGAAGGAGCAGATGCTTGCGCCGGATGGCATCATCCCGCACGCGTTCGACCAGAAACGCGCGATCAAGCAACTCGTGGATTGGGTCGAGGGAAACAATATCCAGCCTGAAGGGAAGGTCGAACCGCCCCGCGGAGTCTATCTCCCACTGTGGACGTTCGACATCGGCGGCGAAATCGATTATGTCGGTCAGACTGTGAACGACGAGAACCTCGACCTCAAATACAACTCGCAAAGCTATATTCGCGTGAGCGATAGTTATCCCGTTCAGATCAATGACCTTCCGATTCCCGCTGCGCGAAAACTATCGGGTGTGTTCCAACAACTGATTCCCACCTATGAGTTGCGAGCCATCAAGCCATACGAAGCAGGTTATCTGGCGGACTGGCCCGCCGAAGTGTATGATATTCCCATGGCAGAAGCCTCGCTGGACGCCCGCGCGCAAGCGCTAGCCCGGTTTAAACGCGAACTGCCAACGCTCATCGCACCCGTTCAGTTACTCTCGGCATCCTCTGCCAAGATGACCGTTGAATCCTTCCGTCTGGTCCTGCTTCCCGTGTGGATGACCGAACTTCAATTCGGTGGGCGTGAGCATCTAGTGCTCATCAATGGCATGAATGGAGAAGTTCGGAGTGATCTGCCCGAGGAAGGGTCAGGCGG
>CAZFDL010000196.1:0-5287 GCA_964517905.1 uncultured Anaerolinea sp. | reverse complement strand
TCTACTGGCACGATGGGCATACCGCGCACGCCACCGCAGTGGACGCCGTCGAGGATATGTATCGCATCCTCGACATCTACGAACGGTTTTGCATCGAAGAAGCCGCGATCCCCGTGTTCAAAGGTCCCAAAAGCGACTCGGAAAGGTTCCCCGGCGCGCAGGTGACAACCTCCATCGAAGCGATGATGTGGGACAAACGCGCGCTGCAATCCGGCACGTCTCATTACTTCGGGCAGAATTTCGCGAAAGCTTTCGATATCAAGTTCCTCGACAGGAGCAACGAACTACAATTCGCCGAAACAACATCATGGGCGATCTCTAGCCGCATCATTGGCGCGATGATCATGGTGCATGGCGACGATCAGGGACTTGTGTTACCTCCACGCCTAGCGCCCATTCAGGCGGTGGTCGTTCCCATCTTCAAGAACGATGATGAAAAAGCCAAAGTGATGGAAGTCGCCGACCGCGTCTTCACGGAACTCAAATCTGCCGGCCTCCGCGTAAAAATGGACGACCGCGACAACGTCAGCAGTGGATTCAAATTCAATGATTGGGAGATGCGCGGCGTTCCCGTCCGGGTGGAGATCGGTCCCAAGGATGTCGAAAAAGGGACGGTCGCGCTCGCCCGCCGCGACAAACCCGGCAGGGAGGGGAAATCCTTCGTCTCGCAAACGGGTCTCGCGTCGAGCGTGGCTGGTCTGCTCACTGAGATTCAAGCCGCTCTGCTCAAAAGGGCAACTGAATATCGCGATAGCAACATCCACGAACCCAAAGATTACGAAGACCTCAAACGCATTGTCGCCGACGGATGGGCATTCGCCTACTGGTGCGAATCGTTGGAATGCGAAGCAAAGGTGAAAGAGGAAACCAAAGCCACCACGCGCAACATCCCTGTGGATCAACCGGACGAGGAGGGAATCTGCATCGTGTGCGGTAAACCTTCCAAGCGCAAGGTGTATTTCGCGAGAGCTTACTAGTTTCGTATTTCGCAATACGCAATACGAATACATGTATTGCGTATTGCGAAAAAATCGTAAATCTGAAGTTGTAAATCCAGATGCCCGCCATTGACCTCGCTCGCCTTAAGAAACAGACAGCACACCTGGTTGATCTTTTCAAGAATCCGCCCGATTTCTTGCGCGAACTCAGGGAAATTCTCGATTTCTATGTCAACCGAACGCTGAGGAGTCAGGGCGTTGCCCCTTCGTCCGTTCTCCCGACGTATCGAACTCCCACAGTAGTTCTTCGCCAGATCGAATCTGAACTAAGCCCCGTGGCCGAAAAAAAACCGATTCAAGCCCTCGAACTCGCCGACGCTCTCTGGGACGAAGGCTGGCTCGAAACGCGTTTACTCGCCGCGTTTTTGCTCGGGCGCATTCCACCGCAGGAGGAACGCCTGCTCGCCCGCCTCACCGCGTGGACGCAAGCCGTGCGCGACCCGAACGTCCGTGCTGCCCTACTGACGACCAGCCTCACCCGCCTGCGAAAAGAAACGCCCGATCTTTTTTTGGTATTGGTCAAGGAGTGGTTATATCCCGCGCGCCAACGCATGTGGTCCAATGGACTGCAAGCGCTCGTGCCCTTGATCGAATCGGAGCAATTCGACAACCTGCCCCCCGTTTTCGAGATCATCGAACCGATCTTCAGAGCCGCGCCAGCTGCGTTACAATTCGACCTCAAGGATCTGCTCGTCGCCCTCTACCGCTCCGCGCCGGATGAGACCCTGTACTTCCTCCACCAGGTCCTGAAAGAAACGAAGAATCCGTTGCCCGCAGTGTCGCTCCGGCGCATGGTACCGGATCTGCCAACAGAACTTCAATCGCACGTGCGCACATTGCTGCGCAAAGAGCGGTAGCCGTCATTATACAGACGAGACGAGAAAGGAATCAACCATGCTGATCGTGAGAGGCGTCATCGGTGCGATCATCCTGTTCTTCGGGCGTGAACTGAATTTCCTGTTTGCCGGCGGCATGGCTGTGCTGGTTGGCTACCGCCTCGCGCCGCTGCTTCCGGATTCGCTCCCCAGTTGGGCAGACTTCGCGTTGATCATCGGGCTTGGTCTGATTGCCGCACTCCTCGTGATCGCCAACGAACGCGCTGGGTATTTTGTCTCGGGATTTTTCGCCGGAGGCTACACTCTCATGGAGTATTTTGAGCCGGGCGTTCTAACCTTTCCGCTTGTGCCCTTCCTCGCGGGCGCGATCCTCGGCGCGCTGATCATCGGAATCTTCACCGAATGGGCGTTGATCGCGATCTCGAGCCTGATCGGTGCGATCTATGCCACGAGCCTTTTTCAACTAAACCAGACCGCCGAGACCCTCGTTGCAGGCGGACTGTTCGTAATCGGCTCGCTCACGCAAGTCATCTTGATGCGCATGCAACGGGAATGAACATGGAGAACTCCAGACTCATTTATTTGCACGGGCTCGAAAGCGATAGCAACAGCGGCAAGGCGCGCCAATTCAGTGAGTGGTTCCGGGGCATGGTCACGCCTGATTTCACCGGTTCGTTCGAAGAACGCATGACTCAGCTTGAACCTATCCTTGCGGACAAATCGGATTGGACGATCATCGGGTCATCCTATGGCGGATTGATGGGGACGGTCTACACGTGCAATAACCCGATGCGCGTACGGAAGTTGGTCCTGCTAGCTCCGGCGCTTCTCCGCGACCCCTTCGGTTTCTATCTCGACCTCCAGCCTGTTTCCGTTCCCGTTACCGTGATCCACGGGACGCGGGACGATGTGGTTCCGCTCGCGCCCGCGCGTGAGGTGGCACAGGCATTGTTCACGGACCTCACCTACCTCGTCGTGGATGACGACCACCGTTTGCACAAAACCCTCCACGAGCTGGATTGGAAATCAATACTACTCTGAACGGTCGCTACAGCCTGATGAAACAACAAATCTACTGGCACACCACCGTAAAAATGCCCGACGAAGAACATACCGCAACGCCACTGCCCAAAACTGTGGACGTGGCAATCATCGGCAGCGGGTTCACGGGTTTATCCGCTGCACGGACGTTAGCCAAACGCGGCGTGAAGGTCGCGGTGCTCGAAGCGGAGACCATCGGCTGGGGCGCGAGTTCGCGCAACGGCGGCATGACGTTGACAGGACTTAAACCTTCGATGCGGACGGTGATCAAGCGCTATGGGCGCGATCTGGCGAAGCAATTATTTCAGGTTTCCATTGATTCCGTGGAGACGGTCGAACAGCTGGTGAGAGAAGAAAACATAGATTGCGGGTTCAAACGTTACGGTCATTTGTACGTCGCAAGCAAGCCTCACCACTTCAATTACTTCAACGAAGAAGTGGATTTCATGGCAAAAGAGTTCAATCACAACGTTCGGGTCGTTCCATTGGATGAATTGCAGGCGGAGATCGGGTCGAAAAAATATTTCGGCGGCATCGTTGACGAGGTCAGCGGCGGTTTGAACCCAGCCCAATACGTCGCAGGGTTGGCGCGCGCGGCGGAGAATGCCGGGGCGTCACTCCACGCGCGGGCGCGGGTGACCAGCCTGACCCGGCGCGGGACGCGGTTCGTCATCCAGACCGGGCGCGGGAGCCTTGAAGCAGAGAATGTTTTGGTCGGCACATCAGGCTACACAGGGAGCAGTACAAAAAAACTCCAAAGAAAAATCATCCCGATCGGGTCGTTCATCATAGCGACGGAACCGTTGCCGGATGAACTCGCAAGCCAACTCAGCCCGAAGAATCGCATGGTCTTCGACTCGATGCATTACCTGAATTATTTTCGGCTGTGGGAGAATCGCATGATCTTCGGCGGGCGCGCGGCGTTCTTCCCTGAAAACAAAAACACGATCTCACGCAGCGCTCAGATTTTGAGGCGTGAGATGATCCGCGTATATCCGCAATTGAGCGATGTGAAAATTGAGTACGTGTGGGGCGGCACACTGGATTTCGCCTTCGATATGATGACGCACGTCGGCGAAGTGGACGGTATTTATTATTCGCTGGGTTATGCCGGTCACGGCGTGGCAATGGCTTCGCACTTGGGCAAAACCGTTGCCGAGGCAATGCTCGCGGGAAACATCAAAGATCACCCATTTGCAAAATTCGATTTCCCCGGCGCACCGCTCGGACTGTATAACGGCTTCCCCTGGTTCCTTCCGCTTGCAGGCGCGTGGCATAAGATTTTGGATTGGATCGAATAATAGTAAAATTCAGGAAAAACCCGGTGGTCGAATAGACCCGCGTGAACTTCGCAGGTCGTATCGAGACTAATCCGCGGTAAAGCAATTCTTCTTACAAATTTACCTTCGATTACCAGTTGGTCTCGATACAGGCGTGAAATTTATCCGCCCTACTCGACCAACAGAGACTTCAACTCGAGGAGAGAAACATGGCAACGAAAAAATCCAATCCCGCGAGCAGGAAATCAAAAACCATCAAACGCACCGGCCTGAAACCGAAAAAATTATCAGGGGAAGTCTACTACCCCTCCAAACAGGTCATCGATCAGGCGCGGCTGAAAGATTGGGATAAACTCGCCCGCCTCGCGAAAAAGGACTTTCGCGCGTTTTGGGAAGCCGAAGCGAAGGAACTCGAATGGTACGGCAAATGGAAGAAGGTGCTCGACGATTCCAAGAAGCCCTTCTTCAAATGGTTCACGGGGGCAAAGGTCAACATCGTTCACAACGCGATCGACCGTCACCTGAAAAATCACTACAAAAACAAACTCGCTCTCATTTGGGAGAGCGAAGACGGCAAAGACCACCGCACGTTTTCGTACTACGCGATGAACCGCGAAGTGACGCGCATGGCGAATATTATCAAAGCGATGGGCATCAAAAAAGGCGAACGCGTCACGATTTACATGGGACGCGTGCCGGAGATCGTCTTCGCCATGCTGGCGTGCGCGAAGATCGGCGCGATCCATTCGGTGGTGTTCGGCGGCTTCTCGGTGGATTCGCTCGCGGGAAGAATCGAAGACAGCCAGTCGAAACTCGTCATCACCTGCGACGGGTCGTTCCAGAACGGGAAGGTCGTCCAATTGAAATCCATCGTGGACGACTCGCTGAAGCGCTGTCCAACTGTCGAAAACGTGATCGTGGTCAGGCGCGTACACAACGAAGTCAATATGGAGACAGGACGCGACCATTGGTATCACGAGTTGATCGAACAGCCGATTGCCGAAGGCAAATGCGCCACCGAAGAAATGGATGCCGAAGATACGCTCTTCATTTTGTACACCAGCGGCTCGACCGGCAAACCCAAAGCCATTGTACACACGCACGGCGGCTACATGGTCGGCACGTATGCCAC
>CAZFDL010000195.1:0-5334 GCA_964517905.1 uncultured Anaerolinea sp. | reverse complement strand
TGCGGGCGATGAGCAGGTACACGATCATGATCACGATCGGTCCCATCGTCATCGCCGCGGCGAGCGGAATATTTCCCGCAGTGCCTTGATAGGAATAGACCGCCATGCCGATGAAGAATTTTGAATTGCCGAGGGCAATGGGGGCAATAAAATCACCGAGAGTGAGAGAAAACGTAAAGATCGAACCAGCCACCACACCGGGAAATGCCAGCGGAAGGATCACCGTGCGGAAGGTCTGTAACGGCTTTGCGCCAAGATCACTGGATGCCTCGAGCAAGGATTTTGGCACGCGTTCCAAGGATGTTTGGATCGGCAGGATCATGTAAGGCAGCCAGATATAGACGAAGACGATGAACAGCCCGATCGGCGAGAGCGCCAGCGACGAACCGCCGATGCTTTCAAAACTCAACAACCAGTTCAAGACACCATCGAGATGAAGCAGGTTGATAAACCAGGCAAGGATTCCCTCCTGCGCAAGAATCAACTTCCACGCATAGACGCGCACGAGATAACTCGACCAGAGCGGGATGGTCACCGCGATGATCAGCCAGGTCTTCAATCGCGGCGAGGCGAACTTTGCCGTGTAGTACGCGAGCGGGAAGGCGATCAGCGCGTCCGCGAGAGTCACGGCTGTCGCCATGGTTGCCGTGCGGATGAAAATATCGCGATTGGCTGGCTCAAAGATCTGGGCGTACGTGCTCAACGTGAATTCACGCACGATCAAACCGGTAAATTCTTCGAGATAATAAAAACTATAGATCAGAAGATTGAATAATGAACCAAGATAGACGACCAGCATGTAAAGCAGCGGAGGTCCGAGTAACAAGCCCAATACCACCCGCGGGCGCTGATACAAATAGGTGGAGATCCGTTGCATCATGGTCAGCCGCCCACCTGACGGATGTGTTCCTTCTTCCAATACAAGCGCACGCGCTGCCCCTTGATCTTCAATACATCCATCGAGGTCGTCTTCAGGTTTTGCTCGACCACTACCAGATCCCCGCCGCCGGCCAACTCCACCAGATAGCGGGTGTACAAGCCGAGATAGATCACATCACGCACGTCCCCATCCGTGACGTAACAATCCGCGGGTGCCGATTCGTTCGCGCTTCCGAGGTGGATCTTTTCCGGTCGAATCGAGAACGTGATGTCCGATCCGGTGATACGCTTCGCGACCTCGCCGCTGACAAGGTTCGACGTGCCGACGAAGCCGGCGACGAAGGCTGTAGCGGGATGTTCGTAAATTTCGGCGGGCGAACCGATCTGTTCGATGCGGCCCTGATTGAACAACGCGATGCGGTCGCTCATCGTCAGGGCTTCTTCTTGATCGTGCGTGACGAAGATGAAGGTAATGCCGACCCGCTGTTGAATGGATTTCAACTCCACCTGCATTTGCTGGCGCAATTTGAGATCGAGAGCGCCGAGAGGTTCGTCCAGCAGGAGAACTTTAGGGTGGTTGATCAACGCCCGTGCGAGGGCGACGCGCTGGCGCTGTCCCCCGGAGAGTTGCGAGGGTTTGCGTCCCGCATAGCCGGGGAGTTTCACCAGTTCGAGCATTTCCTCCACTTGCTTCATGCGCTCCGGCTTGGAGACTTTCTTGATCATAAGTCCGTACGCAATATTATCCCCCACATTCATATGCGGAAACAAGGCGTAATCCTGAAAGACCGTATTCACATCGCGTTCGTAGGGCGGCAGTTCCGACACATCCTGCCCATACAGATAGATCTGACCGGAAGTCGGCCGGTCGAAACCGGCTATCATGCGCAGACAAGTCGTTTTGCCGGAGCCTGAAGGCCCGAGCATGGAAAAAAATTCGCCGTCGCGGATCTCAAGGTCGGCTTGGTCCACGGCTTTAACCTCCCCAAAATGGCGGCTGACTTTATCGAACTTGATCGCGGGTATGGAGGAAGTAGTCATGAAATGTTGACTCGCTAACGGGGTATTGTGATTTCACCGGTACTTCGCGCTCGCACGTTCCTGCGAGTGGCGCGTCTCACATAATAACATGAACAAGATGAAAAACAACAGGCGAGAACCAGTCCCGCCTGTTGTTTTCAAATTCAAATTGGATTAACGTCCACCGATGACAGCCACGTAATTCGTGACCCATTCATGGTACGGCACGCAATCTTCACGACCGCCGGGACCGTCGCCGCAATCCGAGGTGGGAGTGCGCCACCATTGGATCTTGTCGAAGTCGTTCAAGCCGTTGTTCACACAGCCATCCGGACCAAGCAGTTCGTTGCCATCACAGGCATCCAATCGAACCGGGACGTTCTGGAACCACGCGGCAAGATCGCCTTGAACCTTCGGGTCGAGGGAGTGCTCCATCCACATGTAGGCGCAATTAGGGTGTTCGGAATCCACATGAAGCATGGTCGTATCCGCCCAGCCGGTCGCGCCTTCCACAGGGACAACCTTGTCGATCGGCGCGCCGCCGCCCTTCAAGAGGTTCGCCTGGAAGGGCCACGAACCGGAGGCCGCAACACCTTCGTTGGTGAAGTCATCCATTTGGATGAAGGCATCGTGCCAGTAGCGGTTGATCAATGTACGCTGTTGGCGCAGGAGTTCCACGGCGGCATTGAATTGATCACGGTCGAGCGCGTACGGATCGGTAATACCCAGCTCGGGGCGTGTTGCTTTCAAATACAACGCGGCATCTGCAACGTAGATGGGACCGTCGTACGCCTGAATACGACCCTTGTTCGATTCGCCATCGGGCAGGACGGTTTCTTCGAAGACCACACTCCAACTTGTGGGAGGCTGATCGCCGAAGATCTCGGTGTTGTACATGAGGATGTTCTGACCGGAGGAATATGGCACGCCGTAATGTTCGGCAGTGCCGTCACCATCCGTATCGACCGTATGCCACGGTGCATTCTGCAGGCGGGAGTCGATCTTGCTATAGGAT
Organism: uncultured Anaerolinea sp.; assembly: GCA_964517905.1. GTDB lineage: Bacteria > Chloroflexota > Anaerolineae > Anaerolineales > Villigracilaceae > Defluviilinea. Next base: position 2,420 of record CAZFDL010000195.1, on the reverse strand, counting down.
GGGACCAGGTCGATGTTCACTTCCTGAACGCGTCCGCCGGAGATCAAACGATTGGAGGCATCACCGGAGGCGGTCACGAGATCGAAGCCGCCTTCGTTCATCAAGGCGACCATTTCATCGGAGGTCGCGGCGGTCTTCACGGTCACCATACAGCCGGTCGCCGCCTCGAACTTGGTCACCCAGTCAAAGTCTGGGCTGGTCTCGCCGCGCTCGATGTAGCCAGCCCAAGCCACGATGGACAACGCGCCTTCGCCTTCGCCCACCGATTGCAACGGACCGCCCGAGTCGCCGCCCCCGCCTGCCCCACCGCACGCGGAAAGCACCAGACTGGCAAGTATCAATATACTGCTTACTACAAACCATTTGGACTTCATTTTCTCTCTCCTTAATCTTGTTTGGGTTGGAATAGGAAACTAGCAACCGTTGAACTTAACCCCGAAACGCCACCTCCTTCCGTGAGATACCCATATAACACCGGCTCTGCATTTAGGATGTGCCATATCCAATTATATGGAAACAATTGCCGAAACGTCAATATGATTCTTCCGATTGGGGAGGGACGAGCCGCTTCGCGCCGACGGGAGGTCTGGTCCGGCTACCTTGACAGAATCTCACAACCCGGAGGAAGCCAGCATCACCAGGGCGCGGAAACCGCGGTAGACGGCGTCCATCGTCTGCCCCGTCACGGTGACGCGGGTCTGTTCACGCTGTGCGGCAGGCAGCAAGGACGCGCGATCCGCCATGTCGGAGGTGAAAAAATCCACCACCGCGCGAATCGGCGAATCCAACACGAACGGGTCCGGCGAGTCGCCATCAGCAAGCCGGGTGACAGCGCGCGCCGCAGAGTTGAAAATCATCTCTTGCGTTACATGAGCAGGCAAACATTCGGCAGAGTAACGCCCGGTTGCCTGTTTGACAACCGCGCCTTCCACATCGCCGATCAACTCCTCCACTTCTGCGCAGGCAGTTTGATCACCGGAGACCATGATCACCGGCACACCGAAATGCCCAGCCAGCGCGGCGTTCAAGCCGTATTCACCGGTGAGAATGTCGTTGAGCCAGAGGTTGACGACCGTGCGCGAAGACCACGTGTGATCGAGAACCGCATTGGGCATGCCGTTGCGCGCGTGATAGCCGATGAAGAAAACACCGTCCACGGATTCGTCAATGCCCTGCATCATCGAAAACGGAGACGGCGAGCCGGTGTTCAAGCGGGCGCGCGGATCGAGTTCTTCGATGAGAATATTCGAACCATTCCAGTGACCATCCGCAACGAGGATCTCGTCTGCGCCGGCTTCGAACGCGCCGCGAACCGCGGCATTCACGTCCTGAGTCATCAGGCGTCGAAAGCGCGCGTACTCGGCGTGCCCCGGCGTGACGTGATCCCACGTGGTGACGCCGGTGATGCCTTCCATATCTGTTGCGATGAGGATTTTCATACTATCATCCTGCTGGTCGGGTAGTGACGCCGCTTGTTGGCGTCACATATCGAGACCAGACTCCATAAATTCACGATGTGGTGGTTTCGACACCGCACCTGCGGTGGGTGCAGGTGTACGTCCTACGTCTTCGCTCCGCTCAGGACTACTCAACCACCGGTACACAAAAAATTATTCTGAAATCCATCGCTCAACCAACCTCCCAATCACTGGATAACGATAGTCGTCGCCTTTGAGGATGCGATAGCCCGCCCACTGCCCCATGATGTGGAAGAGCGGCACGAGGAGCAGTATCAGCAACGCGATCACCATCGAACCGAACATAACCAGCAGGCCGATCAGCCCGGTTGCGGAACTCATTGCCGAGTCGCCGGTGAATCCGGTTAGCGCTATGAAAACAATAAAGCCGAAGAAGTAGAGAGCGCCCGCCACGACCCCAAGCAACAGCACGGACGCGTGAAGCGCAATCGCCTGTGCGGACTGGAACTTCAACCACGCGCTGCGTCTGGCTTGCAAAATCCACGCGGTGACTGGGGCGAGCATTCCCCACAGCGCGATGATGACGCTGAAATGTCCCATCGCCGCCACCCAGCGGTCTTCGCGAGTCTCGCTCATCCAGTCTTCGTTTTCCGCTTCGTACTCCAGGAATCGCGCTAGGCGACCACCCATGAACGGGTAACGGAAGTCTCTTCCAACGGCGCAGAATACAGCCGCAATCACCGGTATCAGAAAGTAAACGCTGAGCGAGCCAAAAACACTTACGAAAATAATTGCGTTGAGACCCAGTACGGAAAAAGCGATCAGATTGTCGCCAGCGTCGCCCGCCAAAGCGATCAGGAGGAACATCACGATGAAGAGAATCACCAGCAAGACCAGATAACCGAGAATCCAAACGGTATATCCCAACGTTTGATACCCCAATGCCTGTAAACACTGAAAGGCGACATACTTCGATTTGCGCCTTTGCTCCGCCCAGCCGAT
>CAZFDL010000194.1:0-5338 GCA_964517905.1 uncultured Anaerolinea sp. | reverse complement strand
ACGAAGCAGAGATCAAGGTGCTTGAAGCCTTCCTGCCGAAAGCCATGCCTGCCGAGGAACTGCGTGCGCTGGTGCAAGCCGCCATCGCGGAGACGGGCGCGGCGGGTCCCGGCGATATGGGTAAGGTGATGAAAGCCGTGATGCCCAAAGTGGCGGGACGCGCGCCGAACGACATGGTGAGCGCGGCGGTGAAGGAATTGCTTCAACCGAAGTAAATGGTATCAACTATTTCTGCCACAGCCCCCTTCGAAGAGGGTAAGCCCAAGAGTCGCGGAGATTTCTCTGTAGAAAATCTCCGGGTCTCCGCGTCTTATCAGCTCCGTGCGGGACCGCGGCACATGCTTTTCAATTAACATGGGGACAGTTCCTGCGCGGCATCGGCAGACGCCCGCCCGCATCCGTGCACTGCAAACCATCCTGCTCCTGTTGGTGAGCGCGATCTCCTACGTTGCGCTGATCCTGCCTGAATGGTTAAGCCCGACAACCACAAGCCTGCAAGCGGGGGACGTTTCGCCGAACGACTTTCAAGCGCCGCGCACACTTCAATATGAAAGCAAAATTCGCACGGAGGAGGCGCGGCTTGCCGCGGAGAACGCTGTCGCGCCGGTGTATGCGGCCCCCAACCCAGCCATCGCGCGCCAGCAGGTCGATCGTCTGCGCGTTGCTCTGCAATTCATAACCCTCGTGCGCGAGGATGAGGATTCCACGCGGCTGGAAAAAGAAGAGGATATTGCCGCGTTGAGCGAGGTCACCTTGCCGCCGGAGACGATCACGCAGATTCTCCTGCTGGGTTCCACGCGCTGGGAGGCGGTGCAACAGGAATCCTTTAACGTATTGGAGCAGGTGATGAGGCGGAGCATCCGCGAAGAGGATGTTGAAACAGTGCGGCGCAGTGTGCCTCCGCTGGTCAGTCTTTCGATGAACGAGCGCGAAGCCAGCATCGTGTCAGAGTTGGTCACCGCGTTCGTCGCGCCCAACAGCGTGTACAACCCCGAATTGACCGAAGCCGCCCGCCGGTCCGCGCGCGAGGCGGTGGCTCCCATCGTGGTGGAATATAAAACAGGGCAGATCATCGTCTTGCGCGGGCAGATCGTCACGCCGGCGCAACTCGAAGCGCTCGAACAGTTCCGTTTGATCCGTGCGGAGAATGCGTGGCAGGGTTACGCCGGCGCGGGCGCGCTGGTGCTGGGCATTGCCGCGTACATCCGCTTGTATTTTTCGCGCCGCCGCCTGCAGTTCCTGTTCGATGCACGCAGCCTGACGGTGATCGCCTTGATCTTTGTGCTGTTCATCGTCAGCGCGCGCCTGTCCATCCCCGATCGGACGGTCGTGCCGTATGCCTTTCCGTTGCCTGCCATGGGGTTGTTGATCGCAACGCTGTTCGGCGTGGAAGTGGGCATCGTGTTTTCGGTTGCGATCGCGATCCTTGGACCGTATGGCTTACCGAACACGCTCGACCTCCTGCCGTATTATCTTGTGTCGTCGCTGATCGGCGTGTTGGTATTGGGCGCGGCGCGGCGGGTGTGGACGTTCTTCCGGGCGGGCATTGCGATCGCGATTTCAGGCGTGGTGGTGCTGATCGCGTTCCGCATCCCGTTCACGCCCACAGACGGGGCTGGCTTGCTGGAACTTTCCGGCGCGGCGATCTTCAGCGGGCTGGCTTCCTCGAGCATCGCGCTCCTCTCTCAATATTTCCTCGCACAGACCCTCGGTCTCACCACCGCGTTGCAGTTGATCGAGATCTCGCGTCCCGATTCGCCGTTGCTGCAGTTCTTTTTGCGCAACGCGCCGGGCACATACCAGCATAGTTTGCAGGTGGCGAACCTTGCCGAACAGGGCGCGGAACTCATCGGCGCGGACGCGCTGCTCACGCGGGTCGGCGCAATGTTCCACGACGTGGGAAAAGCCATGAACCCGATTTTCTTCGTCGAGAACCAGCCGCAGGGCGACGTGAACACGCACGACGATATGGACCCGGCGGAGGCGGCCAGGACGATCATCGCGCACGTCACCGACGGCGTGGCGCTGGCGCGTCAACACCGCCTGCCGCGCCGCATCGACGATTTCATCCTCGAACATCACGGCACGATGATCACGCGCTATCAATACAACCAGGCCGTCGAAGCCGCGGGCGGCGACGCTTCGAAAGTGGATGTGGAAAAGTTCCGCTACCCGGGTCCGCGTCCGCGTTCGCGCGAGACAGCGTTGCTCATGCTCGCGGACGGCGCCGAAGCGCGGACCCGCGCCGAACGCCCTCAGGATGAAGAGACTCTTCGCAAGGTGGTGATGGCCACGATCGAGTCTGCGCAGAAGCAGGGTCAACTCGACAACACGCAACTCACCCTGCGCGACCTGACCGTGATCACCGATGCATTTGTGAGCATCCTGCGCGGCACGCATCACCCGCGTGTGTCGTATCCGAAGGAAGAGTCGGCGGTGCAGAACGTGTTGACCGAGCCGAGGAAATAATCAGGCGTGTCATTCCGAGCGAAGCGAAGAATCTCCTCACTGCGGTAGAGACCTTCGCCTTCGGCTCAGGGTGACATGTGCGAATATGATCCACATCGAATCTAAGTTTGATTTTCCGAATAAACTGATCGAACGCGCGGCGCGCGCGGCATTAGTCAATCAAAAACAGCCGCCCAACGCGGACCTGTCCATTGTGTTGACGGTGGACGCGCGGTTGCAACAACTCAACAGAGAGTACCTCGGAATTGACGCTCCCACCGACGTGCTGTCCTTCCCCGCCTCCGAATCGGACGGGTCGGAAACCGACCCGGAAACTGGTTCGCCCTACCTCGGCGATATCCTCATTTCGATCCCCCGCGCGAAAGCGCAGGCGAAGGCCGCCGGTCACGCGCTGGAATCGGAAGTGCAGCTGCTGGTGGTGCATGGCGTGTTGCATTTGCTCGGTCACGACCACGCGGAGCCGAAAGAGCAAAAGAAGATGTGGAAAGCCCAGGCAGAGATTCTGGATCAACTCGGCTTATCTGGAATCAAAATTCAGGATACATAACCTTCATGCTCCGCTTCATCCGTTCACGCATCACCGCCATTGGTCACGCCCTGCACGGATGGGGGTATGTCCTGCGAACCCAGCACAACGCGTGGATCCATTCCACCGTGGCGGTTCTCGTCATCCTCATGGGCTTTTGGCTGCAGATTCCCGCGCGCGATTGGGCTGTCCTTGTGCTGGCGATCGCCATGGTGTTCACCGCCGAGTTCATTAATACCGCCATTGAAGCGGTCGTGGATCTGGCAAGCCCGAAGAAACATCCGCTGGCAAAAGTTGGCAAGGATGTGGGCGCCGGCGCGGTGCTCGTCGCGGCGCTGGCGGGCGTGTTGATCGGACTGCTGATTCTCGGTCCGCCGTTGTGGGCAAAGGTGAATCTGATACTGGGCAGGTAAATACGCAGTACGCAATACGCTATACTTCGTACTGCGTATTGCGTAAGGAGCAAATATGACACTATCTTTTCAATTTGGCACAGTCGGTTCACCTATTGGCACACCCAAGAAACCGGGCGGTTCGGTCGGCGCGATTCAGTTCAGCAAATCCATCGGCTTGACCGCGTTCGAGTTGGGCTGGGTGCAGTCTGTGCGTGTCTCGGAGGAGACCTGCGCGGCGATCAAGCAAATGGGATTCGAACAGGGCGTTTCGTTGAGCGTGCACGCGCCATACTTCTTCAACTTGAACGCGACGGATGAAGAGTGGCCCAAGTCGCGCAAACGCCTGATGGACGCGGCTCACTACGGCAATCTCGCTGGTGCAACCGATATTATTTTCCATCCGGGCTCGTACTTTGAACGCCCACCCGCCGAGGTGTTGAAGGTTGCCATCCCGCGCTTGAAGGGATGCCTCGATGAACTCCGCAAGAAAGGGAATCCGGTTACGATCCGCCCGGAGACGATGGGCAAGTCCGCGATGCTGGGGTCGTTCGAGGATACGCTGGAGATGAGCAAAGCAATCAATGGCGTTCAGCCTTGTTTGGATTTCGCCCACCTGCACGCGCGTCCCGGCGATGGGACAATGAACACGGTCAAAGAGTGGACGAAATTGCTCGAAGCGTATCAAGCCGCCCTGGGGAAGGACGCGTTGAAGAATCTGCACATTCACTTGTCGGGAATCGAATATGGTCCCAAAGGCGAGAAGAATCACCTTGCGTTGAAAGAGTCCGACTTGAAGATCAATTTTCTCTTTCAGGTGTTGAAGGAGTTCGGCTGTGCGGGGCGCATTTTGTGCGAAAGCCCGATCATGGAAGAGGACGCGCTGAACATGCGCAAGGCGTGGATGAAGGTGAGCGGAGAGAAAATATAAGCTATAGTAGAGGCTGATCGCGGTCCGCCCTTGCGTTTTACATTGCGATTCTCTCCACCTTGAACGGCGTACCCTCGACCTTCTCCTCATCGAACTCCCGCGCCGCGAGGTGACCGGCGAACACCGCCTGCGCGATGATGTTCGGCGCTTCGGCATCCCCGATGAGGCGCACGTTTCCCCTCTCCCTTTGGGAGAGGGTTAGGGTGAGGGAATGATAAAGTTCATCATTCGGCGTTCTGTCACTGACCAGCACAATCCCATCACGCGGCAACTCAATTTCCTCCCCCGAAACCGCATTCGATAACTTCACAAAATCATTCCCAATTTCGCTCACCGTGTTCTGCACAAACAACTTCACACCGAGCTTCATCAACTTCGATTGAATCCGTTCCTGCTCCAGCGTGAACTGCGACCAGTACGAAACCAGTGGCGCGGGCGTGACGAGCGAGACGTTGCATCCGTTCGTTGCGAGTAACTCTGCCAAAACCCCGCCCATGTAATAATGGTCGTCATCGTAAATCACATAATCGCCAATTACCAAATCACCAATTACACCTTCGCTCATCATGTCATCAGGCGTCAATACATTCCCCAGCTCGTGTCCTTCAATCGGCTTCCATAACGTTCTTCCCACGCCATCACGCCGCCACGTCGCGCCTGTGGCTAGGATGATATTCAGCGCGCCAGCTTCCAAAATCTCCTCGGCTGTCATCGGGCTGGATGGATACATCGCCACGTTCTTCATCTTCTTGAGCTGAGTCAATCGCCAGTCAACGACCCGCCGCCATTCATTCAAACCCGGCAACGCAGATTCGCGTAATACGCGCCCGCCCAAATCCTTGCGCGCCTCCAGCAAGGTAACTTGATACCCGCGCTGTCCCAACGCACGCGCGCATTCCAACCCCGCCGGTCCCGCGCCGACAATCATCACTTCGTTATCACTTTTCTTCGGTGAAATGATCTCCGGATGCCAGCCGCGCCGCCATTCCTCGCCCATGGTGGGGTTCTGCGTACAGCGGA
>CAZFDL010000193.1:0-5342 GCA_964517905.1 uncultured Anaerolinea sp. | reverse complement strand
CTTTGTCCTTCCACTTCTTTTTGACGGAACTCGCTTCGAGATCGTACAGCGACTTGGAAGGCCGCACGAGCGCGACCGCGGTAATTAATCCCGTGATCTCGTCGCACGCGCAGATGGCTTTACGACGGATCGTATCGCGCGGCATATTGAGATGATCCGCGTGACTCAAAATATCCTGAATGATCTCTTCAGGCACGCCGCGCTCACGCAAGATGGGCGCACCGTCCTGTGGATGTTGTTCGAGGGTGGGGTGAATCTCCCAATCGAAATCGTGAAGCAGGCCGATCAAGCCCCACGCTTTGGGGTCTTCGCCGACCTTCTCCGCGTAGAAACGCATCGCGGCTTCCACCGAAAGCATGTGACGAACCAAGCCTTCGTTCTTCACGAACTCACGAACAATGGATAACGCGTCATCGCGGGTCATAATGTCCTCTTGTCATTGCGAGCGAGCGTGGCAATCCCGCAAGGGGATGATATCTCGATCCACCACCAACAATTGTTTGAATGCGATACCGAGATTGCTTCGTGATTTCGATGCTAACGCATCTCAACCCTCGCAACGACATTAGATTGTGGTCGAAGTCTCCAAACCATGCTGCGCGGAAAGCTCATCGAGCAGGCTTTCCACGTCGTCCAGGAAGCGATCGAGTCCTTGAATGCGCAATTCGATGCCGAGCGCAGTCAGACCCAACTGCTCACAAGCGGAGCGCCACGAACTCACGCCATCCCCGGGCAGAACCTCCGCGGCAAGCGACCACGTGTGGAGCAGGGGCCACAGCGCGGCAATGGGCATATCGCTCTCGATCATTGCCTGCATCGCCTTTTCGTAATAGTTCACGCGGGTCGGATGCAGGCGCGCGTCCACGCGATCGTTCTGCATCGCGGCTTGAAACGCCGCCTTCCATTCGGGGATCCACTCAGCGATGGCGGAACCGTCCAGATCAGACGCGCCCAACAGCTCGACCAGCGCCGCGTCCAGGCCGGGACGTTGAGCTGTCGCGGCTCTCGACTTGAATTCCAGCATCAGGCGTCTATCGTGCAACGGCGGACCCGACAACTCTGCCACCGCGTTGACCGCCTGATACATCGAGCCCATGTAACGCAAGACATCCGTCGGTGCGACCGTTCCGCTGAGCTCATGCAGGTCGCGCCAAACTTTGCGCGCCTCCCTCAACAACAAGCGTGAACGCTGCAACGCAGGCGCCGGAGCGTTGAACTCGAACCCCGCACGCAAACCCGCCTGCACGAACTCGAAAAACTTCTCGCGCTCGTACAGGAGCATCGGGTCGTACATCTCCCAGCCCAGCCAGGGGTCGAGCCGCAGTTCGCGCGGGCGTTTGAACTCGGCTTTTGCGCGATGAGCGATATCGACATGGAGGTCGGGTGTCAGCTTTACGAATTCGCGCCGGCGCGCGGGCTCGCTGTTGTGCACGCAGATGATATCGATATCCGCCGCGCCGCCGAGCATGGGATCGGACTCTCTCGAGACCAGCGAACCCGTGAGATACACGGCGATGATGTCGCGGTCGTTGAAGGCGCGCTCCTGCGCGGTCTCTTTGGCAATGCGGATCAATGATTCACGGGTAACGCGCATAGTTGCTTTCGACTCGGTCCAACTCCGAAGGAGTGAAAATTTTATGGATATGGTTTTGTATGAAATTCAAACCCCGAAGGGGTGACAGGATGGAAATCATACCACCCGTCGGGGTTGTTGTTCAAAACATGCGCGGGCTGGAGTCGCGCCATCCCTGCGGGATTGTTTTCCGCCCAGCGCGCAGGCTAAGGCATGGGCAACGCTTGCTGATACGGAGGCAGGCTCAGGCTTTGACGGATGCGTTCCTCCACCTGCTTCAAATGCTCGGGGATCTGAACGATGTTCAGATCGTTCGAGTCGATCGTCAACACGGGCGTATGGTCGAACGGCCTCGAAAAGAATTCATCGTACGCAAGGTTCAGTTCGTGAATGTACGCGCGTTCCATCTGGCGTTCATACGGGCGGTCGCGCAGGGCGATGCGCTGCATCAACGTGTCCGTTGTGGCTTGCAGGTACACCAGCAGGTCGGGTTTCTGGATCTTTTCTGCAAGCGCCTCGTGCACCTTGTAATACATATCGAGTTCGTCGCCCTTGAGATTGATGCGGGCAAAAAGCGAATCTTTGGCGAAGGTGTAATCGGCAATGACATTCTTGCCGGTCGCAACCAGGTCGGTGATCGTGCGGCGCTGCTGCTGATAGCGGCTCAACAGAAAGAATATTTGCGTTTGGAATGCATAGCGCTCGCGGTCTGAATAGAAATCGGACAGGAACGGGTTCTCTTCGAAGACTTCCAGGATGATTTCGGCGTCGAACGCAGGTTGAAGCAGACGGGCAAGGGTCGTCTTACCGACTCCGATGACCCCTTCGATGGCAACGTACATGCAAGGCTCCCAAGTTGAGGTAAGTCAAGGATACCATAAGTGAAGAGTCGGGTGCGATGTGCCAGCACCGGAGCTTTTTTCCACGTACCCCATTAAAACCACGGAAAGAACAGGATGTATAAGACACTGGCGATCGCACAAGTGACCAGCATCACCGGCAGCCCGCGCCGTAGCCATAACCTCGATGTGATCGGCGTGCGGGTCTTTTCGGAGAGTGTGACCACGATGATGTTCGCGGTCGCCCCGACGATCGTGCCGTTGCCGCCAAACCCCGCGCCGAACGCCAGCGCCCACCACAGCGGACCAATATCCACACCGGTATCCCCCAGCCCGCGGATGACCGGGATCAGAGCCACTGTTATCGGGATGTTATCCACCACTGCCGAGAGGGCTGCCACGATCCAGATGATCAGCACACCGTACCAGACCGGTGGGATGGCGGAGGCGCCTCGGAATAACCCGACGGCGGACTCAAGCACCCCGGCGTTTTCCAAGCCCCCAACCATGACGAAGAGCGCAGCGAAGAAGATCAACACGCTCCATTCGATCTTTTTCAACACTTCGTGCAGGTCCGGCTGGACCCAGACCAGCGCCACCGCCGCCGCGCCCAATGCCACCAGCGACGGGCTGACGTGCAGGGTGTGGTGCACGAAAAAGAATAACAATGCCCCGCCCATCACGATCAGGATACGCCGTGCGATGACGGGCTGGTTAAGCGACTCGGCCGGGTTCAGGCTCATCACCGCGCGGGCGTTGCGCGGACGCTTGGATAATTCTTTTTTGAACAGGAAACGCATCAGCGTGATCGCCCCGAGCCAGGAGAAAAAGACCACGGGCAGGGAGTGCGTCAGAAAATCGTTGAACGAAAGCCCCGCCGAAGAGCCGATCAACACATTGGGCGGGTCGCCGATCAGGGTGGCAACACCGCCAACGTTGGAGAGTATGGCCTCGACGATCAGGTAGGGAATCACGCTGACGCCCAGGATTTCACTGATGAGAATTGTGACCGGGGCAACCAGCATGACCGTGGTCACATTATCCAGAAACATCGAAAGGACCGAGGTGAAAGTGCCCAGCAGGAGGAACAGCCGGACCTGCTGTCCCTTCGAGGCGCGCGCCGCCAAGACCGCGATATATTCGATGAACCCGGTCGGTTCGAGCATGGCCACCAGCACCATCATGCCGAACAAGAAGCCGAGTGTGTTGAAATCGATCGAGTCCAGCGCGGCTTCCTCAGAATAGAAATTGAACAGCCGGCCTGCCACCACCATCAGGAATGCACCCGCGATGGCCACGATGGCGCGGTTGATCTTTTCCGAGAAGATCAGGATCAGGGCGCCAAGGAAAATAACGCTTGCCAGGATGGGGACCCACATACCTCAGGACCCTTTACCCCAGGCAGAAAGGAGGGCGACTCCGATATCCACGCGCGAAGCCACGCCTGTTAGCCGTCCCTCCTCCGAGACCACCAGCATGTATTGCAGGTTGTGTTGCACCATCAAGGCATGGGCGCGCAGCAAGCTATCCTTTTCCTCCACCGCCATGGCGGGCTTCATCAATGATTTGATGGACTTGTTCAGCACCCGCGCCGAAGGATGCTTCCGTTCGACCGCGCCGTAATCGTGGACGTAATCCACATCCGCGATGAAACTCACGAACACCGGCAGTTCCAGCGCGAGCATATCGCGCAAGTCCACCATCCCCACAAGCTTGTCGTTGCGCTCCACCACCGGCAATAACCCGATCCGCTTTTTCACAAAGAGACGCGCGGCATCGCGCACAGTGGCTTGAGCGGAAATCGACACCACGTTGCGCTTCATGCAATCAGAGATCTTCATGGGAACTCCAAAACCTGTGTTATTCGTGCAAACAAGAAAAGCCGCATCGCGTGCGCGGAGGTGAAAGCTGCCTCAGGCAGCCCTCCGGCGGCGAATCATGTGTCGTATTGCCATCCCCACCAAAAGGAGAAAAGTGAGCGGGATGTATATCGCAAGGAACATGTTGAACGGTCCCGACGCGGGACTGTTCATGGCGCGCAGAACCACAAAGATGGTATAGGCAACGAAATACGAGAACAAGATCGAACCATCAAAGCGCGAGATGGTGTTATCTACAAAAAACACAGGCAAGACCACGATAGCCGCAAAGATCGCCACCGGCAGATCGAACGCCAGCACCTGTGACGAAACGGCGACGTCTTGCGGCGCAACCAGCCCCGCCAGCCCAAGCACTCCCAACAGGTTGAAGATGTTGCTCCCGATCACATTCCCGGCGGAAATATCGCCTTCGCCCTTGATCGCCGCCACGATGGAGGTTGCCACCTCCGGCATGGAGGTGCCCGCCGCCACAATGGTCAGACCGATCACCAGTTCGCTCACGCCCAATGCCCGTGCAATGCTGGTCGCTGCCTCCACCAGCCAGTTCGAGCCGAGCACCAATAAGGTTAGACCCGCACCGATCAAGACGAAATTCTTCGCCATCGTTCGCCAGTTCTTCGGCTCTTTGACGGCGTACTCCTCGGCATATTCATCCTGAACGGCTTGTCCCTCCGCCTGGCTTTGCTTGAGGGAAAAAATGATGTACGCGATCAACAACCCGAAGAGCAGTGCGCCATCCAGCCGGCTGAGGGAGCCGCCCATCGCCGCCAGAAAATAAGTGAACAGGGATACGGCGATCATGATCGGCACATCCAATCGGATGAGTTGTTCCGCGATCAGGATCGGGCGAATCAAGGCGGCGATCCCCAGAATTAACAGCACATTGAACACATTGGAGCCGATCACGTTGCCGATTGCAATATCAGCCTGCCCGCGCAGGGCGGTCTGTACCGAGACAGCCATTTCCGGTGAACTGGTTCCGAAAGCGACGATGGTCAGACCGATGATCAACGGCGAAACGCCCAACAGCGCCGCGAGACGTGAAGCGCC
>CAZFDL010000192.1:0-5380 GCA_964517905.1 uncultured Anaerolinea sp. | reverse complement strand
CCGTTCGTAGATTTCGAGAAGTAAATTCGCTCCGGCCCGTTTGCGACTGAACCTGCATTCCAGAGTAAATATACTGCGCCGTTCGCATCGGACGTCATTACCATCTGTGCGCCGAGGTACGCCCAGCCACAGTTGTAGTCCGGGCATTGCGGCGGAGACGAGGAAATATCGATCACCTTATTCGTCCAGGTAACACCGCCATTGGTGGACTTGCTGACGTATAAATTCACATTCCCGCTCGCGCCGCCATTGCCTTCGTAACCAGCCCACGAAAAATAAACGTGCCCGTTCGGAGTTACGGTCCCGCCGCCAGCCAGCGCCCAGCCCAGTCCTCCGCCCTTGCTGATCTTCTTCTCGGTGAAGGTAGTACCGCCATCGTGAGAGTAAGCGACAAAAGTGGTCTGCGCGTGTGTATAGACCACATAGATGTCCTGTCCACGGACTGCCATGATCGGTTTGTCGGTCCCGGCGTTGGTCGAATCGGCAATGACAAAACTCCACGTTACCCCAAAGTTTGTGGACTTACCCACGAGGATATCGCTCTTGTTGTTTTGCATGAATGATACGTAAACGGTGCTGCCATCCACCGGATCGACGGAGATCTGGGGATCCCATTGCCCCCCGGTGGCCGCGCCGTCGGGATAGATGACAAACGGTGAACCCCATGTTTGTCCGCGATCATTGCTGACCTGCAAAATCATCGTCGGGTTCGAGCAGGCTGCACAACCCGGCACGCCCTCATATTGCGGGTACAACACATAAACATGCCCGAACCGGTCGGAGGCGATGGCAGGTTCCCACTGGTCGCCAACATCGAAGCCAAGGCGAGTTTGAGCGGTAAATGCTCCGGGAGGCGCGGCAGCCAAGGTGACGGGTCGGATCGGTGAAGCGGTGATAACCGCGCTCTTGACGTCGCCTTTCCGCGTTGGCGCCTTGCCTTTGATCGTTTTCAGGAATGCCTCCTGCTGGTAATTTCCCCACACATTGAACATGCTTACCAACAGCGCCAGAACCAGAAAGGCAAACAAGCCGAACTTGAACGAACGGGATTGGGTTATTGCTTTCATGGAAAACTCCTTTGATTGTGAGCGGAACTTACCTAGTTAAATTAACCGATTAATTCCAGACTCGTTCCGGGCAATTGGTTACACCGCCTGCCTTCAGCATTCGGATTACTCTTGCGGTCACCGCTGGGTCACTTGAAAGCGGGTAAAATTGCGCACATGTCCCAAACCATCAATGTGCTTTTCCTCGCCGCAGAAGCCGAGCCGTTCGTCAAGGTCGGCGGGCTCGGAGATGTGGCAGGTTCGTTGCCGCGTATTCTGAGAGCTCTCTCCAACGACGAGTTCAAATTCGATGTGCGACTCGTCCTGCCCCAGCACGCCGTGATCAAAGCGCAGGCGCTAAAACCTGCAGGCATTTATTCGATTCCGCGCGGCAGTTCGGAGGTCGCTGTGGAAGCGTCCGAGGGCGCGCTGGATGGCCTCCCTGTTTATTTCATCAACGGCGAACCGATCCGTGCCAGCGGCTCCGTGTATTCATCCAACAACAAACTAGACGCGGAGAAATATGTTTTCTTCTCGCTAGCCGCGCTCGAACTACCACGCCAGCTCGGTTGGGTGCCCGACATCATCCACTGCAACGACTGGCATACCGCGCTTGCCGCCTACGGGAATCTAGTCAGGCGCTGGGAGGATCAGAAACGCAGGGTTGCCTCGATCGTTACGATCCACAATCTACCGTTTCTGGGTCCGGAGGTCAAAGATATTCTCGAGGCCTATGGCATGCCGCTTGCCAACACAGACCTTCCAGATTGGGCACGCGTTCTGCCGATGCCGCTCGGGTTATGGGCCTCAGACGCCATTGTCGCCGTCTCGCCGACCTACGCCAAAGAGATTCTTCATGAGGAATTCGGAAGCGGCTTGCAGGAATTCTTCCGGAATCGGGCCGAGACCGTGCACGGCATTCTGAATGGGCTCGACACCGCCTCCTTCGACCCTCAAACGGATTCGGCGCTTCAAGTTAACTACAATTCTGGCACGTTGTCGCGGCGGCTGAAAAACAAATCTGCTTTACAGGAAAAACTAGGCTTGCCATTAAAACCGGAGGTTCCACTGCTTGGCATGGTCTCTCGGATGGATCCGCAAAAAGGCGTGGATATCGCACTCCAAGGTTTGCGTACGCTGAAAAAACAGGATTGGCAGTTCGTCCTTCTCGGCGCAGGCGACCCAAAATTAGAAACGATGGCGAAAAAATTACAAAATGACTTTCCAGACCGTGTCCGGGTGGAAACTCGCTTCGACTCAAAGCTCGCGCGCCGAATCTATGCAGGAGTAGATATCTTCCTTATGCCGTCCCGCTACGAACCGTGCGGCATTTCGCAAATGATCGCAATGCGGTATGGCTCTGTCCCTCTTGTGCGCGCAGTCGGCGGACTCCACGACACGGTTACCGATAGCGAGACAGGATTCGTGTTCGTGGAGGCAAAAGTCAAGTCTTTCAACGATGCTCTCCGCCGCGCGATGAAATCGCTTTCGAATCGGGCGCTGTGGGAGGATCTCCAAAAAGCCGGCATGGCTCTCGATTACGGCTGGCAACGATCTGCGCAAAAATATGCGGAACTCTATAGGAAGTCTATCGAGGAATACCGCGAAACATATTCAAAACCAGCCGAAGCACCAAATCGAAAAGTACGCGAAGAACAAACGCAAACCGAAACCCTAAACGGAGGACACGGATGAAAACACGCGCGGTCATTCTGGCGGGCGGTGAAGGCTCGCGGCTTGGCGTGCTGACAAAAAAACGGACCAAGCCGGCTGTTCCGTTCGCTGGAAAATATCGCATTATCGACTTTGCTCTATCGAATTGCGTCAACTCAGGCATCTTCGACCTGATGGTGCTGGCGCAATATCGTCCTCAATCGTTAATCGAGCACATCGGCGCAGGCGCGCCATGGGACTTGAACCGCGACTTTACCGGCGGTGTGAAGATCCTTACGCCCTACAAAGCGCGCAACGACTCAGATTGGTACGCGGGCACGGCCGACGCGGTGCAGCAAAACTTCGGGTTCATCAAACAGGGCAATCCAGATCTAGTACTCATTCTCTCGGGCGATCACATCTACACGATGGATTACGAACCGATGATCTCCTTCCATCTGGATCACCAGGCAGACGTCACGATCGGTACGATCAGCGTTCCCATTGAGGAAGCACCGCGTTTCGGTATCCTTGCCACGGATGATCATTATCGTGTCACCTCATTCGTCGAGAAGCCGCCCGACCCACCGGGGACTCTCGCCAACATGGGCGTGTATCTGTTCAACCGCAATGTGCTCGATAAGTACTTGTGGGAGGACCGTCAGCGCAAGGGATCGTCGCACGATTTCGGAAAAGACATCATCCCGCGTCTGGTCAAAGCCAAAGCGCGCGTGTATGCGTTCCCGTACAGCGGATATTGGATGGACGTGGGAACCGTCGCCTCGTACTGGCAGGCGCACATGGATCTACTCTCGCCTTCCCCTGACCTCAAACTGTACAACCGCGGTTGGATCATTCACACCCGCACGGCAGAAAGACCTCCTGCGAGATTCCCGGCGAGCGCACATGTCTACGCGAGCATGATCTGTGATGGTTGTTTCATTGAAGAAGGCGCGCGCGTGGAGAGCAGCGTCCTTTCTCCCGGCGTAATCGTTCGGGCCGGCGCGGTTGTGCGCGAATCGATCGTCATTACAGACACGATCATCGAAAGCGGCGCGGTGGTGGAACGGGCAGTGCTCGATAAGCGTGTGCGGGTGGGGCAAAATGCCCGCATCGGCTGGGGAGTTGCAGACCAGGACATCAAGATAGCACTTGTGGGAAAGAACAGCGAAGTCCCCTCCGGTTTCGTCATCGAACCGGAAGCGGAGATCAGTACCGATGTGGTCGCAAGCGATTACAGTGATTCAACGATTCGCGCGGGGCAGCGAATCGAAACCCAGAGGCAGGCATATGAGATTTGACCGTGCGAGCGGAATCCTCTTGCATCCCACCAGCCTCCCCGGCGGGTACGGCATCGGCGACCTGGGACCGCAAGCGTATGGCTTTGTAGATTGGCTTTCTTCAACGGGGTGCAAACTGTGGCAGATCCTCCCCCTCGGTCCAACAGGGTATGGCGATTCACCGTATCAGTGTTTTTCTGCATTCGCTGGCAACCCTTACTTGATCAGCCCCGATGCCTTGATCCAGGATGGATTGTTGAATCAAGACGACGTGGGCGACGCACCAGACTTCACCGCCTCACGCGTGGACTTTGGTCTTCTCATTCCGTGGAAACTGAACCTTTTGTTCAAGGCATACTCCCGCTTCCCCGCTATGGCTAAGGATTTTCGCGATGGATTTGAATATTTCTGCGCACAAAACGTCTCCTGGCTTGATGACTTCGCTCTCTTCATGGCGCTGAAAGATTCGCATGGCGGCAATGCGTGGAATACGTGGGAGGAGTCATTGCGAAAGCGCGAACCATCTGCCCTGGACAAGGCAAGACAGGAATTATCCAACGACATCATCCGTCACTCGTTCTATCAATATTTATTTTTCCGCCAGTGGGAGTCGATACGAAATTACACGAACCAAAAAGGGATACGAATCGTCGGCGACGCGCCAATATTCGTCGCTTACGATAGCGCGGACGTGTGGTCGCATCCCGAGTTATTTTATCTGGACGAAGCAGGCAACCCGACGGTCGTCGCGGGCGTTCCACCCGACGGTTTTTCTACAACGGGTCAATTATGGGGCAATCCGTTATATCGCTGGGATGTGCACAAGGAATCCGGGTACGCTTGGTGGTTGGAGAGGATCAAGTTCGCACTAAAGACCGTCGATATCCTGCGGCTCGATCATTTCCGCGGCTTCGCCGGTTACTACGAAATCCCGGCCACGGATAAAACCGCGGAAAATGGGCACTGGGTTCCAGGTCCAGGCGCAGATTTATTCCGCGCGATCGATTCCAGTTTGAGCGATGGACTTGCGACAAGAGAAATTCAGTTGCCCATCATTGCGGAGGACCTCGGTCTGGTTACGCAAGATGTCATTGCCTTGCTCGAGGAGTTTCGCCTGCCGGGGATGAAGGTGTTGCAATTCGGGTTCTCCGGTCCTGAAAACCCCTTCCTCCCTCATAATTACGTTGAAAACTGTGTGGCATATACCGGCACGCACGATAACGACACCGCGCGCGGCTGGTTGGAAACCGCCAGCGAAAACGAGAGGACGTTTGCCCTAAGATACCTGAATTCGATTCACGATACATTTGTCTGGGATATGATTCGCGCGGTGTGGGCGTCGGTGGCGGTAATCGCCGTCACGCCGATGCAGGATGTATTGAATTGCGGCGGCGAGGCGCG
>CAZFDL010000191.1:0-5441 GCA_964517905.1 uncultured Anaerolinea sp. | reverse complement strand
GACATGAAGACTGCTTCGGCGACCCGGTCAACCGCGCCTCGAAAATGGGAGAGGACATCGCCGCCTCGGGCGAGGTGCTGATCACCAAAGAAGCGATGGACATGATTCCATCCGAAGCCAACATCAAAGTGCGCGAGTTGAAGATCTCTATCTCGGGAATTGAGATCCCCGCGTTTGCAATCGAGTATCGGAGGGAGTGAGGTGGTTATTCTGACGAGAAAGAGGGAAGCCATGTTAATGCAAGCGCATGGGCAAATGTAGATTGGCAGGCGGATAAGGTTAATTTCAAAGAGAAGTGCGTGAAGTTCTTTCGAATCGGCTAAAGGAGAGATGACATGAACCGACAACGATCACGGTCACTGTTCCGGCAAGTAATGCTTTTTCTCGGTCTAAGTCTCTTGTTTTCAGCACTGCCTTTCGTTTTTGCCCTGCTACTCGATAAGTCCAACGTTACACTCGCAATCGCCATGGCTTGGTACGCGATTTTTCCGCCCGCGATCCTTCTTATCATTGCCTGGTTACTTTATCGAGACACGGTGAACTGGACCCTGCTCGCAGGACGGCTGTCGATCAGTGTTGGAATCTGGTTTGGCTTGCAGGCATCGTTCGCGGCGTTGGTAAGCGTGCACATCCTGATTCGACTCTTTGCTCTTCCAGCAACATTGGCTGGAAACCAGGGATACTTGCTTGGAGCGCTGATTTTCCTGATAGGCGGTTCGATCCTTTGGCTCGCCGGCCCGCGCCTCGGAATCAACCGGGTATCCTCACCAAACCGGATGACGTATCAACTCGGCACGACTGCCTTTTTAGCATTGACGGTACTCGGACCGATTCTCCTTATCAATTTCACCACCGCTCCGGCTACGAATTCCACATCGGGTGGGATTGCTACTCCAACACAAGACGAGGTCTTCGGTTACATCACAGATGTTTACAATTTCGGAATCCGCCGCCCGGGTTGGCCCGCCACAGAACAAGTGAAGGATTATATTGTCAGACATCTCGAGTCATTTGGCTTTGAAGATGTGAACGTCGAGCCAACCACGTTTGACCTTTGGAAGGAAAAATCCTGGAGCCTGACCATAGGTACAAACGCCGAGGCATGGCAACCGGAGACGTTTTTCTTTCCATACAGCGGTCCCACCGTTCCAGAGGGAGTAGAGGCTGAGTTGATATATGTTGGCGAGCCAACCGAAGAAAATTTTTCTGCCGCGGATGTGAATGGCAAGATCGTTTTGGTTGACTTGCCAGCAACCAATATCTCGTGGGATCAGATGAAGCTCTTCACGTTCATGGCATACGATCCGGACAACACGGCTGAAGGGTGGTCGCATCCTTATCCGATCGGCTGGCCGGCCCGTACCGCATACAGCCTTGCCGAAGAACATGGCGCAGCTGGGATGGTGGGAATCTTGCACGATTACCCTGAAATGGGAACCTTTGGCTACTACGCACCTTACGATGGCGAATTCCGACCGTTGCCAAGTTTATATATGCTCGATAAAGATAGTCAGCGTTTAACCGAGCAGATTCAATCCCGGGTCACTCGCGCGCGACTGGTGCTCGAAGCGGATGTGTCATTGGATGGTGGAACCGCTTGGTCAGTCTATGGCATACTGCCCGGTCATCGTGAAGACGTTGTAATGCTACACACCCATTTCGATGCCCCCTGGCAGTCCGCTGTGGAGGATTCGAGCGGCGTGGGGATGGTCTTAGGCTTAGCCCGGTATTATGCGCAACTACCCGCCAATGAGCGCGAGAACACAATGGTCTTTTTCTTTGGAGGGTCACATATGGTCGGTGAGGTCTCCAATTCTGCCTTTATGGAAACCCACAATGACGATATTATGTCCAAACTGCTGGTGGATATTGCCATTGAGCATATTGCTGACGATTTCAACCCGGCGGCAGTCACAACTGGTCTGGCCGAACCGCGCGGCACGTTCATCTTTGAGAATCCGGTGCTGGTGTCAACTCTCGCCGAGACTGTCGCTCAGCACAACACCTATCGCATGTTGCTCTTCCCCACCGGAACACCCCTTGGCGTACCAACAGATGCGGGCATGTTTTCCAGAGCGGGCTATCCTGTTTCTAGCATGATCTCCGGCCCGGTGTGGCTGTTTGACAACGACGATACACTGGAGCGGGTGGCTACTGAGGAACTTGCGCCTCTTTCAGGAATGTACGTTGACTTCATCGGTCGGCTTGATCAGACTCCAGCACCGCTCCTGCGCTTCAACCTGAATATTTTGACTGTAATCGTCACTGCGCTACTACTGATCCCGCTGGCAACAATAAGTGGTGCTAACTGGCTGCGTAAAGAAAATTGATCAGTAAATTTCTCGCTCAACAACCTAAAAAGCAAATGATTACTGGCTCTTGGCGAGCCCTGTCCCATATTTCATAAGTGCGATTCCCACCATGATCGCCACCACTGCGTACGCACCGACATAAACCAGCTCCAGAGGAAACGAAGCAAAGTCAAACAGGCGGATGTAAACGAACGTGGCGGCAGTGATCGCTACCAGGAAGCCTGCCGCGCTATACAGATGATTTAAGAGCAACCTGAGATTTGGATATCTCAACATCGGGATGACAGCCATAGCCAGTGAAAAATAAAATGAGGCAAAACTTCGCAAGGTGAACTCAGACATCACTTCCGGAAAGATTTCCCGCTGGTTGGTCCCCATGAAGCCGAGGGGCACCACCAATCCGAACAACCCGATCGACCCGGTAAAAAGGACGGCGCCGATCGGCAATATTCGCATCAATCCTGCGATCTGCGGCTCCTCGACGCGTAGAGTCGGTTTTAGTCTCAGCCAGTCTGTGATCCCAACAACTGCAGCGATCAGGTTGATGCCCAGTGTGAGTAAATAGACCCAACCGATAAATTCAGTAAGCACGACCTTACTGCGAAACACAAAAAGAACAATGCTCTCGGTACTACCGAACAGCCAAAGATACAAAAGTGAAGTGCTCACCAACTGCCAATCCCAGCGGCGCGCGCTCACGAATGCCAGCCACGCAGTCCCAATGCACCAGCCGCCGATCGTCATTGTCATAAAGGGAGTGACCTTCCACGCAAAACCGTCTGCAAGGTCTTCAGGGAGGAAGAATAGCAACGCCCCCAGCGAGGCATAGAGGACGGCACAGATGTAAGTAAGAGTACGAGAAAGATTTGAAAGCATGAGAGGTTCTCCTTTATTCAAAAGCAGTAAAATGGTGGCTTCAAGGGGTTTCCGCGAGGATTAGTAATGTGAACACCATCGATAGGTAAAGGTTGTCCTACGTTTTACGAATGAGGAGTACAATACCCGGCGGCAAGAAATTCATCCCCGTCACACCCGAAAGGAGATGGTCCCATGCCCGGCAAAAGCGGAAGCAAAGATAAAGGCAACAAGGAACAAAAGAAGAAACCCAAACACAACCTGAAGGAGAAACGCAAGTTGAAGCAGGAGAAGAAACAGAAAACGCCTTTCATGCCCGGTGGGTAATACAACCAAAAACTCCGCACCTTTCTTGAAAGGTACGGAGTTTCATTTTGTTTTCCTACGAAAGAACCTATCTTCCCTTTTTCACTGCCATCGCCGAGATCGCCTGCAATAGCGCGTTCCCAACCACCTGACCGGATTGCTGGCGGTGAGAACTCTGACCGAGCGGTCCCGCAGCCATCACCGCGCTCAGACCTGCCTGCAAATTATCCTGTCCTTGATTCTTCGCGTTCATGAATGCCATGCCCGCGTTGAGCAAGTCGCCCACATCGAGTCCGTCGTTCTGCGGCTGCCGTGCCTGCGGCTGTTGCGATTGAGTCACCGCGCCGAGCAGCGAACCCAGCAGATCCGCGCCGCCGCCTTGCTGTTGGACCGGCTGGCCGCCGCCAAGCAGTGACTGCACCAGCATCATCGCGTTATCCGGGGTGACCGATTTTTGTCCTTGAAGTTGTTGCGCGGCCTGGGCGAGTCCCTGCGCGTACACTTTGGATGATCCGCTTGTGGCGTGTTGTTGAAGATACTGGCTCGCGCGGCTTAATTGCTGTGAGGGCGGTGCGCCTTTCTGTTCACCCATCACTTGCGTGAGCATGTTGAACATCTGCACCATGTTATCGCCGTGGTTGCCGTTCTGCGCGTCCGCCTGATTCAACGTTTGTTGATTCGCGGCGAGCGCTTTCGCCGCCACGCCGAACAACGCGGAAAGGTCCGCGCCGCCTTTCGCTTTGGCGGTCGGTTTCGTTGCGCTTGCGCTGGTTGCCTTGCGCGGCACTCCCACCTTGCGCCCTGCTCCTGCTTTTTGTACCATGATAAAAATTTCCTTTCAGTTATTTTGTGTTCAAAAGTATATCAGCAATTATTCGTTTAGGTTCGTTCCAAAAACCGAATGGCGGTCTGGAGGCGCTTCAATACCTTTTCGCGCCCGATGATCTCCATGCTCTCGAACAACGGCGGACTGACCTTTTGTCCCGTCACGGCGACTCGCAAAATTCCGAATACCTGATTCGCATTCAGCCCAGCCGACTCAACGTACGCCCGCATCGGCGGCTCGGCAGTTTGATGTGAAAGGTCCGGCAATGCGGAAAGAACCTCGAAGCACTTTTTAGCGATCTCCGCGGATTGCTTTGCGTCGAGCCCTTTTGCGATCAGGTCATCTGGATCTGGCTCGACCGTTTCCTTGAAGAAGAAACTCGCGAACGCGAGACAGTCATCCAGTGTGACGAGCCGCTCGCGGATGAGCGGCGTGATCTTCAACAGCGCTTCATCTTCGACGGGCAGGCCTGCCTCCACAAAGTATGGTTTGATCCGCGCGGACAGGTCTTCGGTCGTCATCAATCGGATGTGTGTCCCGTTGAAGTGGTCCAGCCGTTGGAAGTTGATCGCCGCGGGTGAAGGCGTCAACGTGTCGATGCTGAAGCGCTGAATCATGTCTGCGAGGGTCATCACATCGTCTTCAGCGACCCCCCACCCCATCAGCGCGATCCAATTCAACACGCCTTCGGGTGTGTATCCCAGGGCTTTCATGTCATCCACGAAAATGGAATAACCATCCTTCACTGCCTGCGCCGACTCGCGCTTGCTCATCTTGCCTTTCCCGCTTGGCTTGAGGAATACCGAGAGATGCACCCACACAGGCTCATTCCAACCAAAGGCGCGCACGATGTTCACGTGCAGCGGAAACGTCGAAAGCCACTCCGAACCGCGTAACACATGTGTGATTTCCATTTCATGGTCGTCCACCATCGCGGCGAGATGATAGGTGGGCAAACCGTCCGATTTCATGAGGACGGTATCGTCAAGGTACTTATTTTCCGTGACGATATCGCCGCGCAGGTGGTCGTGCGCGGTGGTGGAACCTTCATACGGCATCTTGAAGCGGATCACATATCTCTCCCCATTGGCTACGCGCTTTGCGGCATCGCTCGGGTCGATCGCGCGGCATAAGCCATCATA
>CAZFDL010000190.1:3642-5477 GCA_964517905.1 uncultured Anaerolinea sp. | reverse complement strand
TCTGGTTGATACTCCAGTAGAGACTCAAAAACAGAATAACGACCACGCTGCTCACAACACTGCCAATGTTTTGCGTGAAGCCGAGTATGGCTGGCAGAATGAGTTGTCCCTCGTCGCCGGTTACCGCTTCAAAGAGTTTACTCGGCGGCGGCAGCCTCGAAATCAATGCCACTTGGAACGAACTCCCCTCCAGCCATATCGGCAGTTGCCACTCATCCTGTACCGATACCGTATGGGCAAGCTGTTGTATCTCGTTGATCGCGGATTTACCGCTCATGAAGAACAGAATGCCTAAACTACCCAGCGCGAACAGATAGAGTAGTATCCACGCCAGCCGCCTTGCCAAGCCTTGCCTGACCAAACGATTAACCAACGGACGCATGGCAGCCGCAAGAACGAGTGAAACCAACACGTACAGGACCACGATGCGAAACTGCCAGACTGCCAATAACGCCAACAACGTGGTCATGATCGCCGTGCCGAACATCACCAATTGATTCGTCATACGGCATCCACAGTGCCGGTCGAGGCTAAGAGGGCATCGAGGTCGGTGGTAATCGTCTCGATTTCGTCCATCACTTGATCAATTTGTTTGACCCGTAGAGTCGAACCGCCCTTTTTGAGCCGCGCTTGCTTGCGAAGATCCTGAATCAAATCCTGCGCTTCATAGCGCAACCGGCTCGCGTAATCGCGCCCGGCCGATACTTCCGGCTCCATCGCAGAGTGTTGAAAGACAAAGCGGTTAAGTAAAAGTTGAATAATTGCCGCCATCGGGATGGCCATGAGCGCACCGGCAATACCGAACAATGAACTGAAGGCAAATAGCGCCAATAAGGTTACAAATGGGTTAACCCCCACGGCTTTTCTCATCACCCGCGGCACCAGCAAACTGTTTTCCAACTGTTGAATTACGACGGTCGCTGCAATGACCCATACTAGTTTCTCCGGTGCCACAGACAGGGCAACGAGCGCCGCAGGAACGACACCCAAAATGGGACCGATCATTGGCACCGCTTCCAATACCCCTGCCATCAGCGCCAACACCAAAGCATGAGGCAAGCCGATCAGCAGATAGGTACTCAACGCCATCATGCCTATCAGGAGACAAAGGACGCCTTGTCCTGCCACGTAATAACTCATCCGGGTTTCCATGGCGGAGATAAGTTCTCGTATTCCCTCCCGCTTGCTCTGCGGGAGTAGCAATAAGAACAATCGGATGGTTTGCGGCCCATCAAGCGTCCAGTAAAACGCTAATACCAGAATCACAATTGATTCCAGGATAATTTTGCCAGCCAAGGCAACATTATTCAATGCTTGCCCTGCTGAAACCATGACCTCCTGCCCCGTTTGTTGCCTTACTAACGACTCTATACCGGGTAAGGCAATTGGTAGAAATTCACCCAGCCGGGCAATAAGTAGATTTGGGTAATTTACCATCGTATCGCGCAAGTTCTGGTAATACCCCGGCAATGCAGAAGAGATTGCCGTGCTCTGTTGAACGATAAAAGGAAATATTAAAATTAGAAAGCCGGTAAACAAGATCAACAACAAAAGGAAGACCAGTATGGCACCTGCCATTCTAGGAAGTCCCCGCTGATGCAGCCAGGTCACGACTGGTCGAATCACCGTTCCTATCACGACAGCGACAAATACGATGAAGAAGACTTGGTTAAACCGATAGATAAGCCAGAACGAGATGATTATGGAAGCAAAGACGAGAGTCGCCCACATTACCTGACGGAAGGTCCAGGCATACGGGCGGGGAAGTGGATGAACCTCCGCCATCGTTATCCACCGAGACTGTCATTGGCGAGAAGTTCTTCTTTGAGATTCTT
>CAZFDL010000190.1:0-3542 GCA_964517905.1 uncultured Anaerolinea sp. | reverse complement strand
ATCGGTGGGAGGATTTGGTGGCAGTGACATATGTACTCTTCGTCCAGTCTTTTCAACTTTCGAGAATTCTGTCGGTATGAATGATTTTCATAAGATAACGTACCACCCGGCTGGT
Organism: uncultured Anaerolinea sp.; assembly: GCA_964517905.1. GTDB lineage: Bacteria > Chloroflexota > Anaerolineae > Anaerolineales > Villigracilaceae > Defluviilinea. The sequence goes on along the minus strand of CAZFDL010000190.1, from coordinate 3,427 downwards.
GCCGGGTGGATTTCGAACTAGCGCCCGAGCAATATAAGAATGCCGGCTGCGAGGGCAAGGATCGCCATCAAGACGCCCAACCCGCCCAGCGACATGAACGCTGAGAGGCCTGTGAGGATCAGCCAGATGGCTAACAAGAGAAACCCGATATTTCCATTGAATCTCATGATCGTCTCCTTTCATTTCATTGGGATGTGAAAGCTTTCGTCACGTCTGGATATTACTTACGAACTCTGGATAGCCTTTTTCCCAGCCAACGCGGCATCGGAGACGCGATCCAATTGTTCGACCACCAGAGCCTGCCCGTGTTGCACCAGTTCCTTGGCTTTCTGACGTCCGCTCATGGTGAGTCTGGCTTTATCGGAACGTACCTGAGCCAGCGTGTCTTCCACGATTCCGGTGGTTCGATCGCGCAATTCGATGCTTTTTTCCCGGATGCGCGATCTGGTTTCTTCGCCGGATTGCGGCGCCAGCAACAACATTGTCAACGCGCCAGCCACGCCGCCGATCACCAGACCAGCCAGAACGCCAAACACGTTATTTTTGTAGTGAGGGAATTCTTGATATTCGTTCATTAGGTTGTTTTCTCCTTGAGAATTATTGATTACCGCTTTTCAGGCGCGGACCGCATATTTCCAAACATTTCGATCATGGATTACTGTGACGCTCGCTGGTTGTGGTTTCGGTCACGCCCACCACGGTGCCACGAGGCCGGTAAAACAGCACCCAGACTGTCCGTTCGACCGCCCAGGCGATCAACGCGTAGATCAGCATGGCGAAGAGGGATGAGATTTCGAGCACCATACCACCCGCGGAAGGCGTCGGGGTCATCCCCGCAAAGGGGAAGAGAAACAGGTTTGTAAACCCGTAGATCAGGGTAACGATCGGGCTGTCCGGATTGGCTCCGATCAGTTTGAGTCCGATACGTAGGGCGATCAGAGCTTCCAATATGCCCAGGAACAACCAGATCAATTGCGTCGCCTTGAATGTTAAGATACGTTGCTCCCGTTCCGGTTCGTGCTGAGACGTTCTAACTTCCGAGACTCGGTTTTCGTTTGACATTTAGACCAATCCTTTTTATGTATTTTCATAAAGCGTAGACGCCGCCCTTTCCGACGGTTAACGCTACGACAGAGGCGGCGTGCGCATCCTATTCGAATTAGCGATGAACAGCCTTGACGATCGCCAACAGAACGACAGACCCAACCAGCGTGACGAGCATCGTGGGAAGGGTGACGGCGTCATTGATCGTTCCGATCCCCAACAGCGGGCTCACGAAATAACCCGCCAGGAACGCGCCGACCACGCCGACTACGATGTCGAGCAACAAGCCCTGCTGTGAATTTGTTCGCATGATGCGGCTTGCGACGTAGCCGACGAACGCACCGGCGATGAGATAAATGATGAGGTTCATTAGTATTACTCCTTTTTTAATGTACATGGTCACCCATGTGTTTTTACCGCACCCCTTCTCAGGAAGGGAGTGCGGCGCTGCATCAGCTATTTGACGGCTGTGATGCGGGGTTGCGTGTCACTTTTCAAACGGGTTTCATACTCGGTCACCCGTTTATCGATTTCATCGACAGCGGCTTCACGGGTATAGCCATATTTCTCCTGAAGCAAACCGGCCAGGACTTCGAACTTTCCAGCGGCGCGCTCCAGATCATCGTCAGTGAGTTTTCCCCACCACGCCTTTGCCTCGCCTCGCATCTGTTTCCACTTTCCTTCGAATATATCTTTGTTCATGAGTAGATCCTCCAATCATCTAAAGAATGCTGTCCCTGTTTTCGTCGGCGCCCTGGACAGCCGTTGGGGCGTCGGTTTTCCATTCCAGTCGATCAGCCCGGCAACATCAGGCTCGAAAACTTGCGGCAACCGCGCGCAGGCGTTCAGCCACACGGACCGGGGACTCGCCTTTGCTAATAAACGCATCGGCGCCGGCGGACAGCGCGGCTTGCTGACGGGCATCCAAATGGCTGATGAGAACGATAACCAACGCGGCTGGGCAAGCCCTGCGGAGTTCATCCAGAGCTGCGGTCGGCGAGTCGATGGGAAGCAGTTCCCAATCGATCAACAGCATATCCGTACGACTGATGGGCGCTTGAGTTAGCGTGGTCTGCCAGTCTGCGCCCTCCCCTGCAATGTCCATCTTCAGATCGAGGAGTACCAGACGCAGCGCGTAACGTTCTTCTGCCTTTCCGTCGGCAATGTATACACGGGTCATACATCCATCGTAAGACCAAAACTCCCCGAACGCATCATGCGGTCAGGGAGTTTTGGTCTACGCCACTTGGGGGAGGGTTATCGGAGGAACGGCAGGGATCGTATGGATGCACAGAATGCCGAGGCCGAATCCATCTGCCAGCAGTTGAAATAGATGAAGATCGCCAACACGATGAGCACAATGATCAGGAATCCGCCTATATTGCGAAACAACTTGGAGAGCGCCAGGAGGATGACGGCGCCGCCCAGAGACACCAACAAGGCAGGGATGCTGAAGTTACCTTCGTTGATGGTGCTGATATTGAAGAGCGGGGTGAGAAAGAGTCCCGCTAAAAACGCGCCGACGATGCCAACGACGATATCGGCAATCAAGCCTTGCCGGCTGTTGGTCTTCATGATCAGGCTGGCTATCCAGCCGAGGACAGCCCCAACGAAGATCCATAGTAGGAAGTTGATCATTTTGTTCTCCTGAGCTGCATGAGATACGACACTCGAGTCTGTTTTCTAATTACGGCTGGCTGCCGGGATGTGACGCCGACCGCTCCTCAGCCGTATGCGCCGATCGGGATTGTGGCGGCTCCATCACAATAGGGAATCGTACTTCTTCGCGATGCTCCCATTCAAAACAAAGAGAAAAAGATCCTTTGATTCAGGAACGTTCTTGCGGTGCGCACCACCTTGAAGATTGTCAACAGCATCACGGCGCCTCCCAACGACACCCACAACGCGGAGCTGCCGGGACTTCGGTCGATCGCGTAAGCGTTGAGTGTAGGATTCACTAGGTAGCCTGCGATACAAGCGCCCAGGATGCCTGCCACACTATTGGAGATCAGTTCCCGCCGATTGTTGTTGTTCACAATCAGACTGGCAATCCAGCCGACCAAAGCTCCTAGAATAATCCCAACAAGAAAGTTGATCACTCGTTTCTCCTCATTGAGGTGCAGCTCGTCGGTTACTCTTCGAGGACAAACGTGATCTTCAACTGAACGCGATATTCCGAGATCTGTCCCTTTTCATCCAACTTGACCTGTTGATTTTCGACCCAGGCTGACCTGACGTTATTCAGCGTTTTTTGGGCACGCGCAACCCCAATCTTGATCGCATCATCGAAACTCTTTGGCGAAGACGCAATGATCTCGCTTACTTTTGCAATCGACATGGCAACGCTCCTTTTTATGTGAATGATCGTTCGTTATTTCGATTT
>CAZFDL010000189.1:3913-5511 GCA_964517905.1 uncultured Anaerolinea sp. | reverse complement strand
CGTCTGAAAAAGTGGAGCAAGCCTTCCACGCCTTGAGCCAGCAACTCTACGCGCAAGGTCAGCCGCAGCCCGAAGCACCGGGTGGACCGTCCACACCGCCAACAGATGGCGATGTGATCGACGGCGAAGTAAAAGAATAAGAATCAGACATCCGAGGTCTCAAAGGCCTCGGATGTCTTTTTGTTAGAACAAATCGAAGCCGAATTCCGTTAATGCCGGTGAACAATAAGCGGCACGATAAATGCTCGATCTTGTCTCAGCCGGCACTAACCAAATTCACGGGTCTTCTGTTATATAATCATCCCCATGCAAAACCGCTTCAATCGCAAATGGATCATTCCGATCCTCGCCCTGCTGGGTATCGGCGTTTTCTTCCTCCCCCCTGTGTATTCACGCGCCATGCCGCGCATCGACGGTTGGATCTCGAGCATCAAATATCTCATCAACCCGCCAGACGAAGCCATCTTCCAGCCGCAACAACAAGTGCAGGTGGATAGCGCACTTACGCAGATGATGCAAACTCACATCGCGACCCAAACCCCACAAACGATAACATCCCCTTCGGGGACTCGCACTCCCACAGCGGGACCCACGCCGAGGCCGACGGTCACTTCCACGCCTCTGCCTGATTCAGTTAATCTGACAGGTTTCCGCTACGAAGACCAAAAGAACCGCTGGAACTATTGCGGGCCCGCGAATTTGAGCATGGCGTTGAACTTTGTCGGCTGGGAGGGCGACCGGGACGATGTTGCACGTTCGATCAAGCCGGGGGTGCAGGATCCCAAACTTGACTTTATCCAGCAGGGACGAAGTGACGTCAACGTGATGCCGTACGAGATGGTGGAATTTGTCAATGACGAGACTGAGTTCCGCGCGCTGTCTCGTCTCGGGGGCGACATCGACATCGCCAAGCGATTGCTTGCGGCAGGCTTTCCTCTTATCGCGGAAAAAGGTTATTACGAAAAAGATTACACCGGTAAGATCGCATGGCTCGGACATTACCAATTCGTCACCGGATATGACGATGCCAAAGGTGTGCTGATCGTTCAGGATACATGGAATGATGGCCCGAATTTTCCGATCACGTATGAGGAATTCGAATCTGCCGAAGCATGGCTTTCGTTTGATAATATTTTCATTGTTGTGTACCTGCCGGATCGCGAGGCGGAGTTGTTGCGTGCGCTCGGTCCGTACGCCGATGAAACCTGGGCATCCAACCGCGCTCGTGAAATCGCCGAGGAACGCATTGCCGAATCCGAAGGTATCGACCAATACTTCGCGTGGTTCGCCAAAGGAACTAGCCACATCGAGTTGTTCGAGTACGCCGATGCCGCCACAGCATTCGACCAGGCATTTGCCATCTATAACGATCTCGGCAAGGACGATAAACAACGCCCCTATCGTATGATGTGGTATCAAACAGGTCCCTACAAGGCGTACTTCTATACCGGGCGATATCAGGATGTCATCAACCTTGCCAACATCACGCTCACAGATACCATCGCAAAACCCACTTTGGAAGAGTCTTTATACTGGCGTGGACGTGCAAAATACATGATCGGCGACACACCCGGCGCGATTGCCGATCTCCGCGAGAC
>CAZFDL010000189.1:0-3813 GCA_964517905.1 uncultured Anaerolinea sp. | reverse complement strand
TTCGCCGACGCCCACATCGACATGGCAAACTACGGACGCCACGACCCCGAAACGGGTCTGCCTTTGCGCGTCCTTGATTTCCTCAAATCGCTCGATACCATCGTGGACGCGGCGATCTCTCGACGGGTGGATATGGTCATCTTTGCGGGTGACGCCTACAAAGACCGCTCTCCCGCGCCGACGTTCCAACGCGAGTGGGGGAAACGGATCATTCGACTGTCGCAGGCGAAAATTCCGACCCTGCTTTTGGTGGGCAATCACGACCTTTCACCTGCCATCGGGCGCGCTCACGCGATACAGGAGTTTGACACGCTGCAGGTGCCGTACATCAAAGTGCTGGACAAGCCCCAGTTTTTGAGACCGAGTGACCTGTGGGATGTGCCTGTTCAAGTCATTGCCATGCCCTGGATCACGCGTTCGGGTTTGATGGCAAACCTTGAAATGAGTGGAACGGACGCCACAGAGATCTATTCCAACCTCGAGTCTCGAATCTCCAGCATCGTTGAAGAATATATCCATGAAGCGGATGCGTCCCTGCCCCTTATTCTCACCGCCCACGCCTCTGTGGAAGGGGCGACATTTGGCATGGAGCGCATGGTGATGCTCGGAAGCGATCTCGTGTTGCCGACAGCTCTCGTGAAAGATTCAAGACTAGACTATGTCGCGATGGGACATATCCACAAACCGCAGGATGTGAACAAGGATAATCACCCGCCCGTCATTTACCCCGGCTCCATCGAACGGATCGACTTCGGCGAGGCGAAGGATGATAAGTTCTATGTCCTTGCGGAAGTGGAGCGCGGAAACGCGAAAGTGGAGTGGAAAAAGATCGAAGGGACGCGCCGGTTCATAGAGCGGCGGGCAGTTATCGGGTCGAGTGAGAACGTGACCGAGTTTTTGAAATCACAGTTGCCCAACGATATGCCTGACGCGATCGTCAAACTGGTCGTTGAATATCCGCGCGAGTGGGATGCGTTGATCGACGAATCGGCGTTGCGTAAGTTCACAGCGGAGGCGTTTGAGTTTCATCTCGTGAAGAAGCCCAGGGTGGAAGCGCGGGTTCGCATCCCCGAAGGGCAGGCCGTCAGCAGTATGAGCCCGCTCGATCTGCTTGGCCAATTTTTTGATTCGGCAAAGGTGGATGGCGCCGACGAACTACAAAAGCTTGCGCAGGAGATCATCTCGGAAGAGGAATAGTCCGTAGCCCTGAAAGACACCCAGTGTTTCTATCGACGAGGAGAACAAAATGAGACTAAACAGGAACTTTGCATTTCTTCTGCTGGCTGTGTTCTTGATCTTCGAAGGGTTGGCGGGATTGGGGATTTCGTTCGGTGTGCTGAACGTCATTGGCGCGGTGTGTGCGCTCGTCGCGGGGATTCTCTTTCTTATTTACAGATAGCATTACAACATGAACAGCCTCCCACAAGGGGCTGTTTGTTTATTAAGGTAAAACCATGTCGCCACAAAATCCCAACTACCGCTGGTTCGTTGTCGTCATTTTCTTCTTTTTCGTGTTGTTACACCAGACCGATAAGTTGATGATCGGTTCGTTGCAGGTGCAGATCAGCGAAACATTCGGGCTGGATGATTTCAAATGGGGTCTGGTGAATTCGGGCGCGCTGGCGGTGGCGACCGTGTTATATCCATTGTGGGGATATTTATACGACCGTTACGCGCGCGCCAGGCTGCTCGCGCTCGCTTCGTTCATTTGGGGCGCGACGACGTGGCTCAACGCGATCGTCCGCACGTACACTGGATTTTTGATCACGCGCGCTTCGACGGGCATCGACGATTCATCCTACCCCGGCATTTATACGCTCATTGCAGATTATTTCGGTCCGGGCATGCGCGGCAGGGTGTATGGAATTTTGCAGCTGGCTCAACCCCTGGGATTTCTGATCGGCTTGATCCTCGGGCAAATGGTCGCACCGATGATCGGCGGCTGGCGTTCGGTATTTTACATCACGGGCTCGCTTGGGCTGGTCGTTGCCGTCCTGATTTATTTCGGCGTAAAGGAAATGCCACGCGGCAAAGCCGAACCCGAATTCGAGAACATGCCTGAGATGACCGCCTTCCGTTTTTCGTGGGCGGAGGCGAAGCAGATCTTCAAAAAGCGCACCATGTGGTTTGTCTTTTTGCAGGGGTTCGCGGGCGTCTTCCCGTGGAACGTCATCACGTTCTTCTTTTTCGGCTATCTCGAAACCGAACGCGGCTACGACGCGAACGGCATCATCGCCACAATGGCGCCGGTCATCTTGATCCTGGCGGCGGGGTATTTCATCGGCGGCTCGCTCGGCGATTTCCTCTTCAAGCGCACGAAAAAGGGACGCATCCTTGTCTCCAGTGTGGGCGTCTTGCTCGGCGCGATTTTTCTCTACTTTGCCATGACCACGCCGCTCGACCAGCCCAGCCGCTTCTTCCTCCTCATGTGCCTGACCGCTCTCTTCATGCCGCTTGCCGCCTCCAATGTGATCGCCACCGTCTACGATGTGACCGTGCCGGAGGTCCGTTCGACCGCGCAAGCGATCGAATATTTCATCGAGAACAGTGGCGCGGTCGCCGCGCCTGCGCTGACCGGCGCGCTGATCGTCACAACAGGGGACAAGACGTTCTCCATTCTTGCGATCTGTGTTACCGCGTGGTTGTTCTGTTTCCTGTTCTATCTGGGCGCGCTGTTCACCATTGACAAGGATACTGGCCACCTGCGCACCCAAATGTCGCAACGCGCGAAGACGATGTAAAATCTTGTTCTCCCCGCAGTTCAACTGCGGGGAGAACAAATTGCAGAACTTTTGTAAATGGTATAATCTTCAAAAGAAAATAATTTCCACGATCTGTGGGTTACCAGCAAGGAGCAAGTCATGTCCGGTCATTCCAAATGGTCCACCATCAAACGCAAAAAAGGCGCGGCGGATGCCAAACGCGGCGCGATCTTCACGCGCCTCGCGCGCGAGATCGTCATCGCGGCGCGCGAAGGCGGGAGCGATGTCGATTCGAATTTTCGACTCAGGCTTGCAGTGGATAAAGCCCGCGCAGAGAACATGCCCAAAGATAACATCGAGCGCGCGATCAAACGCGGTGCGGGGGAGGATAAAGACGGCGCAGCTTTTGAATCCATCATGTACGAAGGCTACGCCCCGCATGGAGTCGCGGTGTTGGTCGAGACCGTCACCGATAACCGTAACCGTACCGTCTCCGATCTTCGTCATGCGTTTAGCAAAGCGGGCGGCAACATGGCGGAACTTGGCGCGGTCGGCTGGCAGTTCGAGCGCATTGCTTATTTTTCGTTCCCCTCCAGCGCGATGAATTTCGATAAGGCTTTCGAGCTTGGCATCGATGCGGGCGCGAACGATGTCCTCGAAGAGGATGGGCACATCGAGATCACCGCGCCGGTCGAGGCGTTCAAGGTCATCGCCGACGCGTTGCACAAGGCAAACGTCCAGCCGGAAGAGGCGGGCTTGCGTATGCATCCCAAACAGGAAGTAGACCTCAGCCCCGAGGATGCCGCGCAAGTGCTCCGTGCCCTCGAATCCATCGAAGACCTCGACGACGTGCAGAACGTCTACTCGAACCTCAAAGTTTCGGACGAAGCGCTGGCCGCGCTCGAAGCCGCGTAACGAATATCGCAGGGGCACGGTATATCGCGCCCCTACAATATTTAATGACTCTTGCGTTAGGCATTGACCCCGGCACCGCCACGACAGGATACGGACTCGTGCGCCTCATGCCGGATGGGGAACTGGTCGCAGTTTCCTTCGGCATTATCTCCACCCCGAAAGACGCGACCGCGTCCGCGCGGCTGGAGATGCTCTA
>CAZFDL010000188.1:0-5574 GCA_964517905.1 uncultured Anaerolinea sp. | reverse complement strand
CGGGTCAGTTCGTCGGCTTGATCACCGCGGAAAACATCACCGAATTCCTGATGATTCGTTCGGCGATGCAGACGTCGCGCCCGGTCTCCTGATCACTCACCGATCTGATACAGCAGGTTGTCTTCCACCCGGTACAACAGTGGCGCGACCGGAATCTTCGGGTATCGCAAACGCAGCCGCTTCGCCTCGCTGAGCACGAAATCTACTTCGTTGCCGATCTCGAACATCGGGGCAAAGTGCATGAAATGTTGCTCTGCCACGTCGCGATCCCAGCCCGCATTCTCGACCAATCCCTTGATGAACAGGTCTCTGCGCGCGGCGAGATTCACCATGCCGCACTGGTTGTGACCGATCAGTGCGATGCACGTCACGCCTCCCACCGCGATCGCATATGAAACTTTAAACTCGCTATAGCGCAAGTTCGCGCCGCCCGCCCGGATGATGTACGCGAAGTTATCGGGGATGTGCAGGTGTTTGCGGTTGTCCATGCACATGCCGACGAGCAGTTTTGCCTGTGAGTACGTTTCATACTCCCTGCCGAGATTGTGATATTCGAGCAATAACTCCACAGGAGTGTCACGATAATCGGGAAAAATTTCATCTTTCACAGTAACTGGGTAGAGGTGATTCATGGATCGGATCTCCTGGTAGGATTATAAACAAAGAAGACTGAGCCGCGAGGCTCAGTCTCTATTATTAATTCTCTGATTCTATCGCCCTCACCCCACCAGACCAACTACGAAATTGACCAGCCTCCAATACAGGTTATACAGCGGCTGTGGCCATGAGGTATTCGGGAGAACGGGAGGAAATGAAGAAGACACCTCCTCGTCGAAATAATTATCTGCGCCATTGGAATCCCAGATGATATCGAAGCCTCTGCCCAGCATATTCTTCACGAACGGGTCGGCATCGTACCCATTGTTGGCGTAGATATTGTCGTGTGCATATACATGCTCGGGGTTGGGACCCACATCAATTTCGTTCGATGCGAATCCGATTCCGAGGTTGAACACCGCCAGCCCGCCGGTCTTGTTGCCCCGAATTGTATTGTTGTAAATTTCCACTTCATCCGCGGCAAGGATAAGTATTCCCGTCCCCGGCGGGATGAGCGCAACGGCGGTGCCCGGTGTGCCGAAGTTTTCGCCATTGTTGTTTTCCACAAGGTTGTCATACACTTTCGTGTACAACGATACCTTTGAAGGCAATTGCGGCAGCAGGTCTATGAATATTCCAACGGTGTTGTCGTGCGCTACATTGTTGTAGACTTCACCGGTCACCGTATTCTCCAGTTCGATGCCGATCACATTGCCGTACGTCAACGTATCGCGGATGACCACATTCTCCGATTTGCCCGCGTAAATCGCCGCATCGTTCATCAATGTGGCTTCGATCCGTTCGATCAAGACATCCGTGCATCGCACCGGGTACACACCATACACACCGGTATTCTCGATATACATGTCGTGCAGATACACGCCCGTTGCGCCTTCCACCAGCACGCCGTTCGACGTGTAATTCTTCACTGAGAAAAACGCCATCTCGAAATTATTCCCCGATGCGATGACCCCATCCGAGCGCGTCCCTTCGCCATCGATCACGGGCCACTCGCCGTTCTCGTTCGGGATGCCGACAAGTTTGACATCGCTCCAATCCAGCACCACCGACTCGTGATAAATGCCGTATGGCACCTCGATGGTGTCGCCCGGTCCAGAACGGTCCACGGCTTGTTGGAGGGTCTCGTTCGGTCCCACGCGGACGGTGGTCGGCTCATGCACCGGGACGCCTGATCCCGTCGCCTCAACATTCAACTGCTCTGCGACTTCGCGTGCGAGGTTGGGAACTTGTTCCACCACGGGCAAACCCGATGGCACAGCTGTGGGAACCGTCGGCATGGCGCTTTCGTCCGTCAGCGCGTAGAGGAAAGTGACCAGGTCTTCATGTTCCTGTGCCGTCAGATCGATGGGTAGAATGTGGCGGTCTACTTCCAAACCGTACTGCCCCCCGCCGCCGTCAGCGTAGAACCAAACCACTTCTTCGAGTGTGGCAAACGCACCGTTGTGCATGTATGGTCCCGTCAACGCGACGTTGCGCAATGTAGGCGCTTTGAACGCGCCGTCCTTGCCGTCGCTGACGATCGCGGCGCGACCTGCATCGTGGGGCAATCCCTCAAGATCAGGAACGCCTGTCACAAAGAAATCATCCGACCCGAAGGTCGGCGCAGCGTGACATTCAAAACAACGCGTTGCCGCCGAACGGAACAGGTTCAAGCCGCGCCGTTGTTGCGCGGTCAGCGCATCGAATTGACCGGCGGCATATCTGTCGAAGGGGCTATTGTTGGAAACGAGGGTCCGTTCGAACGCGGCGATGGCGGATTGCGCGTTTTCGATGGTGATCGCATCGCTGCCGAATGCCTTGTTGAATAATTCCACATATTCTGGAATCTTTTTCAACCGTGCGACGGTCTCTGCATCGTCCCCAGCCATTTCATTCTCGGCGTGCAACGGAACGGACATTTGCTCTTCGAGCGATTCAGCGCGCCCGTCCCAGAAAAGTTTTGTGGAATAGCCAACGCTCCATAACGTGGGCGTGTTGCGCGTGAGGAACGTTCCGTCTGAGCCTTTTGCCGTTTGCAGCCCGTCACTGAAGCCGAGACTTGGGTTATGACAGGTCGCGCACGACATATCCTGATTCTTCGAAAGGATGGGGTCGAAAAACAACAAGCGTCCGAGTTCGGCTTTTTCGGGCGAGGTCTCGCCGTTGAGCGCAGGGAATTCTCGTTGCAGTCCGCTGTAGGCGGGGAGCACACTGCTCGCGCCCGCACCCCAATTTTCCTGCGGCGGAAGTTCGTCGAAGGGCAGGGGGGCGAACGCGGCGTAGAAAATGCCGATGAGGGCAAGCAAGCCAACCGTCAGAATGATGCGTTTGATCCAGGTTTTCATCTAATCTCCGAAAATCCTCTCTTCCCACGGGAGAGGGGTAGGGTGATGGTTATTTCAACGTCATCAGAAACGCGACGACGGCGTCGAATTCTTCGCCTGTCAATTCTTTTCCGAAGTTCGTCGGCATCGTGTCGGGAAAGCCTTCCACCAGGAAAACCTTGGGGGACAAAATGGATGTTTCGATGTACGCCTGCGCATCATACCCCGGGACGCGAGATCCGGCACGGGTGGCGATTCCAGCCAGCGACGGTCCGATCACGATCGTGTCCGGGGCGAGCACATGGCATTGCGCGCACCGCAGTGTGTACACCGATTGGCCCAATTGCTCGAACGGAGTGAGTGTGGGCGTCGGCTCGGCAGAACAAGCCGCCAGCAATGTGGCGGCACATAGGATGAACAGATTTCGAATTGTCATTCAGGGATTATCCTTGAAGTAAAGCCACCAAATTATCCAACGACCTGCATCCTTTGGAATTTGTGAAATCGAGCGGTTCTTACCCGATCGATGCAAGGTCTTTCAGCAACATGCCCTTATCCTCTTCATCTGACACCTGCTCGAGCATCTCGCGTGCCTTCTCGAGATAATGCTTCATGACCACACGGTTGCCGGCAAGCATCTCAGCGCGCGCCAGGGACTCGAATGCGTACGATTTGAAGAACGGGTCGAGTGACTCGGCGTGTTTCAACGATAACAGCCCGTACATGCGGGCATTATCGGGCTGCCGAATCAAACTGAACACGCGCGAGACCTGCCAATACCCCACGGACAGATTTTTCGCAGACACGTCCTCACGCTGTGACCAATGCCACAGCGAAGCAAATGCCGTGTGTACCATGTTCAGGTCGTCCTCTTGTGAACGGTCCTTTTTTTCGATGTAGTCCCACGTCTTATTGAAATTATCGGCGGAGAAAAACTTGTGTGCGGCGGTGAGATCGAATTGAAGTTTGTCTGCCATACACTTCCTAACGGGCCAGCCTAACCAGTTGCGGTCTGGAGTTGGGGACGCGTTTGACCTCCCCGCGCGCTTCGAGATCGAGTTTGACGGTGGTCACGTACCACATCACCGAACCGTCGAATTTGCCGCGCACTTCCTTCTCCACCGCGCGCGAGAGTTTCATAAAGGTCATTTCCTTGTTGGATCGCAGTTCACTCATAATGGCTTTGCGAATGATGTCGTATTTATCCCTGCTGATGTTCACGCCCTGTTTCTTTTCCGGGTGTAGGGTTTTGATCGTGTCTTTCATTCCTGCCTCCTTTTTGTTGGTGGGGTATTTTACTCCCAACCCCGTAACTTGGTAGGGGTAATTCGGATGGCCACCGAATATTCACCGGAGAATTGTTCCGGTGTTGCACCCAACCCGAGGATCCCGCTTTTGTATTTTTTCAGGTAGGCGCGATGTTGGTTTGCAGGCAGGGGCTTCTTTTCGATCCTTGCCGTCCCTGTGAAAATGATCAATCGCTTCTCGCCCTTTGTATCCGCCGAGTTGAAGTGCAACGAAACTTTCGGGTTCTTTCGGATGTGTTTCAGTTTGTACGCCTTCGCCTGACTGAAAATGAGGAAGGAATCGTTTTCCCAGATGAACCAGACTGGTCTGGGTTGAGGTGTGCCGGTTGAATCCACCGTGGTCAGCCAGATGAAATATTCGCTTTTGATGTGTTTCGTTGCCAATCGACCCAGCCTGGATTCGTACTCGATCATGCGGTTGTTTTCATCCGTTCGAGGACGATCTCCGCCACATCTTTTACTTGCATGTCTCCGCCGTCGGCTTTCGATGCGTCCGTCATCATGGACATGCAGAAGGGGCATCCCACCGCGACAGTGTTCGCGCCGGTTGCCTTCGCCTCTGCAAATCGAGTTATGTTTACGCGCGCCGTGCCGTTTTCCTCTTCCTTCCACATCTGTGCGCCGCCCGCGCCGCAACAAAACGCCTTGGCTGAATTGCGCGGCATTTCGATGGTCAATGCGCCGGTGGACTTCAACGCCTCGCGCGGTGCGTCGGTGATCTTGTTGTGCCTGCCCAAATAACACGGGTCGTGGAAGGTCACAGTGAACTGTTCCCTGTCCACTTCCAAACTGATCTTCCCCGCGCCGACCAGTTCGTTGATGAATTGCGTGTGATGCACCACCTCGTAATTTCCGCCGAACGCGGGATATTCATTTTTGATGGTGTGAAGGCAATGCGGGCAGGTTGTGATGATCCGTTTGGGTTTTACCTCGTTCAAAATTTCGACATTTTGCGAAGCCATCGCGAAAAATATATCCTCACGCCCCGCGCGGCGCGCCGAATCTCCTGTGCAGGATTCGTTCCGGCCAAGTACGGCAAAATTCACCCCGGCCGCATTCAGGATTTTTGCAAACGCCTGCGCGGTCTTTTGTGCGCGCGCATCCGTCGCGGGAGCGCAACCGACCCACCACAAGACATCAGGTTCGGGATTCTGTTCAATAGTTGGTACGGTCAAGCCCTCCGCCCATTTCATCCGTTCGGTCTGCGACATGTTCCACGGATTTTGATTTCGCTCCATGCCTTTGAACGCGTTTTCGAGTTGCTTCGGGAACTGACTTTCCATCATCGAAAGATTTCTGCGGATGTCGAGGATATCGCGCATCGGTTCATTCCCGACGGGACAGAT
>CAZFDL010000187.1:0-5648 GCA_964517905.1 uncultured Anaerolinea sp. | reverse complement strand
CGTTGCTTGTGTTTTGGATTTTCGCAGATCACGTAGATTCTGCCTTTGCGCCGAATGATTTTGCATTTGGCACAGCGTTTCCGTATCGATGGTGACACTTTCATTACAATTACTCCTAACATCTTCCTTCAAAAGCCGAAGTTTTGATTATACACGCTCAAGTTTTATTCGTCTAGCCGTATTGCCTGCCAGGATCAAAGGACAGTCAGGAGTAGAGGTTCTCCCTCGGTGACGGCAACCGAATGTTCAAAGTGAGCCGTCAATGATCCATCTGCAGAGACCACCGTCCACTGGTCGGAGAGCACCCGGGTTTCTGCCGTGCCCACCAACACCATCGGCTCGATGGCTATCGTCATGCCGGGCTTCAAAGGCAGCCCAGTTCCGGCTTTGCCATAGTTTGGCAGTTGCGGACCTTCATGCATCTGCCTCCCCACCCCGTGACCTGTATACTCGCGGGTAACGTGGTAGCCATGGCTTTCAACGTGCTTCTGTATCGCCGCAGACACGTCGCCTGTGCGATTGCCAACGCACATGTTTTCAATAGCGACGCGCAACGCTTCTTCCGTCACGTTCAGCAGGTTTCGCGCATCGGGCAGGATTTCTCCCACCCCGGCAGTGAATGCCGAGTCAGCCACCAGACCGTCCAGCACAGTTCCGCAATCAATCGAGATGATGTCACCGTCCTTCAGAACCCGCTTCTTGCTCGGAATGCCATGGACGAGTTCCTGATTAATGCTGGTGGTGATCGAAGCCGGGAACGGCGGATACCCGTAACCCTTGAACGGTGAAACACATTTGTGTTTCCTCAGTACGTCCTCAGCAGCCGCGTTGAGGTCGGCAGTGGAAACACCCGGTTTTAAAAGTGCTTTTACATTCGCCAAAACTTCTGCGTTGATTCGCCCGGCTTCGCGCATGGTCTGCAACTCAGCCTGACTCTTAATGTGGATTTGGCGCGCCCAACTCATAATTATTGTTTCAATGCAGACATCAACGCTTGTGTAACCAGCTCGATGGGCTGCATCCCATTGATCTCAACCAGTTTGCCGCGCTCACGATAATACTCGATCAGCGGCGAAGTTTGCTTCAGGTAAATATCGATGCGCTTCGAGACCGTATCAGCCCGGTCGTCTTCACGCTGATATAACTCAGAGCCATCGAAGTCGCATCGGCCGGTGACTCGCGGCGGGTTCGACTTCATATTGAAGATGTGGCCGCTCTCTCGACACGTCCAACGGTCACTCAGGCGTTCGACCAACACGTCGCGCGGGGCAGAGATGACCGGCACGGCATTGACAAGCCCATCGAATTCGGCGAGCATGACCTCGAGCGCCTCTGCCTGCGCCGGGGTGCGGGGGAAACCATCGAGGATCGCGCCCGCCTCACAGTCCGGACGACCGAGGCGTTCTTTGATCATCGCGATGGTCACATCGTCCGGGACTAGGTCGCCTTTTCCCATGTAGGTCTGAGCAAGTCTTCCCAACTCAGTCTGATTCTTAAGGTTCTCACGGAAGAGGTCGCCCGACGAAATGTGCGCGAGTCTCGTCCGTTCGGATAAGATCTTTGCCTGCGTACCTTTACCTACACCCGGAGGTCCGAGGAGGACGATGTAAGTCGCCATGGGCGCTCCTAACTAATGAGGAGTTTTTCCTGATAACCGTGCAATTTCAATTCGGCTTCAATGTTCATGAATGTATCGCGGACAACACCAACGACGATCAACAAACCGGAGGAGGAGGCCAGGAAAAGACCGGCGCTATTGGCAGAGGCCGGAATGATCAACTGCAGGAGAAACGGCATGATCGCCACGACACCGAGCAGCAACGCCCCCGGCAGAGTGATACGGCTCTGGATGCGACTCAAGTAACGCTGGGTTGCCGCGCCTTCAGGCACACCGGGGATTTGAGCGCGCTGGCGTTTGAGGTTTTCACCGTAGTTCTGCTGGTCGAATAGCACAGTGGTGTAGAAGTAGGTGAACGTCACTACCATGAGGAAGTACAGCGTCCAGTAGCCCCACGAATTTGCGCCGGTCGCGTTGAAGAACGTCGTAATGCTCGTGGCGAACGTGCTCACCCATTGCGTTTCTGAGTTTAGAAAGTAGCTCGCAACAATTGCCGGGAATTGCAGCAACGCACTCGCAAAGATCAGCGGGATCATTCCTGCAAGATTCACCATCAGCGGCAGATGTGGTTGGGGTGTCTTCACCGAACGACCGCGCTGGATCGCGTAGAACACCTGGCTTTTTTGAGCGAACATGATCGGGACGTTGCGCCGTCCCTGTTGCACATAGACGATCGCGATGACCGTGATGACGATCACGATCAGCATTGCAGATAACAAGACCCATCGATTGGCTTCGTCCAGTAACAGGGTCTGGATATTTTGCGGGATCTGGGAAACGATGCCTGCAAAGATCACCAGCGAAAGGCCTTGCCCGCGAATCCCATATTCTGAGATCAATTCACCGAGCCAGATCGCGAACATCGTGCCTGCGGTCATGACCAGCAATGTGGTGAGGCTTGGCAGCCACAAGTCTGCGGTGAACCCAAACGGAAGAATGGGTTGCGAGGCGAGCGAGTTGAAAATGTTAATCTGCCCGACCGCTGATAGCATTGCCATCGGCACAGCAAGATAGTAGGTCCATTTTTCCATCCAACGTCGACCCTCGCGCGGGTTTTCGTCCATGCGCGCCTTTAACGCGGGGATGATGGGTATCAATAACTGCAGAATGATCTGTGCGGTGATATATGGATATACACCCATCGAGAGCAACGAAAATGTGGAGATCGTCCCGCCAGAGAGCAGGTTCAAGAATCCGATGAACCCTCCCTGCCCATTGGAGGAGGCAAAGAATGCTGCGAGCGCATCACGATCCACGCCAGGCGCGGGTACATTCGCCGCAATACGGAAGATCAAAAGAATACCCAGCGTGATCAACAATTTCCGGCGGATGTCTTCCGACTTCCACAGAAATCTCCAGGCGGATGGTTTTTTTTCAGCCATGATTCTTCAACCTCTTTGGTTACGAACCGATTAACTCAACGCTGCCGCCAGCCTTTTCGATCTTGGCTTTGGCGCTCGCGCTGACACGGTGAGCGCGGACCTTGAGTCCGACGTTCATCTCGCCGCGACCCAGGATCACAACAGGATTGCGCGGGTCGCGCAACAGGTGGGCTTTTTCCAATGATTCAGGGTTGATCTCCGCATTGCCTTTGAACGCCGCGGAAAGTTGATCCAGATTTACTTCGTTGTATGTAACCCGGTTAAGCGGCGTGAATCCCTGTCCGCGCATGAATGGCAAACGTCGATAGAACGGCAGGTTGCCGCCCTGGCGATACATCTTGCCGCCTTCGCCGGAGCGTGCGCCTGCTCCTTTGGTTCCGCGTCCGGCAGTCTTGCCTTGCCCGGCAGAGATGCCGCGACCGACGCGTTTTCGATTCTTCTTGGAGCCCGGGTTGGGGATTAACTCATGAAGTTTCATTGTTTATCCTGCTTCTTCCACGTGGAGCAAATGCACGATCTTGTTGATCATGCCGCGGATCGACGGGGTGTCGCGATGCTCGATGGTCTGGTGCAATTTACGAAGCCCGAGCGCGAGCGCTGTAGCCTTTTGATCCTTGGTATAACCGATGGGACTGCGTACCAGCGTCACAAAGATGGTCTTGTCTTGATGCTCTTTCTTACGCATGTTGCTTCCTCCGTTCCCAGAACGGCTTGAGGTCGTTCACATTCTTGCCGCGGCGAGCGGCCTCTTCCTGCGGCGACTTTAATTGACCCAGCGCATCGAACGTGGCTTGCACAACATTCAAGACGTTCGCGCTGCCTTGTGATTTGGTAAGAATATCGCGCACGCCCGCCACTTCGAGAACGGCGCGCACGCCGCCTGCGGCGATCACACCGGTACCGGGCGAAGCGGGCTTGAGCATCACTTTTGCTCCGCCGACCTTGCCGAGAACTTCGTGTGCAATAGTTGTGCCTGAGAGGTTTACCACGCGCATCGCTTTGCGAGCTCGGCTCGAAGCCTTGCGCATCGCGTCGGGCACGGCATTTGCCTTGCCGACGCCCATTGAAATGGTTCCTTTTTTGTCACCAACAACCACCGTTACGCGGAATTGGAAACGGCGACCACCTTTGACCACTTTCGCGACGCGGGCGATCTCGATCACCCGTTCTTCGAACTGATCTTGGGATTCAAAATTCTGTTTAGTGTTATCGTGTTCTGCCATTAACTGCTCCAGAAAAACCTAAAATTGCAAGCCGCCTTCGCGTGCGCCGTCAGCCAGCGCCTTCACGCGACCCACGTATCGAAATCCACCGCGATCGAACACGACCGCCTGGATGCCTTTGCTCTTGGCGCGCTCGGCAATTGCCTGCCCGACCAGTTTTGCCTGCTCGGATTTCTTCAAGCCTTTTGCCTTTTCACGCAGTTCACGATCCACAGTGGATGCGGAGACAAGCGTACGACCCGCGCCATCGTCGATGACCTGTGCGTAGATCGCAGACAGGCTCTTGTAGACGTTCAAGCGCGGACGTGCGGCGGTACCCGCCAAATTCTTTCGCACGCGCACGTGACGGCGCGAACGAGCCAATGCACGAGTATTCTTTGCCATGGCTTACTTCGCTCCTTTCGCGGCTTTGCCAGCCTTGCGGCGGATTCTCTCGCCAGCATAGCGGATGCCCTTGCCGTGGTACGGCTCCGGTGGACGCACGCCGCGTATCTCGGCCGCTGTCTGACCGACAACCTCGCGGTCGTAGCCAAGAACCTTGATCTGACGCGATTTCTGATCAGCCTCGAACGAAATGCCAGCGGGCGGTTCTACCTTCACCGGGTGTGAATAACCGACATACAAAGCCAGCACTTTGCCTTCCATTTCGGCGCGGTAACCCACGCCTTCCACTTCAAGGACCACTTCAAATCCGGCACTCACTCCGCGCACCATATTCGCGATCAGCGCACGAGTTGTGCCGTGTAGGGCGCGTTCGGCCGGATGATCCGAAGAGCGCGCCACCACCACCTGCCCATTCTCCATCGAGATCGCGATCTGCGGGGAAAACGCGCGTGACAACTCGCCCTTCGGGCCTTTTACGTGGACTTGCGAGCCCTGTACATTAACCTGTACACCGCTCGGGACCGCCACGGGTAATCGTCCAATTCGAGACACTGAAACCTCCTGCCTTTACCAAACCTTACAAAGGATCTCGCCGCCCACGCCCAACTGTCTGGCGCGCGCGCCGGTCATCACACCCTTGGGAGTCGAGAGGATGGCAACGCCGATCCCGGAAAGCACCCAGGGGATATCCTGCTTCTTTGTATACACGCGGCGTCCGGGCTTGCTCACGCGTTCCAATCCGGAAATGACCGGGCGTTTTTCACGTCGCTCGCCAACATACTTGATCTTCAGGCGCAGGGTTTTTTGCGGAACTTGTTCGTCATCCACCACCTCGAAACTTTCGAGGAAGCCTTCATCCTTGAGGATCTTTGCGATCTCAAGTTTGAGTTTGCTGCTGGGCATCGCCGCGAGCGCATGACCAGACATCACGGCGTTGCGGACGCGGGTCAACATATCGGCGATCGGATCATTGATAGTCATGCTGTCACCTCACCAGGATGCCTTGGTAACGCCGGGGATCTTCCCCTGCAATGCCAGTTC
>CAZFDL010000186.1:0-5687 GCA_964517905.1 uncultured Anaerolinea sp. | reverse complement strand
ATGCGCATCCTTGTTTTGAATCATGAATTTCCACCGATCGGAGGCGGAGGAGGACGCGCGGCGGAAAGCATTTGTCAACACCTCGCCAAACGCAGCCACACGATCAAAGTTTTAACCTCTCATCTCAGCGATCTGCCGCGCGAAGAGCAACGCGACGGTTACCACATCGTTCGGATTCCCGCCCTGCGGACCCAGCCGTTTCGTGCGAGTCTGCTCTCGATGTCCGCCTACGTTCTCGCCGGACTTTGGGCTGGGCTTCGCCTCGTCCGCGTGTTCCAACCCGACGTGATCCACGTCCACTTCGCTGTTCCCGCAGGCGCGCTGGCATGGATGCTTTCGAAGCTCACCCGCGTTCCGTACGTGCTGACCGCCCATCTCGGCGATGTGCCCGGCGGCGTCCCCGAAAAAACGAGCGACTGGTTCCGCTGGGTCTTCCCGATCACGCGCTGGATCTGGCGCGACGCGAGCGTTCGCGTCGCCGTGAGCGAATACACGCGGACTCTGGCGCTCAAACATTATGACGAGGAGATCCTTGTCATTCCAAACGGCATAGAAGTGAATGCAGAAAAGCCCAGTTCGATCCGGGTCAACGATCCTGCCGCGATCGTGTTTGCCGGGCGCTTTATGGAACAAAAATCCCCTCTCTTGGTTGTGCAAACCTTGAATGAGATCAAGGATCAACCCTGGAGATGTACGATGATCGGTGACGGACCGTTGATGCCCGAGGTGAAACGGTCCATTGCGGAATGCGGCTTGAGCGAGCGCATTGTCCTAACGGGCTGGATCTCACCGGCGGAAGTGATGAGAATCTTCGACGGCAGCGACATTCTCTTCATGCCCTCGCTTTCCGAGGGGTTGCCGGTCGTCGGCGTGCAGGCGCTGGCAAAGGGTCTTGCCATCGTTGCCAGCCGCGTGGGCGGTTTTGTCGACCTCGTGGATGATGGTGGAAACGGGCATCTTGTTGAAAGTGGCAACAGGGATGGATTCAAGGCAAAGTTACTGGAGTTGATCGCCAACCCCAGCCGACTGCTATCCGTACGTCAAGCCAGCCTGGAAAAAGCGAGATCATTTGAGATCGCCCACATCGCTGAACAATACGAAAAGATCTTTGCGGATATCCGGTTGAAAGGACGAGAATGACCGGGACGCCAACACTTCTTATCACCGGCGGGTGCGGATTTATCGGCTCTAACCTTGTTCGCTTATTGGTTAAAAGCGGACGATATCACGTGGTAAACCTTGATGCGTTGACGTATGCCGCCAATCCATTGTCGCTGGCTGATTTGGAGGGCAATCCCAATTATGCCTTTGTGAAGGGGAGTATTACCGACCGCGAACTTGTTTCGTCTTTGTTCGAGAAGTATCAACCACTTGGCATTCTTCACCTCGCGGCGGAATCGCACGTGGACCGTTCCATTGTCAACGCGGAGGATTTCATCCAAACGAATGTGGTTGGCACATACACCCTGCTCGAAGCCTCCCGCTCCTATTGGAATGATTTGAATCGTGAAGAGAAACAATCGTTCCGTTTTCTACATGTTTCCACCGATGAGGTCTTCGGCTCGCTCGGGGCGGACGGCTATTTCACTGAAGAAACACCGTATACGCCGAACTCACCGTATTCCGCATCAAAAGCCGCAAGTGACCATTTTGTGCGCGCCTTTCATCACACGTACGGACTGCCGACGGTCATCACCAATTGCTCGAACAATTACGGTCCGTATCAATTTCCCGAAAAGATGATCCCCTTGATGATCCTCAACGCACTTTCGGGGAAGCCGCTGCCGGTCTATGGCGACGGCTCGAACGTGCGCGATTGGATCTACGTGGAGGATCATTGCAAGGCACTTCAATTTGCCTTCGAAACAGGTGCGCCGGGCGAAGTCTATGTGATCGGTGGGAATAACGAACAGAAGAACATCGACGTTGTGAACAAGATTTGCAGTATTCTCGACGAAGTCGCGCCTCCCGAGGAAGTGCCCCAGCTCCACGCGCAGGGATTGAAAAGTTATAAGGATTTGATCCGTTTTGTGACCGACCGCCCCGGGCACGACCATCGCTACGCGATCGATTCGGGGAAGATCCAGCGTCAATTGGGGTGGCAGGCGGAGGTCGGGTTCGAGGCGGGGTTGCGTCGGACCATCGAATGGTATTTGTCGAATCCTGAATGGGTGAGTCAAGTTAATGTCGGCGCGTACGGAGAGTGGATTCAGAAGAATTATTCGTGGCGCGCGGAAAAGGAATCGAAATGAAGGGGATCATTCTGGCTGGCGGAAGGGGCACGCGTCTATATCCCTTGACGATCGCCACGAGCAAGCAATTATTGCCGGTGTACGACAAGCCGATGGTGTACTACCCGCTTTCGATGTTGATGCTCGCAGGGATACGCGAGATTCTGATCATCAGCACGCCGGATGCGTTGCCCGCGTTTCGTGAACTGTTGAAAGACGGTTCACAATGGGGGTTGAAGTTCGAATATGTTGGTCAAGCCGAGCCGCGCGGTCTCGCAGATGCCTTTCTGGTCGGGCGGGATTTTATCGGCGAAAGCCCGGTCTGTTTGATACTCGGTGACAATATTTTTTACGGCGAGGGAATGATCTCCTTGCTGCAAAAATGTGCTTCATTGACAGAAGGTGCATTGATCTTCGGTTATCGCGTGAACGACCCGGAACGCTATGGCATCGTCGAGTTCGATTCGAACGAAAAAGTTCTGAGCCTCGAAGAAAAACCTGAACAGCCAAGATCTAATTTCGCGGTACCCGGAATCTATTTTTATGATGGGCATGTGGTGCAAATGGCGGAACAGGTGAAGCCTTCGGCGCGCGGCGAGATCGAGATCACCGACTTGAACAAACTCTATCTGGAGCAAGGACAGTTAAAAGTAAAAGTTTTCGGCCGCGGTGTGGCATGGCTGGACGCCGGCACGCACGAATCGTTGTTGCAGGCTGCGATGTTCATCGAGGCGATCCAGAACCGGCAGGGGTTGATGATCTCGTGCCCGGAGGAGATCGCGTTTCGAATGGGCTTCATCAATAGGGAGCAGTTGAGAAAACTCGGAGATGAATTGCGCGGCAATAGTTATGGCGAATATTTGCTTGAGATCGTTGAAAAAGAGAAGTGACGCGGAAGGACAAATCCATGATGCGCGAATTTAATTACCAGGAAGGCGACAGCTTTTCTTTTGAGCGATACATCTCGGCGGACGATGTGAAAAAATTTGCTGACGTGGTCGGCGACTCGAACCCGGTCCATCTCGACGAGGGCTACGCCGCGAACACGTCCTTCAAAAAGCGGATCGTGCACGGGGCGTTCCTGGCAGGGTTGATCTCGAAAGTGCTGGGTATGGATTTTCCCGGCGAAGGTACGATTTACATTTCGCAACACGCATTGTTCAAACGCCCGGTGTTTGTGGATTCGACCGTGAAAGTGGAGGTGAAAGTAACACAGGTGAACGCGGAAAAACGGCGCCTCGTGCTGGATACGACGATTCTCAACTCGGACGGGAAAGCCTGTCTTGCCGGCACCGCCGAGGTATGGATTCCCGAATAGAAACTGCATCCACTGTGAAAAAGATCGCATCCATCGTGGGGGCAAGACCCCAGTTCATCAAAGCCTCGGTGGTATCGCGTGCGCTCGCCGGCAGGTTCGAGGAAGTGATGATCCATACCGGTCAACATTACGACCGGGAAATGTCTGACCAGATCTTCGATGACTTGAATATGCGCGAACCGGATTTCAACCTTGGCGTCGGAGGTGGTTCACACGGGAAACAAACCGGCTTGATGTTGATCGAGCTGGAAAAAACCATTGCCGAGGTGAACCCCGATTGCATCCTCGTGTATGGTGATACCAACTCCACACTGGCGGGCGCGCTGGTGGCGGCGAAGGCGAGGATTCCGCTTGCTCACGTGGAAGCGGGCTTGCGATCGTTCAATCGATCGATGCCGGAGGAAGTCAACCGCGTGCTTACGGATCATGTCGCAGATTATCTATTTTGCCCCACCGATGCGGCAATTCAAAACCTCGTGAGAGAGGGCATTACGGAGGGAGTCCATTGGGTGGGCGATGTGATGTACGACGCCTTGCTACATAACCGGGCGCTGGCTCAACGGCGTATGTCGATCCTTCCGCAGTTGCGCGTTAAGAAAAAGATGTACGCACTGGCAACAGTGCATCGCGCCGCGAATACCGACGATCCTGCGCGGTTGGAATCCATTTTGGAGGCGTTGGGAGGGTTGCCTGTGCCGGTCATCTTTCCGGTTCACCCGCGGACCCGCAACCTGATCCACGATTCGAAATTTGCCGTCCACTCGAACGTATCGCTCATCCCACCTCTGGGACCATTGGAAATCATTGAGTTGCTGGAATACGCCGACTGCCTGCTGACGGATTCAGGCGGGATGCAAAAGGAAGCGTATCTGCTTGGGACGCGCTGCATTACCCTGCGCGAGGAGACCGAATGGGTGGAAACGGTTTCCGCTGGCTGGAACAGATTAGCGGGAGTGGACGCGAAGCGAATCCAGAGTTTGTTTGAATCGTGGAGGCCGGAGGGGGAGCGTCCGCTGGTGTATGGCGACGGTCACTCGGCGGAAAAAATCTGCCAAATCCTGTTTTCCGCGCTGGCGTAGGACATTAACCTTTTCGTGAGGATGCTCACTTGACAGGGCGGGTTTTCTATGCGAGAATTCAAAAACTGAATGCTCAAATCATGACCGAGATCAAACCACACGAATACTCCCTTCTCAATGAAATTGCACAAGATTCCCACGTTACCCAGGCGAGTCTTTCTGGCCGCCTTGGGATCGCAGTGGGAAGCGTCAACTGGTACATCAAGCGACTCATCCATCGCGGCTGGATCAAGGTAACGCACCTCGACCGCACGCGGCTGAAATACGATCTGACTCCCGAGGGGATGGCGGTCTTCACCCAGCGCGCGTTGAATTACGCCCGCGATTCGCTCAAAGTTTATGGAAATCTCCGTGAGCGGGCAAAATCGCTCGTGAACGAATTGAAACAGGATGGGATGGATCATGCGTACATCGAGGGGGACGATGAGATGATGGATATCCTGCGCCTTACGTGCATCGAAGCCGGCATTCAACTGCTTGATTCGCCGAATGGTGTTGTCTTGAGGGCGGCTGGTCAGGAATACCGGGTGGTGAAAACGAACAGCAAAGAAAGGGAAGCATAATGGGAATTCGAATCCATGCAACGGCGGAAGTCTCAGATACAGCCGAGATCGGCGAAGGCTCGAGCATCTGGCATCACGCGCAGGTGCGCGAAGGTGTGAAGATCGGCAAAAATTCGATCATCGGCAAAGGCGTGTATGTGGATGCCGGCGTGCCGATCGGCGATAACGTCAAGATCCAGAATTACGTCTCCGTCTATCACGGCGTGGTGATCGAGGATGGTGTCTTCGTGGGACCGCACGTTTGCTTCACCAACGATATGCGCCCGCGCGCGGTCAACCCGGATGGTTCGCTCAAAGCCGCGGACGACTGGGTATTGAGCGAGACGCGCATCAAAAAAGGCGCGGCGCTCGGCGCGAATTCCACGATCCGTTGTGGAATTATCATCGGCGAGTGGGCGATGGTCGGTTCCGGCAGTGTGGTGACGAAAGATGTCCCCGCGCACGGACTGGTCTTCGGCAACCCGGCGCGTTTGCGCGGGTTCGTCTGTGCGTGCGG
>CAZFDL010000185.1:0-5692 GCA_964517905.1 uncultured Anaerolinea sp. | reverse complement strand
ATCAACGGGCCGTTCCCTCCGCCTCTCTGGATAAGAGCGCCTTGTGGGGCTATTGGATTGTGATGGCAGTGTACCACACGGGGATTGATGAGTCAATTAAATTATCTGGGTAACGAGCTGACCAGAACGTTCTTGGATCTCGTTCGTCGAACCGGGTTATTCCTTAATCATCTTCTACACATCGAAACCCGATGCGCGGTGAAAATTCACCGAGATATGACTCAGACCCCGGCACGGCATTCAAATTCGATCCCCGCACCGATGAACGCTTCGAAACACGGATGTTGATCTCTGCATCTCCCAAACTTCCGCCGCGCACCACACGATTCAGGCTGGAACTTGAAACGGGTCCCAGCGGATTCTCCAAAGGCGACGTGAGATAAAAATCGAAATCGTAAAAATCGTTCGTCCATTCGGCGACGTTGCCTGCCATATCCAGCACGCCGAACGGACTTGCCCACAGCGGATAACTCCCGGCGCGCGATGTGTCTTTGACGATAAAGTTGAAGTTGGCGAATCGCCAATCGGGTTTGTCTTCACCCCACGGAAATGTGCGCAGGTCGTCGCCGCGCGCGGCGCGTTCCCATTGCGCTTCGGTGGGCAAACTTCTGCCAGCCCATTCGCAATACGTTTTTGCCTGCCCCCACGTGACATATACCACCGGGTAATCTTTGAATTCGGGATTTTCGTAATAATCAAATCGCCGTTGCGACTCAACACTTTGCGGCGGTACACACACCCCCGCATGTACGCATAACGAATACATGCCGTTCGTCACTTCAAGTTGATCCATCCTGAACGCGTCGAGTGTGACGTCATGCGCGGGAAATTCATCCGGAGCAGCGCGGACATCGTAACCGCCCATGTGCAGGATACCGGCAGGGATGTAGACCTGAGGCATCCCATCCATTGGCGATGTTCGATCCATATGAGATTCTGTAGTGAACGTTGCCATTGGCAATATGATTTCAGCAGTTGCTGACGGCAAAAGAGCGGGCTCGCTGGTAGGGAAGGGAGGCAACGTTGGCGCAAAGGTTGGAAGCGGTGTTGCTGTTGAACAAGCGGTGAGTAAGGCAAAGAGAAGTGGAATGATTTTTTTCATGATTTTTTTGTTGGGGCGACACATGCGGAGCCCCAACACGATTACGGCGTCGAACCGACAAAATCCAGCGCGTACAGCGCATCCTCATAACCGGGGCGCACCGCCAGCGCTTTGCGCCAGGACTTGATCGCTTCATTCAGGTCGCCGGCGCGGTAGAGCGCCCAGCCGCGCCACAACCAGGTCTCTTCTGACATTTCGGTGCGCTGCAACGCGTAGTCCGTGAGCGCCAGCAGATCCTCGTTGCGATTCGCGTGGAAGTTGGCGAGGAACGGACCGAATTGATAGCGGAACATCCGTTGCGGTAAACCGAGTTCACGAGCTTTATCATACGCGGCATTGGCTTCGTCGTATCTTTCAAAGTAGACGAGGTTGCTGCCCAGATTGAACCAAGCGAACGAGTCGTCTGTGTCAGCGACAGTGGCGGCTTGGGCGAGTTCGAGCGCACGCTGGCGATTCAGGTCCACGTCCCAGTTTGAACCGAGCAGGGTTTGAATCTCCGCCTGTTGCTCCGGCAGATAAACCACCATGTACAAATAGTTGAACGGTTTCCATTCCGAATCGAGTTGGTCGTAGGAAATTTTCTTGTCGGGTCCGCGGTAGGTATCTTGCGCAATGAAAGTCTGCGTTGCATCATCGTAGCCGGTGAGCAGGAGATAATGGGCCGCCCACAGATCATCGTCGGGCCAGCCGGTGTCTTCGGGATTTAGCGATGTGGTTGATTCCACGATCACAGGATATCCCGCGGCGAGGAGCCGCTTGAGCGTTTCGAGATCGCCGCCCACGCGATATTCAATACGGAGCCAGCCGGCGTAGTTGCGCACCCAGAATGCCATCTCTTCGGGGTTGACGTTGCGATCTCCGTTGACCGGCTTGATGACATCCGAAATATCTTTTTGCGAGCCGGTCCAGCTGAACATGTGCAGCATCATCGAAAGCGCGGCAGGACCGCAGTTGTTCGCGGTCTGCTTTTCGTAGGGCGGTGAGTTGAGAAGAGCCTGCGCGGGAGGCGGAGCCAGTGTCGGTGTTGGCGGGATCGGTGTTGCCACACTCGGCGCTGTCGATGGTGGAGGGGCCGGGATCGTTGGTGTGGAAATTTTTGTCGTGTTGGGAATTGCCGTCGGCACATCGCCCACCGGGTTGAACACATTCTTCACGTAGGTCCGCGCAACTTCGAACCGCCACGATACGCGGCTATTGATCGCGGGAACCTGATAGAGCACAACGGCGAGCAGAATTAACCCAGCGATACTGAATACGATATTTCTTTTCGTCATGCAGAAAAGTGTACCAGACGAGAATGAGTCCGATTTAATCCGACCCGACCCCCTTCGCCCTTCGGGCCCTCCTCCAAATTGCACGTTCTTGGATTTTGGAGGAGGCTGGGTGGGGGCTACTGATGCCCCAACAGCTCCAGCGCCGCGGCGATGGCGGGATCGGTCTCGAAAGTGATCAGGTCCCATTCCTCGAACGCGGGCAGATCGGGAACGATACCGGTCTCTTCGAAGTTGGTATCCGAGGTAGCCGAATAAAACGTTTCGGAGGCGATCCACAACTGCGAGTTATCTTCAAAATCGTACCCGTGCAACACTTCCACGTTGCCGAGGCTGGTTTCACCGACCACCTTTGCCCTGCCGGAATCTTTCAACACCGCGGCAAAGATCTCGCCGTAACTGACGGTGTCTTCGCTGACGATCACGACCAATGGAACGGTTTGTGAATTGTGGATGGACTCGCCGTCGACATCGAGCGCACGCGTGGAGGTGCGGCTGACGAATTCGCCGAGCCTGCCATCGGTGAACCATTCGAGGATGGGGTCCACCACGGAACTGCTGCCACCGCCGTTCAATCGAACATCGAGGATCAACCCATCCAGCGGACCGAAATCATTCAAGGCTTGCTCGATCTGCGGAGGGATGGTCTCGTCGAAAAATGAAGGGATGAAAATGTATCCGATCCTGGATCCATCCGACGTCGGTACGAGGCGCTGCTCGATGGTCAGGCTGCCGCGGATGGGGGCGCGGAATACCAACAAGTCGCGCGGCGCTTCGTTCGGCGATTGGACGGTCAACACCACCGCGGAGCATTGCGGACCGCGCACGCGGCTCGACGAGAGTTCATTCACTTCGAGCGGGATGCCGTCCACTGCGAGGATCCGGTCGTGCGGTTGGATGCCCGCGTAGCGGGCCGGCGAATCGGGGAAGGTGGAGATCACTGTAAAGACCTGTCGTTCCTCATCGGGCAGGGAGTAGATGCCCACACCCACGTAATTGTTCTCGCCCCGCAACTCGGCTTCTGAAGCCTCGGCCGCGAGCGGCGAAAGATAAAACGAGTGTTCATCGCCCAGTTCCACGATCATGTTGTTCACTTCGACGTAGAACTGTTCGGTGGACCAGCCCGTTTGGAGTGTGGTTCGATAGCGCGCTTTGATCTCGTCCCAATCTTTGCCGTTGAAATCCGGGTAGACATAGACATCGTCGATGATTTCGGTCAACTCATCGAAGATCTGTACCTGCGTGCCCTGCGAGATTTCTGTGAGCGGCGCGAGCGTTTGTGTAGGCGCAACGACCTGGGGAGGCACGGTCGCGGGAGGGATCGACACACACTCTGGAGGAATGTAGGCCGGGACGAGGGGGGCAGGCGTGAAGGTGGCTGGCACGGTCCCCGTCGCCGGCGGGGTTTCTGTGGCGGGGTTGACAATCTGAGTCACGTAATTGCAGGCAAGCAGAGAGACGACCAGCGTGCCCCAAGCGATGCGTTTCATGTTCATGAGGTCCATTCCTTTACGCGTTCGAATAATTCAGTCACCGGCTTCAGTTCCGAGAGCGGCACGGCAAGGTTTTTCGTTCGCGTTTTATCATATTGAAAAACGCGCGTGCCTTCGGGCACGGGTCTGGCTTTTCGGTTGAACTCTTCGCGGGTGAGAAACCCTGCGAGCAAAATGCTCATGCCATATACCCAGATGTTACCCCATTCCAGCGCGCCGATGAGATGCAATTCGCTTCGCTGGGTACAACGGATGCCGATCCTCGCCGCAGGCGGCGTCTTTGCATGGATGTAGACGAGCGAGAAGAAATCGTTTGGAATCTCGACGCGCGTGCGCGGCGGCAGCTCCACTTCGAGCGGACGCATCTCGCGCGCTTCAACCTGCCCGCCCAATTCAACGGTGACCGCCTCCTCCGCCTCGGACTTCATTACCAGCGCGCCAAGCGGAGTCCACGCGGCGGGACGCGCCCACGAATCGGGCATGGTGTGAACCAGATAATGCGGATGCCCCGCGCCGACGGCTTTCTTGAGATCCTCCTGTGACGCGGCGATCAGACCGGATAAAAATGCGAAGAGGTAAATATCCCTATCCGACTGTCCCTCCCCCGCGTTCTGGTCGGAGGGAACGAGCGCCGGTGCTTTCAATATCATCTGTGGATTGCGCTTCATCTCTAAAATTTGTTCGCGATAGGAAATAAGAAATGACTTGATGTCGCACCTTCGCCCGCCAAGCGACACGTCGTACCGATCCGGCTCAGTGAACGGTGCCGCGCCTTTCACATCGAAGGGAATGTTCTGCTCTGAAAGATACCGTCGAAACGCCAACTCCACCGCCACGCCCGCGACAATTCTTCTCAACTTATCATAAGGCGACCCGCCCATGCGATTGTACAAGTAAGGCATTGACCTCAGCGCGTAGGCAATCCCTGCTTCGGTCAGGTCGCGGGTAAAGGGGAGGTGGAGGAGGTCGCTCGTGCGAATCATGGTTTTATTGGTACGCAATACGCAGTGCGAAATATCGATCCTGTACTTCGTATTGCGTACTGCGTAGTTTGGTCACTCATTCCTAAACTGCAAACAATAATGATGGAACGTGTTGCTCACCCAGGCGGAGCCGAGACCGAATGGCGCGAGGGGTTGGTTATCTTGTAACCACATTTTTTCATCTTTCAATGTGTAAGTTTTTCCCAATTCTCTTGCAATATCCCACGCCAGCGGGTAAATCTTCCCACCTTTCTTCACATTCTTGACGATGATTGTGAGGTAGGCTTTATCCCGCAGGAAAGGCTTCAGTCCTTTGTAAATGCCGACCAACTTTTCGAGAAAGGCTTCGTAATCGTCTACGTTGCCCAGATCGTTCGGGTCGTCCGAATAATGGACATCCAACTCGGCAGAGTCGCGGCGTTTCTTTTGAGTCTTCGCGCCCTTCGCGCGGAGCATATCCCAGTAGGGAGGGGAGGTCAAAACGTAGTCAATGCTTGGTAATTGGTAATTTGTAATTTGTGAAGCGTCGCCGTTGATAATTTGGGATTGGAGGTTGGAGACTATGTCCCCGAGCGAGTTTCTTTCCTCCTCGATGATCTTCCCCGCGATCGTAGCGTATTTGGGATTCAACTCGATGCCGTAACTGTTCCTCCCTGCGCGCAACGCGGCGACGAGAGTCGAGCCCGTCCCTGCCATGGGGTCGAGCACCGTCTCTCCTTCTTTGGTAAAGAACTCGATGAATTCCTGCGCCATCGTCTCCGGGAATTTTGCGGGATGCACCAAGACACCCTTCCTGCGTGGTGGAGGATTATGGATGAACCACGATTTCTGGAATTTCAGCCA
>CAZFDL010000184.1:0-5693 GCA_964517905.1 uncultured Anaerolinea sp. | reverse complement strand
AACCGGACGATGTCACCGTAGTGCGCGAGTCGTTGCGCAGTTTGAATCCGAACGCCGTACAGATCGAAGCCGCGTCGCCGCTGTTCGTGGATGATGCCGAATCCATCCGCGGCAAGCGCGTGCTGGTCGTGGAGGATGGTCCGAGCCTGACGCACGGCGAGATGGCGTACGGCGCGGGCTTCGTGGCGGCGCGTCGGTTCGGCGCGAAGGAAATCGTGGACCCGCGTCCCTTCGCGGTGCGTTCCATCAAAGCCACCTACGAGAAATACCCGAAGACGGGTCCCATCCTCCCTGCGATGGGATACGGCGAAGCGCAACGTAAGGATTTGGAAGAGACGATCAACAATTCCGATGTTGATATGGTCATCATCGGCACGCCGATCGACTTGAAGCGAATCATCGACATCAAGAAGCCGAACCAGCGCGTGAGATACGAACTGCAGGAGATCGGTCAGCCCACGTTGAAAGATTTGTTGATGAAGAAATTTGGAGTGAAGAAATAGGTAGAAAATTGTTCGATCGATAGATGGGAGTCGGGTGATAAAATTCACCCGACTCCTGTTTTATTTGGAGAACTGAACCGATGAAAAAAGTGTTTGAATTCTTGAATGAACCTCTATACTTTCCAATATTTATTCTTGGGGTCATATATATTATTTGGTTTTTCACCGCTCCAATGGATATTTTAGGAGACGATAATTTCGGCAATTACTTTGCAGGAGTAGTCTTATTTTGTATTTACATATTTATCAGCCGTCTAACAATATTTGCAAGTACCAATCAAAAATATCTAATAGGCTTCTTTGTTCTTGCCCTACCGCTAATGTTTTACACCACACTCTATCTTGCCTGGCAGCTATCTGAACTTCAGCAATTTGCCCAATCCGAGAAAATAAGTATTTTTATTTTAGCTTCAATCCTTGCTACAATTTACCCTTTGACGTTTCTTTTTTCAAGGCCAGCGAACCAAGGCAACAACACATATTTGATCTCGTTTTTTATCCTGATACCAATGCTAGAAGCAAGTATTCTTTATCCAATTCACTTTTATCCAAGAACTTTTGATTCAGCAAAATTGGGCAGTTACAACTACTACCTTGTTTCATCATTGGATTGGGATAACCACAGTTTTCAGTCCTTTTACAAATGCAAAACTTGGAGGATTGGCTGCAAAGAATTATCCTTCACATATAGCGGGTTCGATAGAATAATTGTTGATGAAGAGAGCAATGAAGTCAGTTTATTGGGTTATTTCGGACTAGTATACACTGATGGCGAAAACCCGCGATACTACGAAGAACCCGCGTCTGAATTTATGGGCAATATCTATCAATTTGAAAGTAGTTGTAATAATTTCAACAATGATAAGGGGTACTACAGTTGCGATAGTTACACTTACACATTATACGAATGCAATTTGGACTATAAGTCTTGTAATAGTCTTCCCGTTCAATATACTACTGAGGATTACGATCCACTGTTTGTTATCGACGGCGATGCTGCAAAAAAAGAATTCAATATATTTGACGATGACCCAGAATATGGAGGGGTTTTAATTCTCACTTATGGTGAACAGCCTCGTTGTTATGTAGATGGCTGTGTAATTCTCAGCGAAACCAAATAACAACTTTCTTTGGGGCAATAACGATATAATCAATCCATGTTTACCGATCAAGTTGAAATCCACGTCCGCTCGGGCAAGGGCGGCGACGGCATGGTACATTTTCGCCGCGAAAAATTCATCCCGATGGGCGGACCCGACGGCGGCGACGGCGGCCGGGGCGGCGATGTCGTCTTCGAAGTCAAGTCCACCCTCAATACGCTCTCGTCGTTCCGCCAGAATCAAAAATTCAAAGCGGATGACGGCGCAAAAGGCGGACCTTCGCAGATGTCGGGGCGCGCGGGCAAAGACCTCGTCATTCACGTCCCGCCGGGCACCATCCTCTTCGACGCAGAGTCCGGCGAGATCATCGGCGACCTGACCCAGCCCGGTCAGCGACTCGTGCTCTGCAAAGGCGGGCGCGGCGGACGCGGCAACCAGCACTTTGCGACGTCGCGCAATCAGGCGCCGCGCACGGCGGAGAAGGGCGCGCCCCACGAAGAGAAACGCCTCCGACTCGAATTGAAGTTGATCGCCGATATCGGTTTGATCGGCGTCCCCAACGCAGGCAAATCCACATTGCTCTCGGTGTTGACGAACGCCAGACCGAAGATCGCGCCATATCCGTTCACCACCTTAGAGCCCAATCTTGGAGTCGCTGAAATCGACGTGAACGCGTCCGTTGTGCTGGCAGACATCCCCGGTCTGATCGAAGGCGCGAGTCAAGGCGCGGGGCTCGGACACGATTTCCTGCGCCACGTCCAACGCACGCGTGTGCTCATCCACCTGGTCGACGGCTTATCCGACGACCCCATCGCGGATTACAGTCAGATCAATTCGGAGTTATCGTTGTTCGACCCGAACCTTGCGAAGAAACCGCAGATCGTGGCGCTCAACAAGATCGACCAGCCCGAAGTGCAGGCAAGACTCGCGGACCTCCGAAAGAAATTCAAGAAGCTTAAGGTGGAGTTCATGACGATCTCGGCACTGGCGCGCACGAACACGCGCGAATTGCTCATCCAGGCGTTCCAGGTCTTGCAGGAAACACCCGCGCTCGAATCGTTCGAAGCGCCGCTGGCGGTGTACAAATCGAAAGACGATCCGCGCGATTTCAACGTCGCGCGCGAAGGCGGGCAAGCGTGGCGCATCTCCGGCGCAGCGATCGAACGCGCCGCCGCAATGACCCAATGGCAGCACGACGGTTCTGTGCGGCGTTTTCAAAAGATCATGGAAACGCTCGGCGTGGATGAAGCCTTGCGCCAGGCCGGCGTGCAGGAGGGTGATACGGTTGCCGTCGGTGAATTCGAATTGGAATGGCAGGAATAAAGTAATTGGTAATTGGTAAATGCGCTGGTCGAGTAGCCCGAACAATCTTTGAGGGCATATCGAGACCAGAGAATTAGAGACTGGAGATTGGGAAAGACGAGAATTGGAGAATTAGGCTGATTTCCAATTCACTGCTTTTGCGATCCTCTCCCCCAGCGGCGGATGCGAGTAGAACATGAACACCACCCACTTTTCCGGGTCAACTTCACCGAGGTTTTGATTCGCCAGCCGCGTAAAGCCAGACGCGAACGCTTCATTCTTCCCCGTGGAACTGAGCGCATAATCGTCCGCCATGTTCTCCCGCCAGCGCGAGACCGCATTGTTAATCGGCATCGTGAGCAGGTCGTACGCGCCGAAGATGAGCGCCAGCGCGGGCAATGCCGCGACATCCGCCGGTGACGTGAAACCGAACATGTCGATCGCCCAATTCAACCCGATAGACGCCAGATAGAGTCCAAGCGTGGTGCTGAGAATCCCAAACGTGACCAGCACCGGAATATCGCGGTTCACGTGGTGTCCCAATTCGTGGGCAAGCACGGTCTCCACTTCGTCGGCTGAAAATTCGTTGATGAGCGTGTCGCCCAGGATGATGCGGCGCGTGTTGCCGATGCCGGTCAACGCCGCATTGGCAGATTTCGTCCGCTTGGACATATCGAACTTGAACACCCCGCGGACTTTGGTGTTGGCGCGTTCGGCAAGTTTGAGCAGACGGTCCGCCAGATCCTTGTGCTCCTCGCCCAGCGGGACAAATTTGTTGAACAACGGCATGATCAAAATCGGCGCGAGGTTAATGAGCAAAACGTTGAAAACCAAAAGTCCGCCCGCCGCCCACAGCCACCACAAGTCACCGGCGGAACGCAGGGCAAGATACATGAACTCGATGACGACCAAGCCCAGCGGAAGCCCAATAGCCAGTCCTTTGAGTTGATCCGTGACCCAGCCTTTGAGCGTCTGGTTCGATTGACCGAAACGATGCGGCAGGACAAATCCGCTGTAGTAGCCGAGGGGCAGGTTTAGGATAAAGAATATTCCACCAAAGACCGCAACGAACGCGGGGACAAGGAGCCACGGGTTGGCGAACAGTGACCAGTGATCTGTCAACCAGTTACGAAGTGAAATTGACCAGCCGAAGTAAATCCACGCGAGGAAATACAGCGCGCTGAAGACAGTATCCACCAGCCACAGTCGGCGTCGGATGCGGGCATATTGCTTGGCTTGTTTTTGTTTTTCGGGGTCGAGAGTTGTCATTTTGGATTTCCGATTTTCGATTTACGATTGACGAGTGACGATTGACGATTGACGATTTCCAGACGGTGGTCGAGTAGCCCGCTGCGCGTATCGAGACCACATTATTGTTTTTCCATCTCACCAGCCAGCAACGCCATGATCTCCTCCGTCTTCATCACCCTGCCATAGGATTTCAATGCGGCGAGAAAGGATTTGTGAACCAGATCCGCAGGGATGGTCGTATCGCCATGCACCAGGTCACGAGTCGCACATGCATCCTCTGCGACGATGACTTGAAAACCGAAGTCCGCGGCGGCGCGGGCGGTGGCATCCACGCACATGTGCGTCATCATGCCGGTGATGATCACGCGCTCGACGCCCCATCCTTTCAACAGTTCGAGCAGGTTCGTCTCGCGGAACGAGTTTGGATAATGTTTGTACACGATCGGCTCACCCTCGAAATGTGCGACCGAATCGTGAATGTCAGAGCCGCGATCGCCTTTGACGAAGAACGCAGCGTCGGGCTTTAGCGAAATGTGTTGAATGTGGACGTGATGCCCCCCATGCTCGCGGAAACACTGAAGCAATTCATACGCCTTCTTCGCGGCTTCGAGAGGGTTCACCAGCGGGTACTTCCCACCGGGGAAATAGTCGTTTTGGATGTCGATAATGAGCAATGCGGTATTCATAATTATCCTTTGTAGCACAATAACAAACCATCCACGAATGTACCACGAATAAACGTATTCATAATCGTCCATTCGTGAATTCGTGGCCTTATTCGTGGACGGCTTTTACTCGTTCGAGCGCTACGATCTCCACGCGTCGTCCCGTCCAAGTCGTTGAACGGGTTTCATGTCTTTCGCGGGAAACACGCGGCGATATTCCAGCCTTCTGCGTCCGAAATTGAATAGCAATCCAACAGGCGCGCCGGTCGCCTTCAAATAGTTGATCACTTGCGCCAATTCGTCGTTGGTGAGTTGATGGCTGAATGCCTTGATTTCAACGACCACCTGCAACTGGGCAAATAAATCCAGATAGAATACAGCTACTTGCTCTTCTTCAAAATCAACAGAAACTTCATATTGACGGTTTGGCTCGATCCCCATCCCATTAAGTTTCACTTCCATTGCCTTTTCGTACACTTCTTCTTTAAACCCATAGCCGAGCTCATTGTGAACCGCCATTGCGGCGCCAATGATTCGAAAGGTTAGATCGTTTCCTGTAGCATCAACTACCAAAGACATAATTGATCCTATATATGATTGCCGATTCACCCTTTCGCGCATTCGTGATCTTATTCGTGGATGGCATGTTGCTAAAACCGTCCACGAATTCGCACGAATAAACGAATACACGGTTATCCATTCGCCAACGGTTCGTGGCGCCCACCCGTAGACGACACATCATTTTCTTCCGTAATCCGCCGGGTTCTCGCCCCACTCCGCTGTATCCCATTTCAACACCGCGTCGTCGTCCAATTCATTTTCCGCAAGCCAGTTCTCGGCGCTGCGGATCATCGCAAAGACCAGCGCGTTCT
>CAZFDL010000183.1:0-5719 GCA_964517905.1 uncultured Anaerolinea sp. | reverse complement strand
GCGCCTGCCACCGCCTCACCCACGAAGAAGTTGTGCTGCGCCATCATCAACGTGATGCTGGCGAGGATGAGTCCCATCATGGCGAGCATGGTGACGCCGATGAAGAGCGAGACGATGAATAATCCCCAGTTGACTTCGCCAAGATTCAACGGCAGATTTAGGAACAACGCGCCTGCCGTGATGGTGACGAACACGGCCACGGTGCCGATGAGGAACCGCGATACGCCGCGCCCGAGCCAGTAGAACGGAATGCTGATCGGCGCGATATACATGTATTTGAGCGTCTTGTAATGCTCGCGGTCGTCGATCACCGCCCACGAGACGCCCGTCATCACCGCGCCGACGTAAATGTAGAATGCGTTGCCGAGGTAGATGTATGGAAAAAGCGGCGACCCGTAATCTCCATTCGTGATGATGCTGTACATCACAACCAGGATCGCGGCCGTTGCCAACGGCTTGATGATGACGTAAATGGCGAACAGGAACGGGTCGGTCCAGTTGGATTCAACCTGCCAGCCCAACCAGGTTGCCATCGTAAACGAACGGGATGTTTCGGAACGGTTCATATTTTCTCCATTATG
Organism: uncultured Anaerolinea sp.; assembly: GCA_964517905.1. Taxonomy (GTDB): domain Bacteria; phylum Chloroflexota; class Anaerolineae; order Anaerolineales; family Villigracilaceae; genus Defluviilinea. The sequence goes on along the minus strand of CAZFDL010000183.1, from coordinate 5,138 downwards.
TCGTCAGGAGGGGGCGTTCGTGCTTTTGCCCGAAGCAATCTCCTCATTTTGCCGGGAGATTGATTCGTCGCTTCGCTCCTCGCAACGACATGGAATTATCTGCGGCTTTCCGTGATCCTCCCCTCACGGATCGCCAGTTTCTCCATGTAATCCAGCAGGAACTTGGCTCCGGCGAGGAAGACAAAACACAACACGATCAACACGGTGATCTCCACAGTCACGTTCAAGAATCCGAGCGCCGCGCCCGAAGGGAAGATCAACTGCCTCATCGCGTCCAATCCAAGCGTCAGCGGAATGAACGATGCCGCCGCGGCAACCCAAAAATTGAAAGACTTGATGGGGAAGTAAAACCCCGAAACGAGATAGATCGGTTCCTGCGCGAGGTTCGAGATGTGCCACGCCTCGCGGCTGAGAAGCAGAAAGAGTGACGCGCTCATCATGCCCATGCCATACAACGCGGTCATGGCGAGAAAGAACACCGCGAACAACTGCGAAAAACTCGTCACGGTGAATTGCACACCGAACATTAATGTTCCGAGGAATATGATCGCCACCGCGCGGATCGTCGTCGCGACCAGCCCGCCCAGCGCCATACCAAGCAGAACCGCCATCATCGAATTGGGCGCCATGATGTAGAGCGCGAGGTTCCCCTGCTCCTTCTCCCAATACAGCTGCGACGACATGCTCCACAGCACGTTCATCCAGAACGCGGTCATCGCACCGCCCACCACGACGAACCCCACATATTCCTCGGGCGCGCCGATGGCGCGATAGACGAACACATACGAGGAGACCGCCAGCATGGGCATGAAGATCTCGAAGAAGATCCACGACTTCTCGCGTTGTTGCCCGATGATGCGCGGATACGAACGCGCCAGGATCGTCTTGATGAACAACCTCCAGCCCGAAACCTTTTCAACGGAGGAATAAACCAGGGACTCATTCGCTTTCATTCCTCGCCTCCTTTTTCCACGTCTTCCATGCGCGCTCCAACCAGATCCATGAACACATCTTCGAGCGTCGGCTCGCGTTTGGTCAGGCGCATCACCTTGATGTCTTTTTGTGTCAGGATGTTGATGACATTCGCCAGCGCGGACTCTTCGGCGAGGATGAGCTCAAGTTTCACGCCGCCCTCGATTTGGGTCGACGCGGCTTTCCTGACCTCAGGCTGATCCTGTAATGCCTGCGGGGTCAACCCGTTGAGCGGACTCGTCTCGATCTCGAAGATCGCGTCACGTTGCAGGTTCCGTTTGAGGTTCGCGGGCGTATCGCAGGCCAGTACCCTGCCTTTGTTGATGATCGCTACGCGGTCGCACAACTCTTCCGCCTCCACCATGTAATGCGTGGTCAACAACAGCGTGCGATCCTTATCCGCATCCAGCCAGCCGCGGATCAACTTGCGCACGTCGCGCGACGCGCCGACGTCAAGTCCCAGGGTCGGTTCGTCGAGGAACAGCACTTCAGGGTCGGTGAGGAATCCGCGTACGATGTTCATCTTCTGTCGCAACCCTGTTGAGAGGTCGGATGATTTGGTGTGGATGCGGTCTTCGAGTCCCACCATCGTAAGCAATTCGACGATCCTCTCGTTGGCAACTTTCGAGTTCATGCCGTAAAACTGCGAGAACATCCACAGGTTTTCGCGCACGGTGAGCAAGCCGTAGCCCGAGGACTCTCCGCCGGAGACCATGTTGATGCGTGGGCGCACGAGGTGAGGCGCCCGGCTTACATCGTGGGCGGCTACGCGCGCCCAACCCGAAGTGGGGGCGAGAAGCGTGGTGAGAATCTTGATCAGGGTCGTCTTGCCCGCGCCGTTCGGTCCGAGCAAACCGAACAGTTCGCCGCGCTCGACGGTCAGGTTCGCACCTTCGAGGGCAACCAGTTCCTTGCGTATCTGGCTTTCTTTTTTGTTGCCGCGGATCTTGTACACGCGGCCCAAGTCTTGCGTTTCAATCGCGTAAGTGGACATTCTTCTCCCTTTTGTGTTCTAATTGCTGGAAAATTTGTTCTATTATATCGCAATTCATGGGTTCAGCGTAGACGCCGAGATCGCCCTCCCGACGGAACAAAATGTCAGGCGACCGTAGGGCAATCGTAGGTTTGGCGTCAAGCAGGTTTTACACGCTCGTGATAAATTTGACCCTGTAAGGTGATTTCTCTTCTCCTCCTTTCGTAGGGAACCGCGGTCGGCGTCCGCGGTTCTCGTACTTTAAAGGGCAGTATAATCCCGTTATTCCAACCCAAGCAAAGGTCATCACCTGCGCACGGGTGATGAAAAAGAGGCAACTATGAGCGTTCAGATCACCATCATCGGCCTGGGTCAGGTGGGAAGTTCGATCGGGCTGGCTCTCGCGGGACAGAAAAACATCAAACGTGTTGGTCACGATAAGAATTATGAAGCCGCGCGTAGTGCGCAAAAAATAGGCGCGGTGGACGACGTCAAGGTGAACCTGCCAGCATCCGTGCGCGATGCGCAAGTGGTCATCCTGAGCCTGCCATTGAGTGAGATTCGCGACACGCTCGGTTATATCGCCCAGGATCTGCAGGCAGGGACCGTGATTTTGGACACAGCTCCTGCCAAAGCGAAAGTCGCGGAATGGGTAGGCGAAGTTCTTCCGCCGGAGCGCTATTATGTGGGGCTTTCCCCCGCCGCCGGCACGACGTACCTGCATGGCATGGAAATTGGCGTCCACTCTGCTCGCGCGGACCTCTTCAAGAACGGACTCTTTCTGGTCAATGCGCCATCGGGAACACCTGGCGGCGCGCTCGAACTTGCCGGTAATCTGGTGAGCCTGTTGGGCGCAGAAGTCATGTTCAGCGACGCGGCGGAAGCGGATGGCTTGCTTGCCTCCACACACCTTCTGCCGCAACTGGCGGGCGCGGCACTGCTGAATTCAACGGTTAACCAACCTGGCTGGCGGGAGGCGCGCCGGCTGGCTGCGCGTCCATACGCCGCGGTGACCGCCGCGATGACCTATCATGACGAACCGAAATCATTGGGAGACGCGGCGCTGGCGAATCGTGGCAACACCGTGCGCGTGCTGGATGAACTGATCGCCTCCCTGCAAAACCTGCGCGAACGGATCGCTGAAGCGGATGGAGAAGGTGTGATCGAATATCTTGAAGCCTCCGCAAAAGCCCGCGACCGCTGGTTCAACGAACGTTCCAAAGCGGAATGGGAAACTGCAAGCCGGTCCAAACAAGCTTCCGAATCGTTCGGCGACCGGCTAAGCCAAATGTTCGTAGGCAATCTGTTCGGGCGCGATAAAAAGAAAAAGTGACCGCGTGTTTCTGTTACATCGTGCAATGCGCCGACGGAACGCTGTACACCGGCTGGGCGCTTGACCCGGAAAAGCGCGTGACCGTTCACAACAAAGGGCGCGGCGCCAAATACACCCGCATGCGCCTGCCGGTGAGATTGGTGTACGTGGAAGAACAACCGGATCGGACGTCTGCGATGAAACGCGAACGCGCCATCAAGAGGATGACGCGTTCGGAAAAACAAAAATTGATTTCGTAGGGGCGACACGCCATGTCGCTCCTACGTTGTTATTCGGTGAATAACGGCAAATGCCCCAGTGCGATGATGTGCATCCACTGGGCGCGGTCGCCTTCGGTGAAGATCGCCGCCTCGGCCTGCACGGTGGCGCCGGCCTTGTCGAGGACCATCCTCATCCCCTGCAAGGTGGAGCCGGTGCTGATCACATCGTCCAAGATAACGACCTTCCTGCCCTTCATCATCTCGCGGTCTTTTTCATCGAGGATCAACGTCTGCGGTTGACCGGTGGTGATGGACAACGTCTCCGCCTGGAGCGCATCGCCCATGTAGGGTTTGAAGGTTTTGCGCAGGATCACGTACGGTTTTTTTGTTTCCACCGAAAGCGCGTGCGCAAGCGGGATCGACTTCGCCTCCGCCGTCACCAGCACGTCGTACTTCACATCCTTTAATTTGGCTGCGAGTTCCCTGGCGCACGTCTGCACCAATTCAGTATCTCCCAGGATATTCAGGATGGCGATCTTCAAGCCCGGCTTGATCTCGAACAAGCGCAGATCGCGCTTCAACCCCGCGACTTCGACTGTGTACGTTTCGTATTTTGACATGGTCGACTCTCCTTGTTTCAAGATCGACCGTAGTTTATCATGATTCATTTATAATGTTCATCGGTCTGCGGTCTTCAACCTCCAAGTCTTTCCCTCGCTCAAGTACCAATTGCCATCATGCTGCCTGACCTGCAACTCAACGACCGACTCCAACTTCGCAAGTCACATCCGTGCGGTTCGTACGAATGGACGGTCACGCGTCTCGGCGCGGATATCGGGCTGGAATGCCAGGGCTGCGGACGCCGGGTCCTGCTCACCCGTCGAGAATTGAGCCGCCGCCTCAAAGTGAATCTCACCCAACATGAAGCAGAAAAAAACAACCCAGCCGCGTAAACCCCACATCGTCTTCTATTTCTCTGATACGGGCGGCGGTCATCGTTCCGCGGCGGAAGCCATCATCGAAGCCCTGCACCTTGAATACCGCAGCGCGGTCACCACAGAAATGGTGGATTTTTTCAAGGATTACGCGCCGCCTCCGTTCAACCGTGCCTCCGAGATCTACCCCTATCTCGTTAAAGCGCCGCAATTATGGAGCGCGAGTTTCTACGCAACCGATGGACGTGCGCGTGCGCGGATGCTTACCACTACCATGTGGCCGCTCGTGCGCGGCTCGGCTCGTGCCCTTGTGCAAAGTCATCCTGCAGATATGGTTGTCACGCTTCACCCATTTGCGACAACGTTCGTCCTGCGCGCGCTCGGCAATAACCGCCCGCCCTTCATCAATGTCGTTACCGATATGGTCACTACGCACGCGCTCTGGTTCGATAAACGCGCCGACCTCATCCTCGTACCCACCGAGACCGCGCGCCGGAGCGCCATTCAAAACCACATGCCGCCTGAAAAGGTGCGCGTGGTGGGTCTCCCTGTCGCGGATCAATATTGCAAGCCGCTTGGGCGAAGGAGCCTGATACGAAAAAAACTTGGCTGGGTAATGGATAAGCCCATCGTCCTGCTCGTCGGCGGCGGGGATGGGATGGGTCCCCTTGCAAAGACCGCGCGCGCGATAGACGCTTCTGGTCTCGACGTGGGGCTGGTCATCG
>CAZFDL010000182.1:0-5779 GCA_964517905.1 uncultured Anaerolinea sp. | reverse complement strand
ACCTTGGTCGGGGTGATGACTTTCTTCAACGATTTCTTTCGGCACTCAGGGCAGGTCTTCAGCGGCGCATCGTGGAAACCTTGATGCTTCTCGAACTGCACTCCGCATGAACCGCAACGATACGTGTAAACGGGCATCTCTTTCTCCTTGCTTGAACCAGCACGGCATTATAGTCCGGGTGAAACTTGCAGGCAAGGGCGAGCTCGTTTGAGTTCTGTTAACGGATGCCGCTGTCGTAATTCACAACGACCTGTGTAAACTTTCCCACCTCCACCACAAAAGTTTGATCGGACGCAAACGGCAATACATTCGGCGATTCGGGATGCAGGATGTATTCGCCCGCCGCAAGCGGAATCTTAAACCTGCCTTGTTCATCCGTTTGGATCTGAACGATCATTCTTCCGTTCGGGCTGAGCACCGTCAATGTGGTTTGGTACGGCTGGTCGGGGCATTCCCCTCCCTCCTGCACGACGGGGCACATAGGACCGATCAACACCTGCCCCTCGATTCCGCTGTCGGTGGGAGTCGGGGGCGGGGCACACGCGGCAAGCGAGAAGATCAACACGGCGATCAGGATTTTATGTTTCATTGTGCGCTCCTTTTCCTTATTGACCTTTTGAGAGCGAAAAATGTTTCCGTGATTGATCGTGGGGCGGGGTATCATCCACCACCACGAACTACTGTTCCCAGGGCAGGAGGCTCGCGAACATCTCCAACGTCGTCTCAGCTGTAACGCTCTGGCGATACAAATAATAAATATTCTCCTTGCCCTGTACTGATTTATCTCCCAATCCCATCGCGGCGATGTAGCCAGCAAATTTCACAAAGCCGAGTGAATCGCTATCGTACGCGCCGAAGGGATAGGCAAAACTGCGGATGGGCACATCGAGATACACCTCGAGCCTTTGCCGCGATCTGACGATCTCCTCCTCCTGCTTCCCGGGGCGTGATGGTAACTCCACGTGGCTGACGCCGTGACTGCCGATCTCCCAGCCTGCCGCGTGCAACTCGCGGATCTGATCCCTGTCCATGAACAATCCCGCGCCGATGAAGTTGTACACGATGTAGGCTGTGCCTGTGAAACCGTAGTTTTGCATGATAGGCTGCGCGTCCGTGTAGACAGTTTCACTGCCGTCATCGAACGTCAGCAGGATGGGCTTGTTGGGTAGTTGCCCGCCGCGCTGAATAGCTTGCGCCAATTGCTCCACCGTAATCGTTCTATAACCCCATTGATAAAGCAAATTCATTTGCTTTTCGAATTCCTCGGGCGAAACGTAGTAGGGGCTGTCTTTTTGCGAATAACCTATGTGATGATACAAAAGGATCGGAACGGTGACATCCCCCGGTCCGTGAAAAGTAAATTCAGGCGTAACGGTTGAGGTTGGGGTGAGAGTAGAGGTCGGTGTTGCCGAAGGGGAGGGGGTTAACGTTTCGGTGGGAGTGAACGTCGGGGTGATTGTGCCAGTCTCACTTGGCGAAGGAATCGGGCTGGTCGTCCACGTCGGTTCGATGGTCGGCGTAGGGGTTGTTGAGGCGACGAGTCCGAATCCCCCGCACCCTAGGATCGCGAAAGTCATTGCGAGGAAGGCGGTAACCCGGCGAAGGAATCTCTCTCGAACAGGAGATTGCTTCACATCGGATGATTGATATCCCACAAAATTCGCAAGCCATCGAGCGTGAGCCACGGCGCGATGATCTGGATCGCATCGGTCTCCTGCGCCACGACCTCCGCCAGGCCGCCGGTGGCGATCACTTTCATCGTCGGACCGAGTTCCTTGCGAAAACGCTCGACCATGCCTTCGACCATGCTCACGTAGCCGAATAACAAACCCGCCTGCATGGCATGGACGGTGTTGCGTCCGATGACAGACGGCGGGCGTTGCAGGTCGATGCGCGGAAGTTTTGCCGCATGGGTGAACAGCGCTTCGGCGGCGAGGTTGATCCCTGCCGTGATCGCGCCGCCGAGATATTCACCATCTTTCGTGATGGCGTTGAATGTGGTTGCCGTGCCGAAATCGATGATACACGCGGGACCCTTGTACAGATACGCAACGGCGACCGCGTCGGCGATGCGGTCTGCGCCGACCGAGCGCGGGTCTTCGTAGCGGACTTTGACCCCCGTTTTGATCCCCACATCAATGACGAACGGTTCGATATCGAGATATTCGCGGCACGCCTGCACCACGCGTCCCGTCAACTGCGGTACCACCGATGCCAGCGAAATACCCTTCAACTGCTTCGCCGTGACCTTGGCGTTCTGCAACAATCCCTGGAATTGCAGACCATATTCATCGGGCATGCGCCCATGGTCGGTGGCGAGCCGCCAATGCGCACCAAGGTCATTGCCGTTGTAGAGTCCCAGCGTCAGGTTCGTGTTGCCGATGTCGATGGCGAGCAGCATGGGCGAAAGTATACACGTAGAGACGCCAACGTGTAAATACACAAACACACATTTACTGCTGGATTTTCCCGCCCGCTACGTTTTTACCTTCACCGCCTCGATGATGTCCGCGACCATATCGTACTTGTGGAATTGCGGCATGATGTACACGCCTCCCGCCCACGGTTTCACCTGCTCCACCAACTCGACCGCGATCTCCACCCCGGCCTTCACACCGTCATCCCCTGCGGCTTCGATCCGCTTCCGCGTCTCGTCTGGGATCGAGATACCGGGGACTTCGTTATGGAGGAAGTTGGCGTGCCGAATGCTGACAAGCGGCAGGATGCCGACCAGAATCGGCTTGTTCATTTTGCCGTGTTTCGCCTCGTACGCTTCGAGCAATTTCACGCCATCCTCTGCACGGTAGACCGGCTGGGTGAGGAAGAAGTCCGCGCCTGCTTTCACTTTGCGGTGCAGATTTTTGATCTCGTTATCCACATCCGGCGGGCACAGGTTCAACGCTGCGCCGACAAAGAAATTCGTCGGCTGACCGATGCTCGTGCCTGAATGATCGATGCCTGCGTTGAATCCCTGCTTGATGAGTTTGATCAACCCCGATGGCACAAGGTCGTAATTGTCCATTGCTTCGGGGTAATCGCCGATGGAGGTCGGGTCGCCCATCACGACAAAGATGTTGCGAATGCCGAGCGCGTGAGCCGCGAGTAGATCGCCTTGAACGCGTAACAAATTCCTTCCGCGGGTGGGGAAGTGGAGGGTTGATTCGACGCCGATCTTACGCTGTACCACGTCGCACACTGCCCACGCGGACATCCTCATGCGCGCCATCGGCGAGTCGGCGACGTTAATCACGTCCGCACCCGCATCGGCGAGGAGAGACGCGCCAGCCAATAATTTATGAGTCGAGAGTCCACGGGGCGGATCCATTTCAACGCTGATGGCGAATTCTCCGCGTTCCAGTTTTTGCGCGAATTGCGTTGGGGGTTCAGTTTCCGATACTTCCGAAGTCTCCAGGACTTCGGAAGGCTGGATCAACACCGAAGAATGCAAATTCGATTCCAACGCTTTCTTCATCACCGCGATATGCTGAGGGGTTGTGCCGCAACATCCGCCCACCACATACGCTCCCGCTTCACGAAACGACAACGCGTAATCGCCGAAGTAATCGGCATCCGCGGGGTACATGATGCGTCCGCCCACTTGTTCGGGCCAACCCGCGTTTGGTTTGACCCAAAACTTGCCGTCGGGCACGGCTTGCTTCATCTGCTTCAAAATTCGCAACAGTTGCGCGGGTCCGCCCGAGCAATTGACCCCGATCACATCCACGCCCGCGTCGCGCAAAGTCCGCGCCACCTTCATCGGCTCATCGCCCAGCAGTGTGCGGTCATCGCGTGTGAACGTGACGGATGCCACGATCGGTAGGGGCGAGGCATGACCCGCCCCTACAACTTGCGCCGCGCGAATCGCTTCACGGATTTCGTACAGGTCGCTGAACGTCTCGATGACGATCAGGTCAACGCCTGCATCCGCCAGTGCGCGGATCTGCTCGACGAACGCCTCGCGCGCCTCGTCAGGCTGGACGCGCCCAAACGGAGCGATCCGCACACCCAACGGACCGACATCGCCCGCGACCAATACATTTTTGAACGATGCCGAGACCACGCGCCTGGCAAGGTCGACGCTGGCTTTGTTGATCTCGACGACATCGTCTTGAAGTCCGTGTTTGGTGAGTTTGAAGCGATTTGCACCGAACGTGTTGGTGATGATCAACTGCGCACCCGCTTCGATATATTCGCGATGGATCTCGGCCACCGCCGATGGATTGGTAAGATTGAGTTCATCGAAACATTTATCGAAGCCAATTCCACGAGCGTGGAGCATCGTGCCCATCGCGCCGTCGGCGAGGAGGGTTTGTGCAGAGAGGAGGTCCAGGAATTTATTTGACATTTTATGCTTTCATCAATTGTTCAACGCGCGATTCGCCAACTGAATAATATTTCGCCGCCTTATGATGCACGATAATCGCCGCGGTGGATTGTTCGGGGATCAACTGATAGGAAGGCGACAAAGTTATGCCAAGTTCTTTTTCTACGGCGGGTAGCAATTGCCAAACTTTTTGATGATCTTCCAATTCAGGGATGGCAGGATAACCCCATGAATAGCGTTTTCCCTGATTCTCAGGGATGCCCATTTCGCGGCGCAGGTGTTCATGCAGATAATTAGCTGTCGCTTCTGCCGCTTGGACTGCAAGACCGTGGGTGAAGTAGCCTTCAGTGTAATCATGCGCGGCTTGGAGTTTGTCGAAGCGTTCGCTGGCTTCCAGCCCGACGGTGACAACCTGGAAGGCGACCACATCCATCTGACCAGAAGAGACTGGTGCGTAGTAATCAGATAATGCGAGATGCTCATCGTGGGGTTGCCGCGGGAAACTGAAGCGAGTTAATACCTCGTCGAGATTCTCTGGGTTGTAGATAATCAGATCATCCCCTTCCGCCTGACAGGGGAAGAGTCCGTACACGCCTTGCGGATTCAGCCACTTCTCGCGCATGGCTTCACGCTTCATTTTGTCGAGGCGGGCGTCGAACTCGGCTTTGAGTTTGTCCCATTCCGCGCCGTGGGTGTTTTTCGCGCCCCACGAAAGACGATACAGTTCGTTGATGTTAAGATGGGTCAGCACAATTTCGAGCGGCATGTTCTTGACGACTCGCATACCGAACTTAGAGGGAGGCAAAGTAAGAGGGGCGGGAACTATTGACGACCGCTGACCGCTGTCGGCTGACCGCGCGGGTTGCGCAGCGCGACCGAGTTCCATATCCGCTTCTTTACGGACTTGTTCGAGCAGAGCGGGTTTTCGGTTTGAGTCAATCAACTGGTCCATTGTATCGAGACCTTCGAAGGCGTCCTTGCAGTAAAAGACGCCTGGGTCGTAGAATTCTCCGCCTTCGGTCTGGAGGATGCGGCGCCCGAAGCGACGGTTGATCGCGGCACCGCCGATCAGCACGGGAATCTTGTATCCGCGGCGGTGCAGTTCGTTGACAATGAGCGGCATTTGCTTCGAGGTGGAAACCAGCAGCGCGGACAAGCCGATCGCAGTCGCGTTGACTTCGACAGCTTTGGAGATAATCGTCTCAGCGGGGACTTGTTTGCCGAGGTCGATCACGGTGTAGCCGTTGTTGGCCAGGATCGTTTTGACAAGGTTCTTGCCGATGTCGTGTACATCGCCATAAACGGTGGCGATGACGACCGTGCCTTTGGTGACGCCTTCAACTTTCTCAAGATAATTTTCAAGATGCGAGACGGTCTTCTTCATCACTTCGGCGGATTGGAGCACGAAGGGCAGGATCAATTCACCCGCGCCGAATTTGTCGCCGACTTCTTTCA
>CAZFDL010000181.1:0-5801 GCA_964517905.1 uncultured Anaerolinea sp. | reverse complement strand
AAGGAGAGGTCGCGTAGTCTGGCTTAGCGCGCACGCTTGGAAAGCGTGTAACCCCCAAAGGTTCGCGGGTTCGAATCCCGCCCTCTCCGCCAGAAAAAATCTCCCGCATGTGCGGGAGATTTTTCATTGATCGCTTTTACGGGGACGGGGTTTCAACCGCTTGTACGACGGTGCCTGCGTACAGCAGGACATCATTGGGAGCAGCATCGGCTGAATGTCCCGTGGGGACCATGCCCTGCGTCTTCAGAACTGCGAACAGGGTTGACTTTTCCCAGTTGCCATTGCCAAAGATGTCGTTGCCTTTGCTACTGGCATCCGCGCGCGCCGATCCCATTTGCATTGCCTCATAAGAACTGAGGTCGAATCCGCCGCTGCGTGCGGTTAGATTCGAGTTATGACAGGAGACGCATCCGATCGCGCCCGGATACCACAGACTATTTTCCACAAATAGTGGTTTCACATCCGCATCATACGTGCCTTCGCACGGTTGACCGTCTACATCAGTAAATGGAAAGGTTTCTGTTTCAGGAGTATCCGCGGACACCCACGCGCCTATCAACTCGGATGCCGAAACCTCGCACTTGTTGAAATTCGTTTCCGCGGCTGGCAGCTGAATCACTGCTTGATTCACAGGAATAAGAGTCGGAACCGGCGTACGCTCGACGATCGGTTTGTATTTGTTGCATGAGAATGTAAACCCGCATGCAGACACGTACACAAAACCAAGCCAAAGCGCAACGATACCAAGAAACCCAATCAGGGTCCCGTAGATCATTTTTCGGACATCATTCATAATGCGGTTCCTTATTCTGCTATTTTCAACGTACGGACGAAGTTGACCACATCCCAACGTTCAAGCACCGTGAGATTTTCATTCAGCGCCGGCATGCGACCATCCACACCGTTGCTGATGGTCAGGAAGATCGAACCGTCGCTTTTGGATTGGGACACTGCCGCCGTTAGATCGGCGGGCTTGAACTGTATCAGGAACGGGGCTACTGAACCGTTTCCCCCGCCGGTGACGCCGTGGCACATCTGGCAATGGATCGCGTACAACTCGGCACCGCGCGTCAACGAGTCTTGGTTGGCGACGGTCGGGTTTGGTGGCGCACCCATGCCCTGAATTACGAGCGGTCCCTCCACCGGAATAGAACGCGTTGGAACGGGGAGCGGGTTTTCCATTTCTTTGAATGTCGGCTGAATTTCCATAAAACTGACCCAGTCGATCTTAATGATGTCGAATAAAAATAATTCGACGATTCCCAGGAGAACGCCTAAAACGAGAAAGACCCAAAAAAGTTGCTTGAAAAGTCTCATAACTGTTGCGCCTCCACAGGCTTGACGGATTCAGCGCCCAACTTACCCAGCGCGTCCATGATTTTTTTCTGGTCGTCCTTCGTACATCGAAAGAACACACCGATCTTTCCATCACTGATCTCGGGCACATATTCCAACGGACGATAGTTCGGAAAGAAGCTATCGAGGAAAACTCCCAAAAATGTGGCGAGCAGGGCGAAGAGCATGGTCATCTCGAACATGACGATCGCTCCGGGAGGAATCGGCGTGATGTATTGCCCACCCACTGGAATCGCGTAAAGGTAAGGGGTGCCAAAATTGAGGAATACACCGAAGAAGAAACCGGCAACCGCCCCTCCGAGGGCGAGGCGGGAAACATTCGTCCACGGGTGGGGGCGACCCAGCATCTTGTGTGTGACCGGTATGCCGGAGATCACATTGATGTTTTCGTCCGTCACACCCAACTCGTGAAGTTTTTCGACGGCGTTAGCGGCTGGATCAATATCAGAGAAGAGAGCCATGATTGTCTGGTCATTCATGTCGGCTGCTCCTATTCGAACTCGCTGATGGTCGGTAGTTGCGCCTTGCCCACTGTGCGCATGGAATGGGTCATCTGCCCTTCCTGCACTTCCCACACGGGGATCAACGGAATGAGTCGCGAGGCGATCATGTAGAAGAGAAGGAACATGGAAAACGTGCCGATGGTGAGAAAGATTTCAATACGCGGCTCGTACAATTTCCACGTAAACGGCATGCGGTTGATGGTGAGCATGACCGGCACAATGATATAACGCTCCCAATACATCCCCACGTTGATCATCAGGCCGATCGCGGCAAGCAACCACGGAGTTTGCCGTATCTTTTTATTCCATAGGAGCAACGGGGGAATAATAATATTGAAGAGTACCAGCTGGTAGAACATCCACGCCATCGGACCTTCCTCGAGCCAGTGCAGCAGGGTATCCGTCCATTTATCTCCCCCGTACCATTGCACGATGTAATCATTGAAGAAGAAGTAGGTATAGGCGAACGTGACCATTAACATTAATTTACCGAGCGCGTCGAAATGCTCTTTGCGGATGAAGTAATCCATGTGCTTCATGGTATATCGCATAACGAACAAAACGACCGCCACAGCGCCCATGCCCGAGTGCAGCGCGCCGAGAACGAAATACGGACCGAATACACTGGACGACCAACCCGGGCGCATCGCCATGGCAAAGTCCCATGAAACGATGGTGTGAACCGAGAACATGACCGGGATGATCGCAAGGGCGAAGATGTTCATGGCCGTCGTCAAGTGACGCCACTCCCCTTCGGTGCCGCGGAATCCCAGCGCTAGAATACGATAGAAGGTTTTGCGCCAGCCGGTCGAACGGTCGCGCGCCATGGCAAGGTCGGGAATCAGCGGCAGGAACAGATACATGGTACTGCCCAACACATAGGTTGTGATCGCAAGCAGATCCCACATCAGCGGAGAGTGGAAGTTGGGCCACAATTGTCTCGCGTTCGGAAGCGGGAACATCCAATAAGCCAGCCACACGCGACCCATGTGCATAAAGATGCTGGCTCCGGCTTGTATCAAACCAAAGGTGGTCATCAACTCTGCCGCGCGCGTGAACGGGCGTCTGAACTCCGCCTTGAACACACGCAAGATCGCGGAAATAAACGTGCCTGCGTGGCTGATGCCGATCCAGAACACGGTATTGACAAGGAAGATACCCCAATAGGATGGACGCATTACGCCAGCCACCCACAAACCTTCGGCGATCATATATCCCCATGCGTAGAAAAAGCAGACGGCAACCAGGATGCTTAGAATTCCAAAGACCAGCCAGAATTTCCACGAGGTGACATGCATGGATTCCATCACCATCGCGTTCATCTCGCCGCGCGGTTTGGGATCGAACATCAATAACTCACGGGGATCATGCTCCTCGTGATGGGCTTCCTGTGCTTTCTTCGCGCCGGGCAAATACTTAGATGCAACAGCCATTGGTCATCCTTCCTTGAGATACGTCACGCGCGGAAGAGTATTCAATTCCTCGAGATGCTTCACACCGCGATCCACGTGAGCCAGTTGGCTGACGAGGCTTTCCTCGTGATCGATCCGACCAAAGGTGATCGCGCTGGCCGGGCAGGCTTGAGCACAGGCGGTCGTGAACTCGCCATCATTTACTTCGCGCCCCTCAGATTTCGCCTTATCCTGCGCATGGTGAATACGCTGGATGCAGAACGTACACTTCTCCATTACACCGCGGCGACGCACGGTCACATCGGGGTTGAACTGGTTGTGCAATGGGAACACGAGTGCGCCGTTTACCATATTTCCACGATCGGGTTCAGTGTGATAATCGCGCCAGTTGAAGGAGCGCACCTGATAGGGACAGTTATTCGCACAATAACGCGTACCGATACAGCGGTTGTACACTTGCAGGTTTAGTTGTTCAGCGTTGCTGTGAGGTGTGGCAAACACCGGGCAGACCGGCTCGCAGGGAGCATGTCCACATTGCTGGCACAACATGGGCTGGAAGCCGCCTTCCAACTTCACTTCGGGATACGCGCCTTCCCAGAACCGCTCGATACGGATCCAGTGCTGGCTGCGCCCGTAGCCGGAATCTTCTTCACCGACAAACGAGAGATTGTTTTCCATCGCGCACGCGGCAACACAAGCCTGACAGCCCGTGCACAGGTCGCGGTCGATGGTCATTCCCCATTTGCCTTCCGCTTCCTCCGCGATCGCGCCTTTCGCGCCCACACGATTGAGATCAACAGTCATCTGCATTTTAGTGCTCCTCACCCAAGCCCTCGCCATATACGCCAATGCGGCTCTCAAGGCGGGACAAAATTTGCTGTCTTCCTGTCTTTTTGATATGAACTTTCATTGCAGCAAACGCGAGATCGCCGGCTTCGTTAAAGTGTAGTCCAAGAATATCGGCGGGATTTGCTCCGCGCGGGAAGGCTTCTCCGACCTGACCGCCTTGCGGAACGAGACCTACAAATCGTTCCGGAGGAAGTTTCGCGGTTGCAAACCGTCCATAGGCAGTGTGACCCTGCCCGAACGGCATGGCGATCACTTTCGGATGGATGGCGGGATACAAATAGACGGCTGCTTCCACCTCGCCCGCCTCGCTCACGAGCGTCACAACGTCATCGTTCTCGAGGTGCAATTCATGTGCCGTCTCGGGGTTGATCGCCACCCATGAATTCCACATGACCGTTGTCATCGGGTCTGGTAATTCCTGCAACCAGGGTTTGTTCGCTCCGGCTTCACCCAACGTGGGTGAAACGAACGGGATGAAGTAGTACTCTCCATCACCAGCAAACTCGGCAGGTTCAACGATCAGGCTTCTGCCAAGTGCACTTGCCGCAGCCGGAGCGTTGGAGTCGGCAGAAGTTTTCCACCAGCCGCCATGTTGTTGGAAATACGCCGAGAACGAGTTGATCTCGGGTGCAGTAAACGAACCATCTACGCGACCAATAAGGTTGACCAGTTTGCTTTGAATAAAGCCGACCTCGTCGGTGAATGGTAAAGCCTGTGAGAACTTATCACCAGCCAAGCGAGCCGCCTCGATCAGCACATCCGCTGTTGCGCGTGTATCGTACATTGGCGAGACCACTGGTTGCGCGCCGGAGAGGACGGGCTGCATCGTGCCGGTCGCGGAGCGCTGATAGCCCCACGACTCAAGGCCATGATGATCTGGAAAAATATAATCAGAAGCAAGCGCAGTCTCATCAGGGAATGTGGCGAAGGAGATCACCGTGGGAACCGCTTCAAGCGCTTCAGCAAAGCCAAGCGATTTCGGGAGTTCAAAGACCGGGTTCACACCGTGGATGAACAAGGTTTTGATTCCGCCGCTCTTCATCTTACTGATAAAGGCTTGCATTTCCTGCGCATTGGCCGGACGGTGATACGCATCTGAGTTCGGCGCTAGTGGAGAGAGGAACACACCGCCGGGTTTTCCGAAATTATCGGTCAACGCGTTGAGTGCAAGGATTGCCTCCGCATTGGCAAGTCCGTTGGTTTGACCAAGTGCCTGTCCGCCGGGGATGGCAAGAGACACTTGTGCGCTGGCGATCATCCCAGCGACATGCATGAGTTGTTCCACCGAAACGCCAGATTTTGCTGCAACTTCATCGACATTCACACCGGAGAACGCGCGCGGAACGGCTCCGCCTTTGGCTTCGGCGACGAGTCTGCCGAGGGCAAGGGCGACCAAGCCTTCCGTCCCGGGCAGAAGCGGAATCCACTCGTCCGCTTTTGCGGCGGTCTGCGATAACTGCGATTCAAATTGGATCATGTAGCCGCGCCGTTGCGGATTCCCTCGTCGCATTTGGGCGAAACCGCGGGTATAAGCAACCGGCGAAAGCCACGTCTCGAGGAAGTTCGCGCCGAACGAAACAACGACATCCGCATTCGCGAGGTCGAAGAACGGCAAACCCGCCTGACCCAGCAAGTTCTCAGCCGCCTTGCTCAACGTAGCGCGAGATTCGAACATGCTCAA
>CAZFDL010000180.1:4770-5873 GCA_964517905.1 uncultured Anaerolinea sp. | reverse complement strand
TCTACTTTCCACCACCCCTCTCCCTCGGCTTCTCCGACTCCTCGATCAACTCTTGGGGTGTCGGCGCGCCACAACTGGGACAGATATACTTCTCATCCGCAGGGACATACGCGCGACTGCAATTCGGGCAATTGACCGACCTCGGCGCAACCGGCACTTCTACTTCCTTCATAACTTCTTTGGTCACCTCGCGTGTGTGAGTCCGCCCACCGCCCAACACAACGACATTTCCAACATCAAGACCTCGCGAAGTATTTACGGAAGGAGTTGACGACACGCTTTTCGCCGTCACTTTCGGCGCGACGGAAGACGCACTCGACTTCCACGATCCGCCGGAACCGCCTTTCGAAGAACCGCGCTTCGATGATCCGCTCGGAAGTTTTCCTCCGCCGAACAACACCAGCGCAAGTACCGCAACGATGACCACCGCCGCGAAGGTGAGAAAAACAATGATGGCTGTCAAACGCAGGGCGCGAGGGAGGTTATAGAGTTCATATCCATAACTGAACAGGAACACACCGCCGACATAAAATGGGAACAACAAGGCAATCAAGACCAAGCCTGTGCTTTGGTTGAGCTGAGTTTCAAACCAGGTCAGGTAGATAATGAGGATGATCGTTCCCAAGGCTCCCAACGCGACCAATCCCCCGGGCACCATGATGTGCAACGGTTTGCCGGGTTTTGAGTCGTCGTGGTCGTATTCGACGACCTCATGAGTCTTTGAGGCTACCTGCCGGGCGCGATATTGTGATTCGGGCATATCAACTCCTTTGCTCAAGCCGCCGTCCTCGGCGGCGGGGACGCCGCCTCGAGCAATGAATAAACTACTTCGACAACTCCTCCGCCGTCTCGTCCATCTGTCTCAGAATCACCGGCACCTGCCCCTCGGTCAGGTCCGGGTGGCGGATGGTGTCAAACATATCACGGAATCCATCCTCCAGCATGACTCGTACGAGCCGCCATGATGAAAGTTGCGGTGTGACATTCCCTTCCGAAAGATATTCCATTGCCCCCGCCCACTGCGGATGATCCGTTGAATAATCGGCGAGCAGGTCCAACGCGGAGGAACGAAGCGGGAAGAGTCCCGTGCTCTTCACCCAGTC
>CAZFDL010000180.1:0-4670 GCA_964517905.1 uncultured Anaerolinea sp. | reverse complement strand
ACGCCGCCATCGAAGGCGAGCATCCACGAGAGCGCGGTGGTCGCGTTCGCATCGATCAACCAGCCGCCGAGCGAGTCGTTGTTCGGGTCGGAATCGCCGGTGAGCGCGGTATGCGCGGCGCAGGCTTGCGCTTCAAACTCCGCGGAATTTTCGGGCGGCGATTCAAACCCAAGTTCGCGCGCCCAGGTTTGGTTGTAGAGGATGAAGCGAGCCGTCCGCTGTGCGGGCGCGCCGAAACGCTTGCCGTCCACTTCGTCCTGCCGCCAGATCACGCTCGCAAAATCAGACATGTCGAGCGCGCTCATGCCAAACTCGGGATCGTGCACGTACGGATTCAAATCGAGAACTTCATCGTCCCAGGCTAGCGCGTGCTCGGGCAGGGCGATCACAATTTGCGGATTGTTCGATTCACCCAATGCGGCAGAAGTTTGCGAAAAAATTTCGTTGTAATTACCTTTCGACTCAGCCAGCACGACAATGCCCCACTCGTTCTCCGTGTTGAACTGCGCGACCTGCGACTCGAACAGACTCGCCTGCGCGCCGAACCACGGATGCCACACGGTGACCTGCTTGCCGCGCAGCGCTTCTTTCTCCACGCCCAACTGACTCGCCGCAGGCGTCGGCGTTTTCGCATCCGCCGCGTTTTCCGTCGCGCTGGGACGCGGCGTGCGCGTGGACTCAACAGTTTCGGTCAGCGTGCAAGCGGAGATGATGAAAATGATGGATAAAAATACGATGGGGATTTTTCTGATCGGCATCAAATAACTCACTTCAGCATGTCGTTGCGAGAAGCCCGCAGGGCGACGAAGCAATCTCCAACACCGTGAGGGAAATTGCTTCGCATACTAACGTTCGCTCGCAAAGACAGATTTTCTTAATACGCCACCATCGGAATTGGAGTGAAGAGCAGAATGAAAACGACCAGCATCGCAAACCCCAGCGCGCGGCGCGGGGAGTCAAGCTCCGAAACGTCATCCAGCGGCTGGGTGCGGACGTTGCCCAGCCAGTACAAAATGAACACCCATAGCACCCAACTGAAGTTCAGCGAGTCCAGCGAAAGCGTGAGCAGGGAGGGAAGGACGATCAGCGCGATCAACGCGCCGATAGCGAACGGAAATATCTTCCGCGCCTTGTCACCAAACAGCCCGTAGGCAACATGACCGCCGTCGAGTGTGCCTACAGGCACGAGGTTGAGCGCGGTGACGAGCAATCCCGCCCAGCCAGCCAGCGCCACCGAGTGGAGTTGCACATCCATGCCGCCGAAGGGAATCGGCGCACCGGTGAAAAAGTATCGGAACCAATACATCGCCTGCGACAATCCGCCGGTGCTGACGGGGTGCGGCAGCAATTGACCGAACACCATGTACTTTGAGAATAAATAAAAGATCGAATTGCCTTCGAGGAAGCCGGACATGCCCTCCGGTGCATGTTGAATCGGACCCAACTCTGACAGCGACAACCCAATGAACAAGACGGGAATTGCGAGCAACAGTCCGGCGATCGGTCCCGCCACGCCGACATCGAACAGCACGCGCTTGTTCTTCGGGATGCCGCGCATGGCGATGAACGCGCCAAACGTCCCCAGCGGACTGAGTATCGGCGCAGGTAAAAAGAAAGGCAGCGTGGCAGGAACTTTGTAAATGCGGCAGGCGATGTAGTGCCCCATCTCGTGCGCGAACAGAATCCCCATCATGCTGAGCGCGAAAGGCCAGCCAGTAAGAAGGTTGAGAAGCAAATAGGAAAATGGGAAGGAACCGTCGGGCGGAATCGCTTCAGGAGGGATTTCGACGCCGGTCAACATCACGCTGAGAATGGTGAGAACGAAGAGAATGATATTGATGTGTACTCTTCGGTTCACGTTTGGCGTCGACAGGCTTTGCACAAGAATTATGACCTGCCTGCCGTCTTCGCCTTTTCTGAACAGCGGAGTGATGTTGAACTGGCGCACCGCGTCCGCGAGTTGGTCGTACGCGGCGACGGTGTCTTCGCTGAGCAAATGTCCGCGATAGCGGGCGATCCATTCGCGCGGGTCGCCCGCGGTGACATCGTCGATGCGGAAGATTTTTGCCACATGGCTCGTGAGAAGGTCGATCTCGGGGATGGACATGAATTCCTTGGTTGTTGTGTCACTCTGAGCGGAGGGTTGAGGCGCAAGCAGTCGAAACCCGTAGCGAAGAGTCTCGCTCGTCATAGGTGGAGATTCTTCGCTTCGCTCAGAATGACACCAGAAGTATAGGCGAGAGTGGATGGGAGTCGAACCCACCGCGGCCCGCAACGCGACCCGCCACAGGTTTTGAAGACCAGGAAGCCCACCGGGACCTAACCACTCCCGCGCACAAGGATAATCGAAGCGGAGAGGGAAGGCAAGCAGGATTATCAGGAGGGGTTAAGGTCGGCATGAAGTTCAGGCGGCAGTTGAACTGCTGCAGGAACCATTCAATCCGGGCGAGAGGATTTGCGCGAAGCGTCCGACCCTGGCGCTCACAAAACAAAATTCAACAAAAAAGAGACCTCAGGTTGAAGTCTCTTTTATTCAGTCGGGGCGAGAGGATTTGAACCTCCGACCCCTTGCACCCCATGCAAGTGCGCTACCGGGCTGCGCCACGCCCCGAATGATTGTGCCGTTATTGGCAAGGCGGGATTATAGCCTCGTTTCATCTTTCTGGCAACAAGATGACATCCATGATTGATTGGTGTACAATAAGCGTCCAAGTCGGAGTTTCCCATGAACAATATGATCGAAGTACAAATCGACAGCGTCCGCGTGCACCTGATGACGCCCAACCGTTTGGTGGTGCTCAAGCAGGTCAACTCAGACCGCTACCTCCCCATTTGGGTCGGTCCATACGAAGCGGAGGCGATCACCATCGCGTTGCAGGAGGTGGAAGTGAGTCGTCCGCTCACGCACGACCTGTTGCGGAACATCTTCAACGCGTTCAACGCGCGCATCACGCGCATCGAGATCGTCAAACTCGAGAACGATACCTACTTCGGCGCGATCATCGCCGAATTGAACGGAAAAGAACTCAAGATCGATTCGCGCTCCTCGGACGCCATCGCGCTTTCGGTGCGCGCGCACGTGCCGATCTACGTCCACCCGGGCGTGATGGAGGCGGCCAGCATCGTACCGGAGGAGGAGGTCGCCGAAAATGCGGCACTGCCTCCCAAGGCCGAACCAGCTCCGCTCACGAAAGAAGGAGCCGAGCGGTTGTCCATCTTCGAAAACTTCCTCGAGAAACTCGATTTTGACAAACCCGATGAAAATAAATCCGAGGACGATGCGCCTGACCAGCCGAAGAAGCCCAAGAAAAAATGACCGATTATCTGACTGAAGACCTCACCGTCCCCGCAACGCCCAGTTCCACGGCAGTGCCTCACAGCCGGGAAGCCGAAGAAGCCGTCGTGGGGGCGGTGTTCATTAACCCTGAGGTGTATTACGACGTCGCGCAATTCTTGAACGCGGACGATTTTTACATCCACCGCCACCAATGGATCTGGGATGCCTTCACCAGCCTGCACGAACAGCGCGTCCCGGTCGACCTTTTGACTGTTTCGAACGAACTCGAGAAGCGCGGGCAATTGAACGAGATCGGCGGACCGGCGTACCTCACCGCGCTGGTCAACCAGGTTCCCTCGTCGCTGAACGCCGAATCGTATGGCCACATCGTGGAGGGATACTCCATCCGCCGCAAGATGATCACCGCGGCGAACAAGATCGCTTCCATCGCGTATAACGAGAAAACGACGGTTGACGATGTGATGGATGAAGCCGAGAAGGCTGTGTTCAACGTCAGCGAACGGCGCCTCAAACACGACCTTCAACCGATCAAATCGGTGTTGAGCGAATACTATGACCGGATCGATACGCTCGCCAAACGCCCCGATGAAATCGTCGGCGTACCCACCGGATTCATCGACCTCGACAAGATGTTAACCGGCCTGCAGCCCTCGGACTTGTTGATCATCGCGGGTCGTCCGGGTCAAGGCAAGACGGGCTTTCTGCTTTCTGTCGCAAAGAACGCGGGGTTAACTCACAAAAAGCACGTGGCAATTTTTTCGCTTGAAATGTCGAACGAACAAGTGGTGCAGAGACTGATCGCACAGGAAACGGGAATTGATTCGCAGCGCCTGCGGACGGGAAAATTGCAGGAGAACGAATGGGCTCTGTTTACGCATTCGATTGAGGTGTTTAACGATACGCACATCTATCTCGACGATACGCCCGCCATCACCCCGCTTCAACTCCGGACGAAATGCCGGCGCCTGCATCTTGAATTCGGTCTCGACCTCGTCATTGTGGATTATCTCCAGTTGATGGGCGGCGACACGCGCACGGATAACCGCGTGCAGGAAGTGTCGTATATCTCGCGCAATCTCAAAGTGCTGGCGCGCGAGTTAAACGTTCCCGTCCTTGCCGCGGCGCAGTTATCGCGTGCGGTGGAGCAGCGCTCCGATAAACGCCCGGTACTTTCGGATCTACGCGAGTCAGGCTCGCTCGAACAGGACGCCGACATCGTGATGTTCATCTATCGCCCGGACCAATACGAAAAAGACACCGTCAAGCAGAATGTCGCGGAGATCATCATCGCCAAGCATCGTAACGGTCCCGTCGGCAGCGTGGAATTGGTCTTCCGCAACGCGCTGGCGAAGTTCGAGAATGCGGCAACGCG
>CAZFDL010000179.1:0-5882 GCA_964517905.1 uncultured Anaerolinea sp. | reverse complement strand
GGCGAGTCCGCGTTCGACGAGCAATACATCCAAACGAACTTTTGCCATAGTCCTATTGTACTTCCCGCAATTAAAAAAGGTAAAATTGCATCATGTTTAAATCCGTGCTCAAGACCATGCGCCTGCGCCAGTGGACGAAGAACGGTTTTGTGTTCTTCGCGCTCATCTTCGACAAGCAGTTATTCCTGCGCGAACCGTTTCTGCGCACGCTTGCGGGATTCTTTTTGTTCTGTTTGATCTCCAGTGCGGTCTACCTCATCAACGACATTGCCGATGTGAATGCAGACCGAAAACACCCGCAGAAAAAACACCGTCCCATCGCGTCGGGGAAACTACCGGTGAATGTGGCATGGGGCGCGGCGTTCATCCTCATCGCCATCGCATTGCCGCTCGGCTATCTGCTTGCGCCGTTGTTCTCCATTTATCTTGGCGCCTATCTCATTATCAATTTCATTTATTCGCGCTGGCTCAAGCATGTGCCGATCCTCGATGTCTTGTTCGTCTCGTCGGGCTTTGTCCTGCGCGTGGGCGCAGGCGTCACGTTGATCACCGTCGAACGATTCTCGCCATGGTTGTACGTCATCACCACGTTGTTCTCGCTGTATATCGGCTTCGGCAAACGCCGCGCCGAAATGAGCCTGCTTGAAAAAGGCGCGGGTTCGCACCGCAAAGTGCTGGATGGGTACACCCTTCCGCTGCTCGACCAGTTCATCACCATCGTTTCCGGCATGACCATCGTCACATACTCGCTGTATACATTTTTTGCCGAGAACCTGCCGGCGAATCACAGCATGATGCTCACGATTCCCTTTGTAGTCTACGGCATTTTCCGTTATTTACAGTTGATCCAGACCGGGCACGCGGCAGGTGCGCCGGACGAGGTCGCGCTCAAAGACCGCCCGTTGCAAGTCACCGTCGCGCTCTGGATGCTCGCCGTGTTGATTATCTTCTACTTATCCTAAGGCGGGATGACACCCCGCCCACGAGACATGACTACAGCCTCTGCACCCGGCAAGATCATACTATTCGGCGAGCATGCCGTGGTGTATGGACGCCCCGCGCTTGCAGTTCCCGTAGCGCAAGTCCACGCGGATGTGGAGGTTCTCGATTCAGACTCAACGGGGATTTGGATCCACGCCCCGGACATTAACCTCCACACCGAACTCAACACGCTTCCCTCCGACCATCCGGTTGCTGCAGTCATCCACAATTTTTTATTCATCTCTCGCGTGACCCCCCTCGCCCCTACGGGGTACTCCCCGAATCTTGAAGTCACCATCTCATCCACCATCCCCGTTGCATCGGGCCTCGGTTCAGGCGCGGCAGTGACTGTTGCCCTCGTCCGCGCGCTTTCATTGCATCTGAACTTCCCCATGACCGATGAAGAAATTAGCGCGTTCGCGTACGACATCGAAAAACTCCATCACGGCACTCCTTCGGGGATCGATAACACGGTCGTCACGTATGCGAAGCCAGTGTACTTTTTAAAAGGTCAGCCGATCGAAACATTCAAAGTCGGCGCGCCGTTTACCATCGTCATAGGCGATACGGGCATCTCTGCCCCGACGAAAGAATCCGTGGCGGATGTGCGGAAACTCTGGGAGGCGGACAATGCGAGGTGGGAAGGCGTGTTCGATAACGTAGGCGAGATTGCCAATGAAGCGCGCGCGAAAATAGAAAACGGCGATTGGATGAAACTAGGCGGATTGATGAATCGGAATCACGCGCTGTTGCAGGAAATGACGGTCTCTTCGCCTGAATTGGATGGACTCGTCGACGCGGCGAAGAATGCCGGCGCCCTGGGTGCCAAACTCAGCGGGGGAGGACGCGGCGGGAACATGATCGCGCTCGCGGAGGCGGAAAAGGCCGACGAGGTTTCATCCGCTTTGAGAAGTGCCGGTGCGAAGCGAACATTCGTCACGAAGGTTGCCTAACTTTCAAACCAATCTCTAATCTCCAGTCTCGAATGTTGGTGCTAGAATGTCGAGCATGAACAGGAACTTCACCCGACCACCCTGTTAAGTCATCTCGGAACTGAGATGCAGCCTGTGCAAAGCCCTCTGGGCTTGCTTCGCGTTTCCCCACAACCGTAAAAAACCCACGCCTGACGACCTCGACGGCACCTGACGAAGGTGCTTGTTTGCGTTAATCCATCGTGCGCGAGGACCACCTCACTCCATTCCGTCTCATTCAATCCACACGACAGAATGGAGGTTTCGCATGGAAACAATTCGGGGCAGGCAGTCCCGTGAAGTTAATATAACTGCATTGCATGAACTACTTGCAGGATATGAAACCGTCTCGCTTGATCTCGGCACAGGCGACGGGCGTTTCGTCCGTCGTATGGCGGAACAAAACAAAAGCGCATTCTTCATCGGTATTGACTCATGCCGCGAAAACCTGCGCGTCTACTCACACAGGAAATTGTCAAACGCCTTGTTCATCATTGCCAGCGCACAATCGTTGCCGCGTGAAGTTAATGGAATGGTTTCGGATGTCAGTATCAACTTCCCGTGGGGAAGTTTGATCGAGAGTTTGTTGAACGATGATGCTTGTTTGATGAAAGGACTGTGGGATATGACGCGTCCACGCGCGACGATGGTGCTTCACCTCAACGCGGACGCGCTCGCCACCTCAGGCTGGGACTTGGAGTCCGGTGCGAATCAGATCGAACGTGTTCTGAACGCGGCAGGTTGGAAAACAAGATCACTGTCTTGTTTGGACGCGCGCGACCTGTGTGAGATTCCCACCACGTGGGCAAAACGGCTTGCCTTCGGGCGCGACCCGCGCGCGGTTCGGTTGATGTTGGCGAGATAAATCTGGGGGCAGGTCTCAGGCCTGCCCTACAGTCCCAATTAAATTCTTACAGGTTTCGGCCCGATCAAATGTCGGTGCGCGGCGCGCATGCACGCGTCCATGACAACTTTCAATCCCGCCTCACGCGCTTTTTGCGCGGCTTCCTCGTGGACGATGCCTTCCTGCATCCACACCACCTTTGCGCCGATCTTGATGGCCTCGTCCACAACCGGGGGCACATCCTCCGGTTTGCGGAAGACCTGTACCACATCGACGGCACCTGGAATCGAAGATAGATCGGGATATGCCTTCTCTCCCATGATCTCCGTCGCGGTGGGGTTCACGGGAATGATCCTGTATCCCTGATCTTTCAAATATTGCACAATGCCGAAACTTTCCTTCGCGGGGTTGGACGATAACCCAACAGCGGCGACTGTCTTCGCCGACAGGAGGATTTCCTTCATTTCTTTTTCACTGTTCATGGTTTCTCCTTGTGATTCATACCTCGGTAGTTTCGATACGTGCGGAAAAATCATCCGCCCTACTCAACCTACAGCGGCTACTCGACCAACAAAATATTACCTATCATAATTCTTCGCCGAGCCCTCGCGTTCGTGCTTGATCGGCAACACTGCCTTGAAGACCGTCTCGCCGGGCTTCGACCTCACCAGCAACTGCCCGCGGTGACGATTCGCGATGATGTCATGTGAAATGTGCAAGCCGAGCCCCGTTCCACTCCCCGGCGGTTTGGTGGTGAAGAACGGCTCATAGATCCTCGGTTGAATATTTTCAGGGATGCCGGGACCGTTGTCGATAATTTCAACAACAACGCGATTGTCTTCCGAAAATGTGCGTAGAATGATTTCTCCGTTTCCATTCATGGCATCCACGGCGTTGTCGATGATGTTCGTCCACACTTGATTTAGCTCGCTGGCGTAGGCTTCGATGCGCGGCAGGTTCGGCGCATACTCACGCTTCACCGTCACGCCCTTTTTCAATTTGTGTTGCATGATGATCAGCGTATTTTCCAAACCTTCGTGCACGTCCACTTCGAGCAACGGTGCCTGATCGAGATAGGTGTACGACTTCATCGCGCGCACGATCTCCGACAATCGTCCGGTGGTCAACTGCACCTCCGAAAGCAGCTCCATCATCAGGCAGCTTGTGCCGAGCCAGTGAACGGACAACGTGAAAAAAGCGGAAGCTTTCAACGATTCAAGCGACTCGACGTTCCATCCATAGTTGACCATGGCGGGCGCAAGTTCCCACGCGGATTCGATTCCGCTCGCCTCCAACCACGATTGGAGCTGGTCCACCAGGTCGATCTTTTCCAGCGCCTCAAGTTTGACCCGCACCTCGAACCGTCGCGTGGACGCGCTCACAAATTCGTTCAACCACGTGGATTGATTCTCTTTGAACGCAACCGATTCGATTTCATGTGTCAACGTCTGCCACTTCGTGAGAATTTTCTGCAATTCCGACGCGCTGCGTTGCGCCGCCGCGGCAGGATTGTTCAACTCGTGCGCCAGCCCCGCGCTCAGCGTGCCGAGCGCCGCCATCCGTTCCTGCTGGTGGAGTAATGCATCGTTCTGGCTGAGACGGTTCATCACCCAATGCAGAACCGCCAACGCCGCCGTCGAACTCGTCGACAGTAAATTCTCGAAGGCTTCGGGCGAGATCCGCAAAGCTTCACAAGCGGTGAGCGCAATAACGCTTGCAGAACGCGGCGAACTAGAGAGCAGTGCCATCTCGCCCAGCACATCGCCGGGATTCCTCACGTCGATCTTGATGACGGATTGCCCCGATTGTTTGGTGACCTCGAACTCACCTTTCACCACCACGAACGCCGCATCGCCCGCGTCTCCCTGCTTCATCAGATACTCCCCGGCGCGCAAAGAGACAGGCTGGGCATCCTCCATGAGTTGCTGCAACTCAGAATCGGACAAGCCCTGAAAGAGCGGTGATTTGCGGAGGTCGGAGAGGTTCATAATAAGCCAATGTCATTGCGAGGAGCCGCGCAGCGGCGACGTGGCAATCTGCTCTCTGAAGGTTGGCTGCAATTTCTTCGGGTTTCGCCCGCACGATGACATGTTACAGTGATTTCAAATATTCCTTCATCAACGCGTACGCGATCGCGCCCTCGCCCACCGCGGATGCGACGCGGTGATTGGTCCCGTAGCGTACATCGCCTGCCGCGAAAATTCCGGGCGTGGAGGTTTCGAGGAGAAACGGGTCCCGCTCGAGGGTCCAGCCTGGAGGCGGCTTTTTATCCACCATTACGTCGGGTCCCGTGAACACATATCCCTTGCCGCTGCACATCACCAACTCGGAAACGATCTTGCTTTGCGGTTGCACGCCGATAAAAACAAATAATGCCGATGCATCGAATGTTTTCGTTTCGTCGGTTTTCGTATTTTTGACGACGATCCCGTCGAGGGTGGTACTGCCCTTCACTTCGAGCAGGTCGGTATCGGTGAGAATTTCGATCTTCGCGTTGCTCTGCATCGCGTCCACCAGATGTTTCGATGCGGTGGGTTCGTGCCCGCGGACCAGCACCATGACTTTGCGCGCAAACTGACTGAGGTAGATGGCGCCCTGCGCCGCGGAATTTGCGCCGCCCACGACGAACACATCGCCGTCCTTGTAGTTTATCGCCTCGGTGTAGGCCGCGCCGTAATAGATTCCCGCGCCGGTGAGCTTGTCTGCGCCGGGCATCTTCAAGGTGTGGAACGACGCGCCTGTTGCGATCAACACGGCGTGACAGGAGATCTCCGTCCCATCGATCAACTTCACGATCCGATACGGGTCATGGACGACGATCTGGCGCGCCTCCTGTGCCGACAGGATCTCCACGCCGAAGCGTTTTGCCTGTGAGACCGCGCGCCGCGTGAGGTCGTCGCCGGAGATGCCTGAAGGGAAGCCGAGATAGTTTTCGATCTTTGGGCTGGAACCTGCCTGACCGCCCGGCGCGGCTTTTTCGATGACGAGACATTTGTATCCCTCCGAACCGGCATACACCGCCGCGGCGAGACCGGCCGGTCCGCTGCCGATGATGACGATGTCGTAGAACGGAAGGCCCGCCTGCG
>CAZFDL010000178.1:0-5919 GCA_964517905.1 uncultured Anaerolinea sp. | reverse complement strand
ACATCCATGTTCAATGGCAAGGATGAATACGAAGCCTTAATTGAGAAGATTAACCAAGTGGCTACACGCTGGTTCAACCGCGATGGAAAACTAGTGATGACCAAAGTCGTTGGCGGGATTTTGGCAACGAAATAATTCGAAGGGGCGAGGTTTACTCTCCCTGGTCGGGGAGACCCCGCCCCTACGAGAACAATATGAACTTCTTCGGTAAACGAGTCCTCTTCCTTGGCGCGCACCCTGACGATATCGAGCTGGGATGCGGCGCGTTGCTTCACAACATAGTCAATAAGACCGATGTGCTGTGCGTTACGCTTTCGGACAATCAAAAGAATCCCGACCTCAAGAACGTAACGACCGAACATCACGAGGCGATGGCTGTGTTGGGTGTGCCAAAAGAGCAGATCGTTCTGGGTCCATTCGCCACGCGCGTCTTCCCAAATTCGCGGCAGGAGATCCTCGAATACTTTCTCAAACTCCGAAAAGACTTCAAGCCTGATCTGATCTTCACCCATTCGAAGCAGGATGTCCACCAGGATCACAATACGATGACCGACGAAGCCCTGCGCGCATTCCGCGGGATTACCGTGCTTGGCTTTGATGTTGTCCGTTCGTCGTATGGATTCTTCCCGCACTTCCTTGTGGAAGTCACGGAAGAAGATGTGAGCAAGAAGATCGAGGCGTTATCCAGGTACGAAACCTATCGCGACCGATACTATTTCAACAGCGAGCTGACGCGCTCGATCATGGTGCGTCATGGCGCGCTGGCGGAACGTCCGTATGCGGAGGGGTTTGATATATTGAGGATTGTCGGACGATTTACGATTGGCGAGTAACGATTTACGATTGATGTAATGAAAGAAGAAAGAGGAAAGAATGGAATTCAAGACTCTTTATCAGGAACTCGCCCACAGCACAGAAATGATCCGGGCATTGCTGGCAGGCGTAAGTCAGGAAGAAGCGCAGGTCAAGCCCGGCAAAAGCGCGTGGTCGATTTTGGAAGTGACGTGCCATCTTTACGATGAGGAGCGCGAGGATTTCCGCGAGCATCTCGATTTCATCCTGCATCGTCAAGGCAAAGACGAGTGGCATCCCATTGCACCGCAGGCTTGGGTCAAATTGCGGAAATACAACCAGCAAAACTTCAAAACCATGAAACGGAAATTATTCAACGAACGGGAAAAGTCCTTGAAGTGGCTGGGAAGTTTGAAAAACTCCGATTGGAACATCACCTACAAAAGCAAGTTCGGATCGATGCGCGCGGGCGACATGTTCGCCAGCTGGGTTGCGCACGATAACCTGCACATCCGCCAGTTGACTGAATTGCGAAGATCCAGGATCGAAATGATTGCAAGGCCTTTCCGCGTTCAATATGCGGGAGATTGGTGAATAAGAAGCGGAGGCAGGCCTGCCTCCGCTTTTGTCATCGCACCGCTGAGATTATTCTTTCGGTATGCCGATAAAGATCATTCCCTCGCGCACATGCACGGGATAGGCGGGAATATCCTCCACGACGGGTAACTGCACAGCTTTGCCAGTCCGCACATCGAATTCGCCTCCATGCCGCGGGCAGACCACGTTAAAACCTTCGAGGTCACCCTCCCCCACGGGACCGTTATCATGCGAGCAGATATCGGCGATCGAGAATAGCTGACCTGCAATATTGAAGATCACCAGGGATTTACCCTCGATTTCAATGAATAATCGTTCCCCATTTGGCAGTTCGGAGGCAGGGGCGATCTCAAAGTATTCGACTTTCGATTCATCTATTTTTGTGTAATCAAACATTCATTCCACCAACTCATCGCTGGCTTCACCCAGTCCGTACACGCCCGCCTTCAACACTTTGAGCGAAAGCAGCGCGCATTTCAGGCGGACCGGTCCAAGCTCGATGCCAAGCAAATCGAGGATATGTTCCTTATTCAATTGCTTCACGTCTTCTAGCGGCTTGCCAATAATGGATTCGATCAGCAGGTCGGCGGAGGCTTGCGAGATGGCACAGCCATGCCCGTCGAAGCGCGCGTCTTTGACGGTTCCGTCCGCGGCGGTTTGAAGCGTGATCTCGATGTGATCGCCGCACAATGGGTTATTATCCGCAAATTGAATGTCGTGCGGGTCGAGGCGGCCTCGGTAGGATGGATTCTTGTAGTGTTCGATGATTACTTCGCGGTAGAGGTCGTCCATGGTCATTTCCCGTAGAGGCGGGGTCTCCCCGCCCGATATTTGACGGCGCAATCAGGGGCAAGAGGATCTCGCCCCTCCAACGTTTTACCCAAACAATTCCTTCACCTTGTAAATTCCATTCACCAGCAGATCAACCTCTTCTTTTGTGTTGTACAGATAGAACGACGCGCGGCTCGTGGCAGGGATTCCAAATTTCTCGTGGAGCGGCTGGGCGCAGTGATGACCCGCGCGGACAGCGATGCCGTCGCGATCCAAAATCTGCGCCACATCGTGAGGGTGAACACCATTGAGAGTGAACGCGGCCACGCCGCCTTTTTGATCGGCGGAGGGACCAAATAACTTCACGCCGGGGATTTCCTCCAGCCGTTCGAGCGCGTATTCGGTGATCTCGTGCTCGTGCGATGCGATGTTGTCCATGCCGACATTCGTCAAATAATCCACGGCTGCGCCGAAACCGACGGCCTCCGCGATGGCGGGGGTCCCTGCTTCGAATTTGTGCGGCAGAGTGTTCGGCTTGAACGAACGGAGTTTGACTTCCTTGATCATGTCGCCGCCGCCCAGGAACGGGGGCATCGATTCGAGCAACTCAACTTTGCCATATAACGCGCCGATGCCGGTCGGACCACACATTTTGTGTGCAGAGAAGGCAAGGAAGTCCGCGTCAAGGGCTTGCACGTCAACATTGATGTGCGGAACGGATTGCGCGGCGTCAACCATTGTGATTGCGCCTGCTTCATGCGCCAGGCGGATGATCTCCGCGGCGGGGTTGATCGTCCCCAGCACGTTGGACATGTGGGTAAAGGAGACCAGTTTGGGGGTCCGGGCAAGAAGCGACTTGTATGAGTCGAGGTCAAGCAGACCGTTTTCCGTCACGGAAATGAATTCCAATGTGATGCCGCGTTCGGTTTGCAACATCAGCCACGGGACGAGATTGGAGTGGTGCTCCATCTCGGTGAGGATGACCAGGTCCCCCGCTTTGAGGTTCGCCCGCGCCCACGTGTACGCGACGAGATTGATCGACTCGGTCGTATTGCGCGTGTAAATGATCTGCCGCGCGGACGGCGCGTTGATGAAATTCGCGATCTTTTCACGCGCCGACTCATACATCGCCGTCGCTTCCTCGGCAAGCGTGTGCACACCGCGATGGATGTTCGCGTTCGAGCGACGATAGTAGTCGTTCATCGCTTCGATGACCGCCAAAGGTTTTTGCGATGTGGCGGTCGAATCCAAATACACGAGCGGGACACTATCATGTGTCTTGCGCTGAAGGATGGGAAAATTTTTGCGGATTTCGTGGACGTTAAGGGACATGGTCAGTGACAACAGGGACAATCGTTAACAGGCAATTCGTGCCCGTTTCCGTCGGTCTGCCTAATAATCTGGAATTGCTTTCTCTTCACGCTTGACCGTTCTTTTGCCCGGCACCGCGCGCATGTGCTCGGAAGCGAGCGGATACCACAAGATGCGGTCCGGGACCATCCAGCCATCGGTGAGGAACACGTTCGAGCGGAATTGAACCGCGACAAGTTTGTTATCCACCTGCACGATGATGCCGCGGATCCAGCCGCGCACGCGGTCACGGTTCTTTTCGTGGTCGCAATACACTTCCACAGTGTCGCCTACTTGAAAATCATGCATCGCACCGGGCGGCTTCATGTAGTTGTATTGCGGAAGCCGTAATCCCTTCATCAGCCTGCGGTCAATCGTTACGCGAGAGGAGTATGCCTTGTTCACCACGCGGACTTTTGTCGTAGCCGCGGGGCGCGTTCGCGCGGGTGCGGGTTTTCGAGGCCCCGAAAGCACGATCGATTTTGGCTTGGCTCGAGCCACTGCGATCACTTTTCCCTTCGGCTGCGCCGAACGCGGCTTTGAGCGCTGCACGGCTTTTGCGGGCTTGCGAATCACTGATTTTGACTTCACTGCCTTCGGTTTGCTTTTCGCTTTTGCTTTGATTTTTGCCATCTTAAGTTTTCTCGATTCTCATGACTTCGTAGCGCGCCAAACGACCAAAACCGTTAGCGCGCTCTTGCCGAATCATGTCACGCCATTTTATCGGCAATATACTGCTGAAAGCGTTCACGCACGCCCTCAAAAGGTATGCGCTGAAAGATCGGGTCGAAGAATCCTTCAACAACGATCTTTTCCGCTTCCCTTTGCGGGATGCCACGCGATTTCAAATAGAAGAGCGGCTCCTGTTCCAACTTTCCAACGGTTGCGCCGTGCGTACAACGGACATCGTCCGCTAAAATTTCCAAACCGGGGATCGAGTCGGCGCGCGCGGCATCGCTCAACACAAGATTGCGATTCGCCTGATAGCCGTCGGTCTTCTGCGCGCCTGGGGCAACGTAGATCATGCCCTGCCAAACGGAACGGCTCTTGCCCTTGAGCGCACCCTTGAACAGCAAGTCGCTGGTGGTGTGCGGCGCGAGATGATTCTGCTGCGTGTCGTGGTCGAGGTGCTGGTTCCCGTCGGTGAAATAAAAACCCGACATGCGTCCCTGCGCGCCATCGCCGGCGAGATCGAGTTCAGAGAAATTTTTCGTAAGGCGCGATCCGATCGCACCGAAGATCCAATCGAGATTACCGCCGCGCTCGACGCGCGCACGCTCGTGACTGAAGTTCCACACGTGACGCCCCCATGATTGCAATTCGACGAACTTCAACGTCGCGCCTGCCATCACCTGGATTTCGACGATTCCCGCGTGCATTGAACTTGCTCCGGTTTCGTCAGGCGAGGCCGCCTCGTGAACGTATGTAACCGACGCGTTTTCCTCGACCAGTACGAGGATATGCGAGATGTGTGCCAAATCCACGCCGGGTCCCCACAACACGGAATGGAGCGGTTCGTCAACGGTCACACCTTTGGGGACGTACAACACCACGCCGTTTTGAGCGAACGCTCCTGCCAGCGCGGAAAACTTCCCTTCCTCAACGTGTACGGTTTTGCCCAGCATTTTCGCGAGCAAATCCGGATGCTTTTCTTCGGCAGTCTTCAAATCCGTGAAAATGACGCCTTTTTTCGCAAGCTTTTCATCCAACTCGACTGTCACGCCACCGGGCATGAGGACGATCTGTCCTCCATGCTGGCCACCTGTCAGTGGCTTCAACAGATCTTCGCGCACCGCAGGTAGGTCGTTAAAGGCACCATCCTTCGGGAAAACAAACTTATCTGTGGAAAGCAGGTGAATATCCGTCCGGCGCCATGCCTCCTGGGCCGTATCGGGGAGTGTATGCTTTTTGAAGGCCGACCAGGCTGCGGCGCGATACGCTGAAGTTGCACCTTGCCCTGTGCGAATGTCTGATTCTGTAAATACAAAGTCCTTCGCGGCGGCATCCGCACGGCGAGTCCTTGAAACAACAACTTTTGGTTTTTCCTGCATGTCAGCCGATGCTTCCTTCCATTTGCAGAGCAATGAGACGATTCATTTCGACCGCGTATTCCATTGGCAATTCCTTGACGAGCGGCTCGATGAAGCCCGAGACCACCATGGTGGTGGCTTCCTCTTCGCTGAGACCGCGCGACATGAGATAGAAGAGTTGCTCCTCGCCCACTTTGCTGACCGAGGCTTCGTGACCGATAGTCACATCATCTTCATCGATCTCGATGTAGGGATACGTATCCGATCGAGATTGCGGATCAAGCAGAAGCGCGTCACACACCGTGTTGGACTTCACGCCTTTTGCCCCTTTGTAGACTTTGAGCAAACCGCGGAACGACGCGCGTCCACCGCTCTTGCT
>CAZFDL010000177.1:0-5929 GCA_964517905.1 uncultured Anaerolinea sp. | reverse complement strand
TGTTCAACAAACGGACAAAAAATGCCGCGGCAAAAATATCGCCCGCGCCGGTGGCATCCACTTCATGAACCTCGGGTGCGCGGAAGCGGCGGCGATCCCCGTTCCAGTGCAGGACGCACCCGTCCGCGCCTTCGGTCACCACCAGCATCCGTGTCTGATGCGCCAGTTGTTCGATGAGTTCGTTATCGCCGCTCACATCTTCGCGGCTGATGACCACGGCGTTCGCTTTTTGCAGTATCGGTTCAGAGTTCAACCACGCACTGCGTGCGACGCGGCCCTCCGAGTCCCATTTTCGCATCCACCCTTGCGGTGTGACTCCGAGAAGTGCGGGCGAAAAATCATCTGGCAAGGTCGAGTCCATTTCATTTGCGATCGGAGCGAGATGAACGATAGCCGCGTGACGCCACGCACCGGGGACAGAATTGAAATCAATTCTTGAAGCTTGTGCGCGCAAGTATTGGACGCGTCCCGCGATTGTGTACTGGTTTTCGAAGGTTGTGCTTCGAGATGATTCGATGGAAAGTACCGGGATTCCATCCAACGCGTCGAGCGGCGTTTCATTTCCTGCTGCTGTGAGGATGCCCGCTTTCAAGCCCAACGCCCGCGCCGTGAGTGCCGAGTAGGCAACCGTCCCGCCGAGCCGGGGACCGTTCGCGGTTAGATCATGCGCCACATGACCGATCGCGAGATACTCCACCGCTTCGAGCGAAACCAGATTGCGCATGCGCAGATTATACCGTGAGAGTTAAACAAATCTTTCTTCTTTCGCCTCTCACGAAGAAAGAGGAAAGAAGAAAGAGGAAGGAAAATTTTCAAGAGGAGGCGTATTATCCGTTTTTCGGCACGATCGTCACCTTGCGGTGCGGTTCTTCGCCGGCGCTTTCGGTTTTCACATCCGGGTGATCGCGCAGGGCAATGTGGATGATGCGCCGTTCACCGGAGGGCATCGGTTCGAGCGCTTGCCGCTTGCCGTTCTTGGCTACCTGGTCTGCCATGCGCATCGCCATCTGGATCAATTGCTTTTCGCGGCGGTTGCGGTAACCCTCCACATCCACATAGAGTTGTACCCAATCCTGCACTTCCTTACCCACGAGAAGCGAAGCCACGTATTGGAACGCGTTCAGGGTTTCGGAATGTCGTCCGATCAACACGCTGAGATCGTCGCCGCGAATATCCACCTGAATGCTGCGCCGGCCCTCGCGGTCGCGTTCGCCGTAATGCGCGGAGACCTGCGCCTCAAGATGCATCATGTGGATCAATCGTGAAATGACAGATTCAGTACGGTCGAGAACAAAATCGTGTTCGGGCCTGTCCTGGGCGTCATCATCTGCGGATTGCGATTTGGCTTCCTGGATTGGAGCAGGCTTATCCTGAGTCTGAACCGCCTTGCGCTTCGCCTCCGGCTTCGGTTTGGCTGGTTCGGCAACTTCGACCGGCATCCCGCCTTCGGGGATCACGGTCAGCCGCACGCGCACCTGTGCTTTGCCTAACCCGAACAAGCCTTTGTTGCCGGCATCCAGCACTTCAACGCTGACGCGGTCCGCAGTGAGACCCAATTCGGCAAGCCCTTGAGCGAGGGCTTGCTCCACTGTGGGTGCGATGATCTCGAGTGTGGTCCTTTGATTCATGCCCGCCTCCTTGTGGTTACGTTTTCTTGCCGCCGGGGATCAGGTTTCGCCAATTGACCTTGCCCATCATGGCGTATTGGATGATGCTCAGAATGTTGCTTGCCACAAAGTACACCGAAAGCCCGGAGGCATAATTGACCGAGAACAGGAATAACATCACCGGCATGTAGATGCTCATCATGCGCCCCGTGGCCGCGGACTGATCGTTGGGATTGGCGGAGGGCGGCATGGTGAGTTTGGTCTGGATGTAGGTGGTCAGACCAACAACGAGCGCCAGCACCGGAATGCCAAAGCCAAAGATCAATGTGCGTTCGGGTAGTCCCATATCCACACCTAAAAATTTGCTATTCAAAGGAATGAGCGAGACCACATCCTGCAGCCCAAAGGCTTCGAGACTCTTGGAAAGTCTGAGAATGCTCAGCGGGTAGGAACCGATGGCGTATGTGATGGCGGGGATGAGCGCGAACAGTATCGGGAATTGGATCATGGTCGGCAAACACGAGCCGAACACATTGATGCCTCGTTCGCGATAAAGCCGCATTTGTTCCTGGGCGAGTTTCTCGCGGTCTTTGGCATATTTCTTCTGGATCCCGAGCCACTCCTTGTCGTTCTGCAGTTCCTGCATGGCTTTCGAACTCTTCATCTGTTGGGCGTTGAGGGGCCAGGTGATGAGGCGGATCAGAACCGTGAGCAGGATGATCGCGATGCCGAAACTCTCACCGACAAATTGGTAAATGAAGATGAGAATGTTGACGACAAGGTCGATAACGAGGCTGAAGTTTGAGAACGCCAGCACGAGGACGCCGATCACAACGATGGTCTTTAGCGTCTCGCGTGGGTTGATCTGCGGCAGTTCGGGCCGCTGTGCCTGGGTTTGATTACTGGGATTCTTCATTTTTCAAACGCTCTTATTTTCCTGGAAAAGTCCATTTTTCATCGCCGTCTTCATCAAGCGCAACAAGATAATAATCGGATTCTAGGTATGCGACAAGCACAAAGCCGCCGGCAGACACCGGGGTGGTATATGCCTGGCTGTCTTCCTGACCCTGAAACCACAAGTCAACTTCGCCATCGGCGCTGATGGAATAGACTCCGCCTGATTCTGTCGCGACAAGTACGTGATCACCCAGCACAAGTGGGTTGGCGGTAATGGATGCATCCGGTTGGACAGGCTCCCAATTGAGTCTTTGTTCCGCGGTGTTGTACGAGTAGAAATAGCCATCCACATCGCCAAAGTACAGATTGTCGCCGTTCGCAACCGGTGTTCCCCAGATCCAGCCGTTCGTATCCAGCACCGCCTGGTGTTCGCCGGTGACCGGGTCGAATCGTTCGAGTTGTTTGGCAAGCGAGCCGACGTATAACATTCCGTCGCCGCCGAGGGCGACCCCGCCGGGTACCGCGCCGCCGAGGTCGGCATGCCAGAGGATCTGGTAGGTCTCGAGGTCGATGGCAAGCACGCTCTTATCAAGTGAGGTGACGAAGAGTCGTTCGCCGTCTGTCACAGGCTGTGCCCACAAGCGGGCTTCGCCTTCGCCGGGTTCTGAGACCTCGATCACTTCGATCGCTTGTTTTTCCGATTTACCGTCCGTTAGATCGAGCACGTACACGTTGCCGTCCGAGTTGGGGGCAAAGAGAAGTCCGTTCACTTCCAATGGAGGAGCGATCCACAATCCATCCACTGCGTCGAACTTCCATTCAATGGCTGGTGTGTTCTCGGTCACATCGTTCGGGTCAACGGCATACATCACGTGCTTATTGCTCGAATCGAGCACGATGACCAAACCATCCTGCGTCACAACCGGCATGGATACAAAAAGGCTGGGGTTTGTATTGAACAGGGAGAAGCCGCCGCGTTCGCCGGAAAAGGTCCACAGTTCAGCGCCGTTCGAGAGATCCACCGCGTAGACCGTGGTCGTGTTGGCGAGATATGCCACCTCGTCGGTCGCCGATAGACCAGGCCAGGCGATCGCGCCGGTGCATCCGCTCAGCACAACGGCGAGCAGGATGACAGAGACAACAAATAGTTTTTTCTTGCGCATGGATAAATCGTGCTCCTATGGAACGGGGTCATAACCCCCGGGGTTGAACGGGTTGCATCGCAATACGCGCCAGGTCGCCATGAGCGACCCTTTGAGCGCGCCGTGTTTATAAATGGCTTGATAACCGTAATGCGAACATGACGGATAAAAGCGGCAGGTGTTTTCGGGTATGCCTTTGGAGAGCGTCGCTTGATACAGGCGGATCAACGACAATACCGCGATCCGCGGGAAATTCCAGATCGTGCGCGGCAGGTCGCGCAGACGCGGCTCGTGGGAATAATCATGCAAGTGGAACTCAGGATTCATGTACGCGGGGTGATACGAGTTGTGCGCGTTGCAGGAGGTTGAACAGGGCTTGGCGGGTTTCGTCGAACGTGGCGGAAGTCAACCCGGAGCGGGCGATCAGGATCAAGTCCGCGTGAGGGGCGATGTCGGGGAGAAGGCTCCGCATTGCTTCGCGCAGGATGCGCTTTGCCCGGTTGCGTCGCACGGCGGTGCCGGTCGTGCGTCCTGCCGTTACTCCGATTCGCAACTTTCCCTGTTCGCTTTTTTGCACAATCAAAATAACAAGCGGGTGGGCATAAGACCTGCCGGAACGCCGCACCCGCTTGAAATCTTCAGACCGGGTCAGACGAAAATTTCTCTGCACCCGCGCAACTCTATTCCGCCTACCAGCGGACTTTCTTCACATGTTTGTTGGCGGTCTTCGCCAGTTGCTGGCGTCCGCGCAAGCGTCGGCGCTTGAGCACTGCGCGCCCATCGGCCGTGGACATGCGTTTGCGGAAGCCGTGCACACGCACGCGGCGGCGGATCTTCGGTTGATACGTTCTCTTAGGCATTCTTCGTTCCTCATTTCAAAATAATAGCGGTACGTCTTTTCAAACCAGCACGACATTATACCGTACGGCTTCCGATTCGGTCAATTTGGTTTCGCTGGAGATTTGTAAGTGTTTCGCGCGTGGTTCGGCCCCCGATCGGACTGCGGGCGAGCCTGTTTCCTCTTATTCGGCCTTCTTCCCGGTGCGGGTGGGGTAAACCGGGTGTGCGAGCAAATCGGACAGTTTTTGGGCGCCTTCCTGGCTTGTCACCGCGATGATCTCATCGAATGCCTGCAGAGTACTGTCGCCGCGCGGCAGGGTCATTACCCCGTCGCGGATGATGGCCGCGATGACGCAATGTTCCGCCAGACCCATGTCTTTGAGTTGGATCCCGATTCCCTTTGCGCCTTCGGGAACTTTTTCCTCCACCACTGAGTACCGCCCGCGGCGGATCTTGAAGATGGTCATCATGTCGCCCAGCGACATTTCTTCCTGGATCAGGTGAGCAAGCACATCGGCAGAGTTGAGGGCGACATCCACCTTGAAATTTTCATTGAAGAGCCACGCGTTGACCGGGTTGTTCACACGCGCGATAGTGCGCGGCACCTCGAACATGGTCTTTGAGACGAAGCACATGGCAAGGTTGACCGAATCTTCGCTGGTTACGGCTGCCACCACGTGCGCCTCGCGGATGCCGGCGGCCTCGAGAACGCTGGGGTCAACAGCGTTGCCCTCGTAGATCACTTCGGTGGGCAATTCAAGATGCAGATGCGTGAGCAGGTCGCGGCGGTGTTCGATCAAACGGACCTTGTAATTCTGGGTGAGGAGCAGGCTGGCGAGGCGTGTGCCTGTGCGTCCGCCTCCGGCTATGAGTACGAACATGTTATGCCTCCGCCTTTCCGGTAAGTCGCACGGTTAACGCGCCCATGCCCTCGAATGTTGAACTGACGTTGAGCAGGTCGCCGGTTTGCAATACCGTTCCTGCTTCGGGTAGAGAGGCTCTGCCGGCTCTCGAAAGCGCAACCGGAAAACACTGCTTGACCGGCTTCAACAAGTCATCCAAGGTCTTTCCGTTCCACAGTTCGGGTATGACGATCTCGTACACTTCCACCTCGCCGTTGCCCGCGGAATACACCGCGCGCTGGGCTGGGTTCATCAACAGCTCTTCCACGCGCTGTGCCCCCCAATACGTCGAACCAACCGTCTGCAAGCCGAACGCTTCGATCACGGCGCGCAGGTTCGGGTCGTAGTTTCGCGCCACCACGTTCGGAACATTATAAAAAACCCGCGCGGCATGCGCCACCACTGCGTTGAGCGTATCGGAATTGGTGACCGCGGCAAGCCCATCCGCTTCCTGGATGCCTGCTCGTTCGAGTACGCTTTCTGCCAAGCCTTCGCCCTCCAATGTGCGCCCGCGAAAATCGGGGTGGAGGCGGTTGAACGA
>CAZFDL010000176.1:0-5962 GCA_964517905.1 uncultured Anaerolinea sp. | reverse complement strand
GGACGGAAAGACGCGACACATCGAGGATGGGCTGGTTGGTTTCGTGGTGGGTGTGAGGGTACATATAAATTTTTATAGGGGCGGATCGCGATCCGCCCTACGGATATTATTTCAACGCTTCAACGATCAACGTCACATTGTGCTTCATCATATCAAGATACGTCGCGGCCGGCGCGCCATCGGTCAACGATTCGAGGTGCAGATCGGTGACCACCTGCGCATCGGTCTCAGCGGCGATCTGCTCCGCCAGTGCGGGGTTATCGCCGGCGTCGAGAAAGATTGCGGGCGCGCCGCTGGCTTTGATCTGGTCGATCAACACAGCCATTTGTTGCGCGGAAGGCGACGCATCCGAACTGAAACTTTCGACCACCGTGCCGACGATTGTAAAGCCATAGCGCTCTGCGAAATATCCAAACGCTTCATGATTCGTGACGAGCAAACGCTTCTCGGCGGGAATTTGACTCACCTGTTCGGCGATCCACGCGTCGAGGGCGGTCAACTCCGCCGCGTACACTTCCAGATTGGACTGGAATTCCGCCGCGCCATCGGGGTCGAGATGGGTCAGGCCTTCGCGGATATTTTCAAGACACACAATAACATTGTTCGGGTCGAGCCAGATGTGCGGATCCATCCCGCCCATGGCAAAATCCACCCGCTTGCTCACACCCACCGAAGCGTACACGAATTCCATCTGTCCGTCTGCGGCATAGAGCAATGGCTCCAGGAATAGTTCATAATTTTCATGGTCGAACAGGATCAGCAAATCGATATCGGCGACCTTCGCCACATCTTGCGGCGTGTACTGATAGGAGTGCGGATCGGCACCCGCAGGGAGAATTGATCCAATTTGGATGCGGTCACCCGCGACCTTCTGAGCGATGTCGGCGAGCAGTGTAGTGGAGGCAAGCACCTCATACTCTTGAACAAACTCTGTTGAGGTGGGTCGAGGCGGCGCGTCTGTTGAAGTTGGTGCAACAGCCTCAGCCAGGGGAGAGGCGGGCGCGCATCCAGTGAACGTAAGAACGGAAGCCACGAAGAACACAATCAAGCGATTCATTTTTTCTCCTGAAATTTATTGGCACGTCGCACACAAGCCGAACAACTGCAACCAGTGTTCGCTCACGTTGTACCCGGTCTTCTTCGAAATGGATTTGATCAACGCGTCGAGGTCATCGCCTTCGAAGAAGGCCACCTCGCCGCACCTCTTGCACAAGAGCAAATGCGCGTGCCCCCGGCTTGCTGCAATGAACGCCTGGCACCCGCCCGGCTGATGTACGCGCTGGATGAGGTTCAACTCTTCGAGTTTTTCGAGCGTGCGATAGACCGACACCAACCCCAGCGCAGGATTCTTTTTGCGCGCCTTCTCGAATACTTCGAGCGGGGTGAGGGCGCGGCTCGCCCCAGCAACCAAATTCACCACCGCGCGACGCGCCTCTGTGAGGCGGTATCCGTTATCCTGCAATTGATTGAGCCAGAGTTCGGCAGTCATAGATCCTCATTTGAAATTGAAAACCATTTTCAATAAGTATACACAGAAAAAGGGAGAGGGTCAAGGATGGCCCTCCCCACACTGGATAGCGTCAAGTACGCCAGGTCAATGTGTGATACACGACGGAGGCGGCAACCAATAGAAAGATCGCAATGCCAGTTAGTTTTGCAACCGGTCGTCGGTTTTCACCCGGCTGGTTCAGTTGGTCGGCATTGAGTTTCGCGCCGATGGCGGCGGTTGCAGGGATCGCGGCACAGATCATGCACATAGTGTCTCCTTATGAGTTATTAAGTTCGAGGCTTTCGCCGGGCAAGATTTCCTTCTTCAGCAGAAAATAGGCGCCGGTGAAGTGATCGTCCACACTGCCGACCATGAGCGAACGCCGCACCGGCAGAATATTGACCACTTCCCAGCCGTCAAGACCCATGTTGTCGAGCGCGTGCACATCGAAGCCTTTGCCCAACGGATCATCCTCCATCAACGCGTGTGCGGGCAGATGGAGCATCCTGTAACGGTAGACCCTGCCACCCTGTTGCAAGCGCTTCTTGGCGGACTCAAGCCGGGCGCGGTATTCCTGTTCGCGTTCCGCTTCGATCGCGCGCCGCATTTTTGCCGTTTCAGGCGAGGCGAGGATTTCCTTCGCCACTTCGATCATTTCATCGTCATCACCCAGCGTGACGGTCAGGAGGAATTCGTATCCGCGCCGGTCACCCAGTTCCACGAGTCCCTCCGCCGATTCGAGGCGGGTAAGCCATTCGCCATCCTCGGTCATCAGTTCGTAGAGGGTATCGCGGTCGCCCATTTTTACGAGTTCATCGATTTGGCTCATTGTTGACTCGAAACTCACCGCGCCCCGCTGGATAGAATGATGAAGACAACCAGCGCGGCGATGACCACGATGAGGATTTGCATCTCCGGGCGCATCCGTGAGCGACGCCCGCTATCCGAGTTGTATTCTCGTCGGCGACGGCGACGCTCCCGGTATCGTTGATACATAGTGAACTCCTTGTGACTCGCTATCAGCGAAAATTGAATTCCTCGAAGTGGATGTTCTCGCGCGGGAGGTCCAGGTTGAGGAATTTCTTCTCGAAGGCTTGCACCATCGGGAGCGGTCCGCACATGTAGACGTGATGCCCGCGTACGTCGCCGCCCGCGTTCTCCACGATGTGTTCGATGGTCAGCGATCCCATTGTGGATGAAAAACGAATATACGGCTTCAAGCGCGGGTTCTTCTTCGCCGCGGCTTCGATCTCGTCGGTGAAGATCGCTTCTTCGGGGTGGCGGACGGTGAAGTAAAAATCAATGTCGTGGGATTGGCTGCCATCCATTTCGCGGATGAACGAGAGGAACGGCGTCACGCCGATTCCGCCGGCGATCCAGATCTGTTTCTGCCCGCCCGTTTTATAGTTGAACATGCCGTACGCGCCCTCTACAATGGCATCCGCACCGGCTTTCAATTCCGCGAACAATGCGCGGGTGAAATCTCCACTGGCTTTGATCGTCGCGCGCAACACATCCTCCTGCGGCGCGCTTGCAATGGTGAACGGATGCGATTCGTTCAAGTTCTTCTCGTTGGGGAAGCGCACGAACATGAACTGCCCCGCGCGCTGGCGGGTAATCGGCTGGCGTTTGGCGCGCAGGACCACTTCCGTGGTCGAACCGTTGGGGTGGTTCACCGCCTCCACCGTGTAAGGCGCATACTTCTTGAAAAAACCGCCGAACAATTCTGTGTACAAATACGAGACCGCGCCGATGATAAAAAAGACCTGCACATAGTTGATGGCTATGAACGCATCGAGCGGCTGACTGATCGTCAGTGAGTGGATGAAAGCAAGGATGAAAAAGATGCCGATGTATTTTTTGAGATTCTTCCAACCCTCGTACGTACCGCCGGTCAACTTGTTCAGGAATGGGATGCGCGGCGCGAGGCTGACCAGCGCGATCGAAACGATCCCGGTGAAGGCGACCACACCCAGATAATTCCCAAGCGCCCAGCCACTCAACGTGATGGGAACGGTCAGCACATGAACAAAGATCAACAACAACGCCGCCGTGGAGGTGTGCCGGTGCGTGACGTACATCTTGTCGAGCCCGCCGAAATATTTCTCCGCCCATTTGGGTCGGGTGGAGAGAAAAAGCGAACTCGCCATCAACACAATGTTGATCGAGCCAATGACCTCGCCGGCGTACTGCCGTCCAAATTTCTCACGTCCATCGTCAACGGGCGGGAACACCACCCAAACAACAACGGTGAGAACCACCAGAAGAATGATGATCCAGTTGCCAAGATTACGTTGCTTCATGCCTGTCTCCGATTAAATCAAAAGCGACATGGAACGAGCCATATCGCTTGTGTTCTTAGAAAGATTTCACCGCGTCGTCCAGGTTGGAATGGATCTCGAACGCGCGGTCAAAGCCGACCATCTCCAATACGCTTCGCACTTCGGGACGGGGGTTCAGTAGTTTCAAGTGTTGCTGCAACTTTTCATCCGCCACTGTCTTCGCCGACTTCATCGAAGCCCAGCCGTTGGTCGAATCAGACACTGCCTCGCCGCGCAATAATAAGGCAATCGTATGCATCGCCACAAGCCCGGCGCTGCTGACGTAGGTCAGGTCGCTCATATCGAGCAGAATATCGCGTGCGCCGGAGGCATATAACTCCTTTGCCCGATCGATCAACTGCTGATACGTTTGCCCATCCAGCTCACCGTTCAAGCGCAGCACCGTCACTTCCACACTG
Organism: uncultured Anaerolinea sp.; assembly: GCA_964517905.1. Lineage (GTDB taxonomy): Bacteria > Chloroflexota > Anaerolineae > Anaerolineales > Villigracilaceae > Defluviilinea. Next base: position 1,733 of record CAZFDL010000176.1, on the reverse strand, counting down.
CCGGATTGTTTGCCTACAGTAATCTCCATCGTTCCTCCTTCACCGCGTAGATGCGCTTATTATAAACCGGCTTTCCGCTCCAAACGCGCCTGGCGGCGGGCAATTTCATCCAGCCAATGCTTGCGCGCAAACCCCGGCAGGTCGGCGCGTTCCGCCTGCTTGCGCCCAGACCTCGTCCATTTGAGCGCGGCTTTCACATCGTGCGTTTTATGCTCGTGATATTTCGCCAGTTCCACATGGGCATAGATATGACCCGCCTTCGCGGCATCCCGCCACAAACGCACTGCCTCCGCGTAATCGCCGCGCCTTTTTTGCAGGATGGAAAGCCGCTTCACCGCGACGTGGAAATCTGCCTCGCCCATCGGAGACTCGAGTCCGCGCTCGAACAGACGCGCGGCTTGTTCAAGGTGACCGAGATCCTCGAATAGTTTCCCCAGCGCGACAAAGTCCAATCCATGCTGAACCGTGCCATCGTACGGATTCTCCAGCATGTCGTTCATGTGCGCGAGCAATGCCGCCATCGCAGTCACATCCATCGCGTTATGGTAGAACACCCCCGCCAGCGGACGCGCGTCACCACTGCGCAGGTAATCGAAGTACAACCAGGGTATTTCATAACCCGGCACTTCATCGCTCGAACGCTTGAACTCGAGCACATGCTCTTCCAGAAATTTCAACGCGCGCGATTCGAGCCGGTCGCGCCACAAGCGCCGCGCAAGCGGGAGCAGGTCGAGGTGAGAATATTTTTTGTAGGGAACCGGAATCTGGTGCAACGTAAAGCGCGTGGTCAACAGAGGAGCGTCGAAGGCTTTGCCGTTGAATGTGACCAGCGCCTCACACGGAGCGAGAAAATCAGCCAGCGCTTCGAGCAATGCCGGCTCTTCGGCAGGGTCGCGCATGAAGAACTGCTTCAACACGAATTGATCGTCTATGAAGCGCCCCACGCCGATAAGGAACGCGTACGTGCCGGTGCCGCCGGCGAGCCCGGAAGTCTCTGTATCGAGGAAGGCAAACCGGGAGACCGGGAGATTTGAGACCTTTTCGTCATTTGCCCACTGAGAAATTAGGGAGAGCGGGAAAGAGGAAAGAAGGGTCGAATTACCGTAGAGATGGTTTCGGGGGTAGGCTTGCTCAACGACAAACACTTCCCCGCGGGCGGTGGGGACAAAACTCCCTGCCACGACCGAGTCTATGCTGGGCGCTGCAGGTTGAACCTGAGATAGGTGCGAGGCGCCCTGCTTCACACCGAGAGATTTGAGCCGGTCTGACAGAGAAGGCTTGCCAGTGGAATCCATGATATCCGCTATTATACCCATGGCCGACCTCTCAAAATTAGGGGCAGTTTCAGGGGAGTTGTAACCTTTTGAATCTTGCCTGCAATGGTTTTGTCATGTAAAATAACAGAATTGTTAGGGGATACATTTGTACTAGCGGTCTTATTTTTAGTCGTCATGTAGGGGAAGATTTTGTCAGCCTTCACTACGCGAATTAAAGTTAGTTAGGCTGGACGATAAATTGGGTGGCAATCTATCTTAGGTTGGGCGACTCCTTGCGTGGAGGATTATTGTTTCCCCGCGCCGCCCGCCAACTCTCCCAGTGAGGAAAAAATGAATATTAATCCTTTCGTTCCGAATAGATCGTTCTCGAAAGTCCTTGCCGCACTCATGGTCGTTGTGCTGGCAATAACTGCCTTTCCGTATTTCCCGGCATCTGCGGCTGATACAGGGCTGCAA
>CAZFDL010000175.1:0-6019 GCA_964517905.1 uncultured Anaerolinea sp. | reverse complement strand
TCGAACATCATGCTCCAGCTGTTGGTGTATTCGGTGACAACATTCGTATCCACGGCGAAGCCCGATGTTCCCCAGAACCATGGCACGGTGTACTTTTGCTCGGGGTCAAAATACTGGTTGACGTTGAGCGGATCCATGTGCTGGATGTTGGTAATCACACTGTAATCCAACTCCATCAACATGCCTTCGGCGACCATGGTCTGCACCATGTAGTCGGACGGAACGATGATATCGTAATTTGCGCCGCCCGCCTGCAGTGTGGCGAGCAATTCCTCGTTGGAGGCAAAATTCGTCTCGGTGACCTTCACTCCACATTCGGCTTCGAACTGCTCCTTGATCGCCGGGTCGATGTATTCGACCCATGTGTAGAAGAAGATCTCGTCGGCAAGTTGGGATGGATCGCCGCAACGGTCGGACGTTACGCCTCCGTCTGCGGCTGGTTCAGTCGCCGCGGCGGGTCCGCACGCCGACAGTACGAGCGCGGCAAGCATCAAAATGTAGAACAGCGTTTTCTTCATCTTCTCGACTCCTTCATTGAATGGTTATTTTGTCAATTCACCATGCATCGACCGTGCAAAAGTTATCACAAATAACGGCGGGCACCTCCTTCGACTCAGGATAATAACAGGAACGCGGAAAGATACACAGCGGCAACCACAACGACAAGCGCGATCCATGCCAGGGTTTTTCCTGAACGATTGGTTTCGTTCAACTCCTCGCGGAAAGATGGGAATGCGCGCCATGCCCCATAGAACCCGGCAAGCAGGAACAGGTTCACGATCAATCCAGCAACCGAAAACGCGGAAAGCATCGAGGGCAGGCGGAGCAAGCCGAACAATCCAAGCCCGAGCCCCGCGCCGATGGACATGGCTCGCGTATAGACCGCGCCGCCGTTTTGAGCCGTCAGCGACAATCCCACCAATCCAATCGAACCGACGAGCAGCGCTGTCGAAAGCGCGTTGACCTCAGGCGTCACACCTTTGCGCACAAGCGAGTAAATATACAACGGCATTGTTTGTTCCTGTACTCCCTTCGTGAAGGCTGTGATGAGGTAGTCATCCAGTGAGAGCGTGAACGCCATCAGCGCGCCGCCGATGATGCCGGGCATGAGCAGTGGCAGGGTCACACGTTTGAACGTGTTCCATTCGTCCGCGCCGAGGTCTGCGGCGGCTTCTTCCAGCGTTTTGTCGAAGTCGGCGAGTCGCGCGCGCACAATCACGTACACAAAGGGAATATCAAAAGCGATATGAGATAACGTGATTGTGTGCAAGCCTGTGGTTGCCCGCAACCCAAACGTATTATTCAGAAAGGGAAACAACGCCTGATTGAAGAACAACAGCAGGGCGATGCCCAACACGATTTCTGGGATCACAATTGGAAGATACAAATTCGCGTCGAACGCGGTGCGAAGTTTGAAGCGATAGCGATCCATGGCGAGGGCGGTCAGCGTTCCGATGGTCGTTGCAGCAATCGTGGTGATCAACCCGACAAGCAGACTGTTGCGCGCCGCATCCAGGAGTTCATTGTTCGCCGCCAGTGACGTGTACCACTCGGTGGAAAAGCCCGTAAACACGGCGATTGACCGTGTGTTGTTGAAAGAGAAGATGATGAGGATGACGACGGGAAGGTAGAGAAAACCGAAGAGCAGGGCGGCGTTCGTTCCCAACAACCAGTTGCCGATCCGCGTCGACAGACGCACCTGTTGCTTCGGGTAGACCGGGAATTGCGCGCTCACATCGCCCTCCTCGTCTCTTCCGTGCTTGAGCGGAAGTAGTAAATGACCCCGACCAGCACCAGCAGCATCAGGATCAACGACATCGCCGAGCCAAAGGGCCAGTTGCGCGCCACGCCGAACTGACGATTGATCAGCGTGCCGATCATTTCCACCTTGCCGCCGCCCATGATGTCGGGCGTGATGAACGCCCCGACAACGGGGACAAACACCAGCACGAGCGCGGCGACAACTCCGGGCATAGTCATCGGCAACATGATCCGCAGGAAGGAACGCCAGGGCGGCGCGCCAAGATCAGCCGCGGCTTCCATGAGGGTATGGTCGAATTTTTCTATCGAAGCATACATCGGCAGGATCGCGAATGGTATGTATCCATAGATCAATCCAATCACCACTGCAAGTTCGTTGAAGAGCAAATCCAGCGGCTGGTTGATAATGTTGAGATTCATCAAAAATGAATTGATCAATCCTTCCGTCGCCAGCACCTGCTTGAGCGCGTACGTGCGGACGAGGAAATTCGTCCAAAACGGGATGATGACGAGGATCATCAAGGCATCACGCCAGAGCGGTTTTTGCTTCGAAATGAAATAGGAAAGCGGATATCCAATCAGGATGCACCACAACGTCACGATGAATCCGATCCGCACCGAACTGCCGAAGATTCCCAGATAGAGGAACGGGTCGCACTCGGCTCCCGCGAATTGCGACGAACAGGCATTAAAAAATTGGGCGTAGTTATCGAGCGTGTACTCGGGTGGGAGTTTAATTCCGCCTGCGCGCCCGCGCTCGACAAAACTGATGAACAGAACAATCAGAATCGGCAGGTTGAATAGGACCAAGATCCAGAGCGCGCCCGGACCAATCAAGCCGAAAAGTTGCAGGTTTTTCTTGCCGCGGAAATATTTGAGCATGGGGGTCCTCGCTTATTCCGTGAGGAGACGCGGCGATGTCCGCGTGAATGAAACCCTCACTTCGTCGCCTGTATGAGCGATTTCCTTGTGCGCCTGCGTAACATTCTGCTCACGCACGCGTAGCTTATGACCGCCAGCAAAACGAACACCGTAATGTGTGTCTGTGCCGATATAGATAACTTCTTCGACCCGCCCCTTAAGGTTGTTGCCATCCGCGATTTCCTTGTTCAACGTCAACTTTTCAGGTCGCACCGCCACCGACACCTGCTGACCGTTCGTAAACTTTCTCCTCGATTCCACATGGACGGTACCCGAACCCGGCAAATCAACTTCAACTGTCGTGCTATTTTGTCCGCGCACAACGCCATCAAGGAAGTTGGTCTCGCCGATAAAGTCGGCGACGAACTTCGTGGCTGGGCGTTCATAAATTTCTTCAGGCTGACCGATTTGAAGCGCCACGCCTTTGCTCATCACAGCAATCCGATCGCTCATGGTGAGCGCTTCCTCCTGATCGTGAGTCACATAAATAAATGTAATACCCACTTCACGCTGTAGAGTTTTCAACTCCAATTGCATTTCTTTGCGGAGTTTGAGATCAAGCGCGCCTAGCGGCTCATCGAGGAGGAGAACTTCAGGTTTGTTGATCAGGGCGCGGGCGAGGGCGATGCGCTGTTGCTGTCCGCCGGATAACTGCTTGGGGCGGCGCATCTCCATGCCGGGGAGTCGCACCATCTCCAACGCTTCCGATACGCGCATGGAACGCTCTGCGCGCGGCACACCTTTCATCTCCAAACCGAAGCCGATATTTTGTTCGACGGTCATGTGAGGAAACAGCGCATACTGCTGAAAGACGGTGTTGACCGGTCGCTGAAACGCAGAAACCTGACTTACGTCTTTGCCGTGAATAAGAATTTTACCGCCGGTGGGAAGTTCAAAGCCGGCGATCATTCGCAGGGAGGTGGTTTTTCCGCAACCCGATGGACCCAGGAGCGAGAAGAACTCGCCATCCTTGATCTGCATCGTGACATGATTGACGGCCGCTAGAATGCCTCCCTCGGGCGTGATGAACTGCTTGACGACATCTTGCATTTCGACCGCATATCCGTTTGCCATATCTCTCACCTCGGAGCAGGATTTGCTTATTGTATCAACTATCACGTCATTGCGAGAAGGCATTAACACGCCTGGCCGAGTCGCTTGAAGACCTCATGACCGAGACATGCTTCTACCATGAAGGCTGAGAACAAAGCGAATAAAGCGAAATGTATTAAAATCCTTTGCCCGATCCGCCGAATTTGCATAATTCGCGTTAATAATATTTTTGATAACTAAGCTGCAGCCATCGGTACACAACCTATATCGACTTTGTGACAACTCCGACCGAATCTCTCAAACGATTCAATCCTTCGTCAATTTCTTCCTGCGTGATAATCAACGGCGGTTCGATGCGAATGGTCTGAGCGCTGGTCAATGTTCCCGCTACCAATACGCCACGCTTAAACAATTCCGCCGCGACCTTGTAACCCAATTCGGGCGATTGGAAGTGTTGACCGATCAGGAGTCCTTTGCCAGTCACTTCTTTATACAACTGCGGAAACTCGTCGGCAAGTTCGGTCACCTTTTCGATGAGGTAGCTGCCCTTCGCCGCCGCGCCCTCCCAAAGCCTGTGACGAAGCGTGACGTTGATGGCCGCGATCGCAGCCGCGCAGGCTAACGCGCCGCCGCCTGTCGTGGTGGTGTGCATGAACGGGTTCGGATACATCATCGGCTTGAAGATGTCCTCCGTGGTTGTTACCGCGCTGACCGGCATTACGCCACCGCCGAGCGATTTGGCAGTGGCGAGGATGTCGGGAGCAACGTCCCAATGATCCACGCCCCACATCTTCCCGGTACGTCCAAGTCCGGTTTGCACTTCGTCCGCAACGAGGAGAACGCCGTGCTTCTTCGTCGCGGCGCGCACTCGCGGCCAGAAATCCTCCGGCGGGACGATGGCACCTGCCTCGCCTTGAATTGGCTCGAATAATACGCCCGCCACGCCGATACCGACCTTGTCACAGATTTCAAGCTGCATCTCGAGCGCGTCCGCATCGCCAAATGGGACGTGATATATCTGCCCGCCGTACAGCGTACCCAACGGCTGACGATAATCCGCTTTGCCCATCATCGAGAGCGATCCCATCGTTTTGCCGTGGAAGCCTTTGAGCGCAACAATGAACGCCGACTTGCCCGTATAAAGCTTGGCTATCTTGATCGAAGCCTCGATCGCCTCGGTGCCGCTCGCCGCGAACCATGAATATTTCAGGTCGCCCGGCGTGATCTCCGCCATCAGTTTTGCCAGCACGCCGCGCAGCGGGTCGATCAATTCCTGTGACGGCATGGGACTGCGCTTCACCTGCGCGATGACCGCCTCCACGACTTCGGGATGACACCAACCCAGATCCATCATACCAAAGCCGCCAAGCCAGTCGATATATTTTCGGCCCATCACATCGGTGAACGTCGATCCTTTCCCCGACCATTCCACCGATGCCCAATCGCCGGCCTCCGTCACAGACTTGCGATACTCCAGCCAGCCGCGATTGAAATGCTCGGCAAAGTTTTGTTTGGATTCGTCGATGATCCACTTTGCCTGTGACTGCTCTGGGAAGCGATCCTGCTTGATGATGTCAAGCCACTGGGATGAATAAGATAATGCGTTTTCGTAATTCATAAAACCTCATGTAGGGGCCCGATTTATCGTGCCCCTACGATAATTAAAACTTCCTCGACCATTCCTTGGGCCAGCGTTCAACTACAACTTTTTTCTGCGTGAAGAATTCGACCGCGTCCATGCCCTGCCCGTGCATATCGCCGAAGAACGAATCCTTCCAGCCGCTGAACGGGAAGAACGCCATCGGCGCAGCGACGCCGATGTTGATTCCAACATTACCGACTTCCGCCTCATATCTGAATTTTCTTGCGGCAGAACCTGAGGATGTGAAAAGGCTCGCTTGATTGCCATATTGTCCGCTGTTGACCAACTCGATGGCTTCATCAACAGTCTCGACGTGCATGAGACTCAAGACAGGTCCGAAGATTTCGGTCTTGGCGATTTCACTGCCACGGGGGACATCTGACAAAATCGTGGGACGCACAAAGTTGCCGCCTTCATAACCTTTGACTAAAGTACCGCGTCCATCTACGGGGACGCCTGCTCCTTCTTTGACGCCGAGTCCAATCAACGACTCGACTCTCGCCTTCGACGCGGCGTTGATGACGGGTCCCATCTGGACGCCCGAGTCCATGCCATAGACAACGACGCGAGTCGAAGCGGCATCACAGATCAGCTCGGTAAATGTATTTCGGGCAGTACCAACCGTCACTGCGAAAGAGACGG